>NZ_AXCC01000015.1:0-25071 GCF_000475315.1 Marinobacter sp. EN3
CCGGGCTTCGGTTTCCACCTACGCCAACGATCAAATACCCACCAAAACGCTCAGACGTTGATCAAAATCACGCTCTTCTCAGAGGAATGAGCGTGGAAAAACCTGACCAGTACACGCGAGCCCCCAATAAAACAGCCAGCACCAGGCCATAGATCATCATTTCGGTCACGTCGCTGCGCGCCTGCCACAGAAAATGAACCCAGGCCAGGAGTGCCGAGCTGTAGATAAGACGATGTAATGGTTTCCAGCCGCGCCCCACCCTTTTCATCATGCCCCTGGTCGAGGTCGCCGCCAGCGGCGCCATTAACAGGAACGCCAAGCCACCCGCGATGATATAGGGGCGCTTGGTAAAGGCTGCCCATAAATCAAACCATCCAAGAATGAACTGGAGGAAGGCGAGCACATGCAAAGCCGCGTAGAAAAAAGCATATAACCCCACCATCCTGCGAAAGCGGAGCCAACCAGCCCAACCTGTGATTTTTCGCAATGGTGAGATCAACAGGGTTATCAGCAGAAACTGGAACGCCGCGATACCCAGTCCTTCCGTAATGGTCTGGCCTGGATCAGGCCCCAGATTACCGTTCTGGATGTCCCACCCGATCAACGCGAGCGGAATCAGGCAGATCAGAAAAACCAGAACTTTAACCGGAGCATAGGGAAATTGACGAGAAGCCTTGGATGCCATCAATAATACCTGGACAAATCCATGCCCTTATATAAATGGGCGACGTGCTCACCATAGCCGTTAAACTTCACCGTCTCGATCCAGTTCGGGCTCAACAAACCAGAGGGCAGGCGACGCTCACGCTTCTGACTCCAGCGCGGATGATCCACTTCCGGATTCACGTTGGCATAAAAGCCATACTCTTCAGGCGCGATCATCTCCCAGCTGGTCTTGGGTCGCTGCTCCATGAAGCGGATACGGACGATCGACTTGATGCTCTTGAAGCCATATTTCCATGGCACAACCAGGCGGATCGGCGCACCATTCTGGTTTGGCAGGGTCTTGCCGTACAAACCAATGGCCAGAAACGACAACTCGTTCATGGCCTCGTCCATCCGGAGCCCCTCCCGGTAGGGCCAGTCAATCACGCTGAACATGGAGCGCTGCCCACGCATCTGGCCCGGATCATGAAGCGTTTCGAAGTAGACGTATTTAGCTTTTGATGTCGGCTGCAGACTGGCGAGCACTTCGGCCAACGGCACACCGACCCACGGAATCACCATCGACCAGGCTTCCACGCAACGCAACCGGTAAATACGCTCCTGATACTGGTGAGGCTTCAACAGATCTTCCAGCGCATAGGTGCCTGTCTTTGCACATTCACCTTCGACAGACACAGACCAGGGGTCGACCGACATGGCATCGGCATAGCGCGCAGGATCGCCCTTATCCGTGCCAAATTCATAGAAATTGTTGTAGGAAGTAATCGCGGGGTAAGGCGCTTTCTTTTCGTCGGTAGAAAACGCCGGCATGGCCTTATATTGCAGGGAGTCGCCAGGAATTCCGCCCTCCTCCGCCCTGAGCAGGCCCGGCATGGTCAGCGCCGCAGCGGATGCCATCGTCCCGGCCATGAATTTCCGCCGGTTCAGGTAGACGGATTCAGGCGTCACTTCAGATTCTGACAGAGCCCACGACGGGCGGCGCTTGATAAGCATCGGGAATCTCCAATTCATTACTTGAGGTAACTGACCGGAGGTTCCCGAGAAAATTCCCGGCCGATTCACTCGGCCGAGGGGTAAGCCCTACCGAGCGCGGGCCGGCTTGCGACGGAACAGAGCCCGAACCGGGCCGGAAAGTGCGTAAATCAGGAACCCGGTGAAGAGTACGGTGGCGGGATCAAGGGCGATCACCACAAACACCAGCACCACTAGAAGTATTGCCGCGAAAGGCACCCGACCTCGAAGATCGAGATCCTTGAAGCTGCGGTAAAGGATATTGCTGACCATCAGCACACCGGTTCCGGCCACAACGATAATTGTCAGCAACGTCAGCCAGGACGATGGCTCGAAACTGTGGAAACACCACACCAGCCCCGCAACACAGGCAGCTGCCGATGGACTAGGCAGGCCCACAAAGTATTTTTTGTCCACGGAGCCGATCTGGGTATTGAACCGGGCCAACCGCAATGCTGCGCCGGCCACGTAGATGAACGTAACCACCCAGCCCACTTTGTCCAATCCGTTGAGGGACCAGAAAAACGCCACCAGGCCGGGCGCAACACCGAAGGCCACCATGTCGGCAAGGCTGTCGTATTCCTCACCGAATTTGCTCTGAGTATTCGTCATCCGGGCAACACGGCCATCCAGCCCATCCAGAATCATGGACACGAAAATGGCAATGGCCGCATTGTCGAACACACCATTGGCGGCAGAAACAATCGCATAGAATCCAGAGAACAGAGAGGCTGTCGTCAGCGCGTTGGGAAGCAGGTAAATGCCTTTGCGACGAACCTTTGCCCCCTCAACAAGCTCCTCTTCAACCACTTCACCGGGCTCAATTTCCGGATCTGCGGCTTTCCTGGTTTCTGATTTTTCCACGGTATTCTTTTCTTCAGTCATTCCATAAACTCCGGAAAGCATTTGGGCGGAGTATAAACGAAAAACGCGGCCACAAGGGGCCGCGTTTCCAAACCTTACCGAAAATCCGGATCAGTTCTTGTCTTTGTCCACGATCTTGTTCGCGGAAATCCACGGCATCATGGAACGCAGCTTCTCGCCCACGGTTTCGATCTCGTGAGCCGCATTCTGGCGACGGCGAGCGGTCATGGACGGGTAGTTCAATGCGCCTTCAGAGATGAACATCTTGGCGTATTCACCACTCTGGATGCGCTTCAATGCGTTACGCATGGCTTCGCGGGACTGCTCGTTGATCACCTCCGGGCCGGTTACGTATTCACCGTACTCGGCGTTGTTGGAGATGGAGTAGTTCATGTTGGCGATACCGCCTTCGTACATCAGGTCAACAATCAGCTTAAGCTCATGCAGACACTCGAAATACGCCATTTCCGGAGCGTAGCCTGCTTCGGTCAGGGTTTCGAAGCCGGCTTTAACCAGCTCAACCGCACCACCGCACAGAACCGCCTGCTCACCGAACAGATCGGTTTCGGTTTCGTCCTTGAAGGTGGTTTCGATGATACCGGTACGGCCGCCGCCGATGCCGCTGGCGTAGGACAGAGCTACATTCTTGGCGTTGCCGGACGCGTCCTGGAAGATCGCAATCAGGTCAGGGATACCACCGCCCTTGGTGAACTCGGTGCGCACAGTGTGGCCCGGAGCTTTCGGAGCAACCATGATCACGTCCAGATCTTTGCGCGGAACGATCTGGTTGTAGTGAATCGCAAAACCGTGAGCGAAGGCCAGGGTAGCGCCCTGCTTCAGGTTCGGCTCGATTTCCTCACGGTACAGCTGGGCCTGGAACTCGTCCGGCGTCAGAACCATGACCACGTCTGCAGATGCAACGGCAGAAGCCACATCGCTGGTCTTCAGTCCATAGGCTTCAGCCTTGGCGATGGAGGATGAACCGGCACGCAGACCAACAACCACGTCTACACCGGAGTCCTTCAGGTTACACGCATGAGCGTGACCCTGGGAGCCGAAGCCGAGAATGGCAACTTTCTTGCCCTGGATGATGGAAAGATCGCAATCCTTATCGTAATAAACCTGCATGAGAAACCTCTATTATATGTACTGACCCCTCGGGGCCATGATTTTCGATTTGTTTCGGCAGCCCTTACAGGCTGAGCACCTTTTCGCCCCGGGCAATGCCAGATACACCAGTGCGAACAACTTCCAGAACACCCGAAGTGCCCACCGCCTGAATGAAGCCGTCCAGCTTTTCACTGTCGCCGGCAAGCTGCACGGTGTAGACAGAACTGGTGACATCCACAATCTGGCCACGGAAGATATCCACCGTGCGCTTGATCTCGGCACGCTGGGATCCGGTTGCCTTGAGCTTGACCAGCATCAGCTCCCGCTCGATGTGAGCGCCCTCGGTCAGATCCACCAGCTTGACCACTTCGATCAGCTTGTTCAGCTGCTTGGTGATCTGCTCGATAACCTTGTCGGAACCTGTCGTGGTGACAGTCAGGCGAGACAGGGTTTCGTCTTCCGTGGGCGCCACGGTCAGGGTTTCGATGTTGTAGTTGCGCTGCGAAAACAGGCCAACCACACGAGACAGTGCGCCGGGTTCGTTTTCCAGCAAAACAGAAATGATTCGACGCATGATCACACCCTCTCCGTTTTGCTGAGCCACATGTCTTTCATGGATCCTCGAGCGACCTGCATGGGATAGACATGCTCAAAGCGGTCCACATAGATATCGACAAACACCAGTTTGTCTTTCATGGCCAGGACTTCCTTGAGCTTGGGCTCCAGGTCTTCCTTGCGATCAATGCGCACACCCACATGACCATACGCTTCCGCCAGCTTGATGAAGTCCGGCAAAGACTCCATGTAAGACTGGGAATGGCGGGACTCGTAATTCATGTCCTGCCACTGCTTGACCATGCCCAGAGCCTGGTTATTCAGGTTGATGATCTTCACCGGCAGATCGTACTGCTTGCAGGTGGACAGTTCCTGGATATTCATCTGGATACTGCCTTCACCAGTAAAGCACAGCACTTCATCTTCCGGATGGGTCAGTTTGATGCCCATGGCGGCCGGCAGGCCGAAGCCCATGGTGCCGAGGCCACCGGAGTTGATCCATCGGTTCGGCTTGTCGAACTTGTAGTACTGGGCAGCAAACATCTGGTGCTGACCTACATCGGTGGTTACGAAGGCATCACCATTGGTGAGCTTCCAGAGCATCTCGACCACTTCCTGGGGCTTGATTACATCCGGGCTGGTCTCGTAACGCATGCCGTGGAACGCGCGCCACTCTTCAATCTGCTTCCACCACGATGCCAGCGCCTCGGCATCCGGCTTGTCCCTGGATTCTTTTACCAGCGACAGCATTTCTTTCAGTACCGCATCCACCGGGCCGACAATGGGCACGTCTGCATCTATGGTCTTTGAGATAGATGCCGGGTCGATATCGATATGAATAATGCGCGCGCCCGGGCAGAACTTCTCGGTGGCGTTGGTCACGCGATCATCAAAGCGCGCGCCCACACAGAGAATCAGATCTGAATGGTGCATCGCCATGTTGGCTTCATAGGTACCGTGCATACCCAGCCAGCCCAGGTGCTGTTTGTCAGTCGCCGGATAGCAACCAATGCCCATCAGGGTGTTGGTGATAGGGAAGCCCAGGGTCCGGGTCAGCTCGGTCAACTGGCTGGAAGCCTTGCCCAGGATCACACCGCCGCCGGCATAGATGACCGGGCGTTTGGCCGCCATCAGCATGTCGACGGCTTTTTTGATCTGACCGGCATGGCCACGAACCGCCGGGTTATAGGAGCGCAGCTTGACCTTCTTGGGATAGGAGTACTCATAGCGCTCATTCGGTGTGGTCATATCCTTCGGGATATCAACCACAACCGGACCGGGACGACCGGTAGCAGCGATGTAGTATGCCTTGCGGATTACCTCAGGGATTTCCTCGGGGTGACGAACGCTCAGATTGTGCTTAACCACCGGACGGGAAACACCGATCATATCGGTTTCCTGGAAGGCATCCTCACCAATAAGGGTGGATGCAACCTGGCCGCACAGAACCACCATGGGGATGGAATCCATGAACGCGGTGGCAATGCCGGTAATGGTGTTGGTGGCTCCAGGACCCGAGGTCACCAGTACGGTACCTGGTTTTCCGGTTGCACGGGCATAGCCGTCGGCCATGTGGACCGCCGCCTGTTCGTGCCGCACCAGAATATGCTTGACTTTGTCCTGCCTGAACAGCGCATCATAAATATGAAGGGCTGCACCACCCGGATAGCCGTATATGTATTCGATCCCTTCATCCTGCAGGGAGCGGATCAGCATATCGGCGCCAGACAATAACTCCACGATTTTCTACCCTCTTCTACGAGTGAATGAGCCGGGTTACGCCCCGGTTGCCTGGATTCTCGGTTTCCCTGCTTCTTGTGAAAGCGGAACCGGCGTACTCCTCCACACCAAAACTAAAGAGGTTGTCTCCTGGCCAGCCGCCCTCCTGAGGGTTGCGGAGAACGGCCAATCAACGGGTTGCACGTAAGCAACAACCAAGGCCCGCCAGACGCTGGCGAACGCAGTGTGGTGATTAACGGGGGATACTCGCTCGGGATTGCCTGCCGTATTGACCCCAGTCTTCAGGCAATCGGTAATTCTGACAGCGGGAAACTCGCTGTCAATAGGCGCTGTGGCTTAATTACCGCCGAATTCGCCTCTCTCTGCCATACTGTGCAAAACTGCGTGCAAGATTTTGAACCAGAGACAGGAAAATCCAGCCATCCGATGGCATGATAGCCACAGGCAGTAACCAAGTGACGAGCAGAGACATGAACCGAAAAATATTATTGCTGACGGTATTGATGGCGGCCGCACCCGGCCTTGCAACCAGCGCTTCGGTCTATAAGTGGACAGACGAGAACGGCGTAACACACTTTGGCGACCGACAGCCAACCGGCCGTAACGCCGAGCAGGTCAACGTTCGTTCCGGCACCAGTCAGGGCGCTGGTGTTCAGCGCCGAAGCGCACAGGAACAGCTGGACGAACTGCAGGAACAACAAGCGGCAGAGCAGCAGCAACGAGAAGAATCCGCGGTTGAAGAAGCTCGCCGGAAGCAGCGCGAGGCCAACTGCGGCACAGCTCGCTCCAATCTTGAGGTGATCAATAACAACGCTCGTATCCGGGTGGAGGAGAACGGTGAAACCCGGTATCTGAGTCCCGAGGAAATTGCGCAGCAGCGCCAGAAATTCCAGGAAATCGCAGACGAAAACTGCGGCCCGGAACAAGGTGGCAGCAGCCCGCGTTAAAGCCTAGGGGTTCGGATAACAGAAAAGGGCGGAGACTCGTGTCTTCCGCCCTTTTTTAAATCAGCAACTGTAGTTCCCTCGTCAGCCGTTCTTGCTGAATACCAACCGGTCTTCCTGCACCGTTGCACGAATGATATCGCCGGGCACAAACGCACCCTGAAGCAGCTTTTGCGCCAGCGGATTTTCGATCATGCGCTGAATCGCCCGCTTCAGCGGCCGGGCACCATAAACCGGGTCGTACCCGACTTCCGCCAGCAACTGCATGACGTCGTCTCCGAGTTCCAGTTTCATATCCTGATCCTTCAGGCGACGAGCCAGATTCTCGATCTGGATGCGGGCAATACCCTGAATCTGGGACTCCGCCAGCGGATGGAACACCACCACTTCATCCACACGGTTAATGAACTCCGGCCGGAAATGGGTGCCAACCACTTCCATCACCGCCGACTTCATGTCTTCGTAGTTCTCTTCTCCGGCCTTCTCCTGAATGATGTGGGAACCCAGATTTGAGGTCATCACCACCACTGTGTTGCGGAAGTCGACCGTGCGGCCCTGACCATCGGTCAGACGCCCATCATCCAGCACCTGAAGCAGGATGTTGAAGACATCCGGGTGCGCCTTTTCAACCTCATCCAGAAGCAGAACCGAGTAGGGCCTGCGACGCACGGCCTCGGTCAGGTAGCCACCCTCTTCATACCCCACATATCCGGGAGGCGCACCAATCAAACGGGCGACCGAGTGCTTCTCCATGAATTCCGACATATCGATGCGAACCATGGCCTCTTCGGTATCGAACAGGAAGTTTGCCAGCGCCTTGCACAACTCGGTCTTCCCCACCCCGGTCGGGCCGAGGAACAGGAAAGAACCGTTGGGACGATTCGGATCCGACAGACCAGCCCGTGACCGGCGCACCGCATTGGATACCGCTTCCACCGCCTCATCCTGGCCAATGACCCGATCGTGGAGGGCTTCCTCCATGCGCATCAGCTTGTCGCGCTCACCCTCCAGCATCTTGGATACCGGAATCCCGGTCCACTTTGAAACGATTTCCGCAATTTCTTCATCCGTGACCCGGTTGCGCAACAGCTTCATTTCCATCATTTCCGCCTGGCTGGCCATATCCAGTTGGCGCTCCAGCTCCGGGATCTTGCCGTACTGCAGCTCGGACATCTTGCCCAGATCCCCTGCACGGCGGGCATTCTCCAGGTCAATCCTGGCCTGCTCCAGTTGGCTCTTGATCTTCTGGGAGCCATGTAGAGCCGCCTTTTCAGTGTTCCAGACTTCCTCAAGGTCGGCGTATTCGCGCTCAACGTTGCCGATCACGGCAGACAACTCTTCCAGCCGCTTCTTAGAGGCTGCGTCGGTTTCCTTTTTCAGGGCTTCCCGCTCAATCTTGAGCTGAATCAGCCGGCGCTCCAGACGATCCAGAGCCTCAGGCTTGGAGTCCATTTCCATACGGATCTGGCTGGCCGCTTCATCCACCAGGTCAATGGCCTTATCCGGCAACTGACGATCGGTAATATATCGATGAGACAGCTTGGCGGCCGCGATGATGGCGCCATCCGTTACCTCAACCCCATGGTGAACCTCATAACGCTCTTTCAGCCCACGCAGGATGGCGATGGTATCTTCCTCGCTGGGCTCACTGACCAACACCTTCTGGAAACGGCGTTCCAGTGCTGCATCTTTTTCAATATTCTCCCGGTACTCATTCAGCGTGGTGGCGCCGACACAGTGCAACTCACCCCGGGCCAGCGCCGGCTTCAGCATGTTTCCGGCATCCATCGAACCCTCGGCTTTCCCGGCGCCTACCATGGTGTGGATTTCGTCAATGAACAGGATGATCTGGCCTTCCTGTTTCGACAACTCGTTAAGCACTGCCTTCAGGCGCTCCTCAAACTCACCCCGGAACTTGGCGCCGGCAATCAATGCGCCCATGTCCAGCGACAGTACTTTCTTGTCCTTCAGGCCATCGGGCACCTCGCCGTTGACGATACGCTGGGCCAGCCCCTCAACAATCGCGGTTTTACCCACACCCGGTTCGCCAATCAGCACCGGATTGTTCTTGCGTCGGCGCTGCAGTACCTGAATGGTGCGACGGATTTCGTCGTCGCGACCGATTACCGGGTCCAGCTTACCGGCTTCAGCCCGCTCGGTAAGATCAATGGTGTACTTTGAAAGCGCCTGACGGTTTTCCTCCGCGCCGGCATCATTCACCGACTCTCCCCCGCGTACTTCGTCAATGGCCTTTTCCAGCGCCGCCTTGTCAACGCCTTGCTCTCGCAGAATGCGCCCCAGGGAGCCGCGGTCTTCAACCGCCGCCAGCAGAACCAGCTCACTGGATATGAACTGGTCACCCCGCTTCTGGGCCAGCTTGTCGGAAATGTTGAACAGTCGACCCATGTCGTTCGACATGGACACATCGCCGGCATTGCCCTGCACTTCCGGCAGGTTCTCAATTTCCTTCGCCACGGCCTGCCGTACCCGGCCGGGCTCAACCCCCACTTGTTTGAGCAGCGGTTTAATGGAGCCTCCCTGCTGGTCCAGCAGGGCCTGCATCAGATGCACGGGCTCGATGAAGTTATGGTCTTTGCCAACCGCGATGGACTGCGCATCCGCCAACGCGGTTTGCAGCTTGCTAGTGAGCTTGTCGATTCTCATGTGCTCTTATCCCCAAAATTCGTAGTGAATACCGATCAACCCTGTGGTCCGGATATTCCGATTGCTTTGAAACTTAATGTAGGGGCAAGTGGGGGGAGTTCAAGTTGGGCAGACCGCAATTCGTCAGAAATTTGACGGCTGTCAGTTAACACATCAGGAAGAGCTATCGAGACTTCAGGATTTTAGCCAGACCAGGGTGGCCATACGGCCGGTTTGACCATCCCGGCGATAGGAAAAGAACCATTCCCGATCCTGAACGGTGCACAGACTACCGCCAGCGACGGACGAGACACCAACCTGACTCAGACGCAGGGTTGCCAGACTGTAGATATCGGCCATGAAATGGCCCGGGCGGGCACCCTTGGTGTCAAAGGCTTTCGCAGCTTCCGGACTGTGCTGAACAAACGCTTCGCGCACTTCCGGGCCAACTTCGAAACTGTCGGGACCAATGGCGGGGCCCAGCCAGGCCGAAAGCTTGTCAGGCTCAACCGCCATCGCACTGACCAGGTTTTCCAGCACGCCTCCGCTGAGGCTGCGCCAGCCGGCGTGAGCAGCCCCCACTACGGTTCCATCGGAATCCGCAATCACTACGGGCAGGCAGTCGGCAGTCAGAATGGCACAACTAAGGCCGGGCGATCGGGTGAAACTGGCATCCGCTTCAGGAACCTGTTGAGCGTTGTCGGGTGTAAGCTCGACCACCCTCGCACCATGCACCTGATTCAACCAGCCAATCCGATCCACCTCTAACCCCGTGAAGCGGGCCAGGCGCTGCCGGTTTTCGGCGACAGATTCAGGGCTATCCCCGACATGATCCCCGAGGTTGAGCGAACTCCACGGCGCCTCACTGACGCCTCCCTTGCGAGTCGTGCACATGGCTTGCACCGCCCCCGGTGCGGACCAACTCGGCCTCAGGATGTAGTTGTCAGAAATCACGTTCTTCCAGCTCCCGGGCGTGTTTGCGCAGAGCTTCGATCAGGTGAACCATATCCTCTGGTAGCGGCACCTCCCAGCTCAGAATCTCACCCGTTTCCGGATGCTCAAGGGTCAACTGTCTCGCATGCAGGGCCTGCCGGGTGAACGCAGCCAGTACATCCCGAAGCTCCTCTGTAGTGCCTTTGGGCAACCGCAGACGCCCACCGTAGGCAGGATCACCAACCAGCGGGTGGCGCACATGCGCCATGTGCACACGGATCTGATGGGTGCGGCCACTTTCCAGCTTGCAACGAACCAGGGTATGCGCGGCAAAACGCTCCAGCAGGCGGTAATGGGTGACCGCCGGTTTGCCACTGGAAACCACGGCCATGCGTTTACGATCCTGCGGATGACGGCCAATAGGTGCGTCAACTGTTGCACCACCGGTCAGCGCGCCCACCACCACGGCCTCATACTCCCGCCCCATCGTGCGTGTTTGCAGCTGGTCTACCAGGGAGGTATGTGCAATCAGGCTGCGGGCCACCACCATGATGCCGGAGGTATCCTTGTCCAGGCGGTGAACAATACCTGCCCTCGGCAGGTTTTCCACTTCCGGCGCGTAATTCAGCAGGGCGTTCACCAGCGTGCCATCAGAATGGCCGGCCGCTGGGTGCACCACCAACCCGGCCGGCTTGTTAATCACCAGCAAGTGCTCATCTTCGTAGACGATATCCAGGCTGATGGGTTCGGCTTCCCAGGTCACCTGCACTTCAGGCTCAGCATTGAGCGCCAGGGAATCGCCCATCATTACCTTGTCCCGCGGCTTACGGGATTTTCCATTCACCGTCAGGGCTCCGCTCTTGATCCAGGACTGCAGGCGGGAGCGGGAATGCTCGGGCATCAGTTCCGCCGCTGCCTGGTCCAGCCGTTTATCGCTGAGCTCCGGCGGTACGGTAAATTGGCCGGTAATTCGGTTTTCGGAAGTCATTCAGCCTCGTTTTCGCCGTTGGTTTCTGGCGCAGACGGCCGCCGGACAGGCGGCGATGTTACGTTTCGGTCAGATTCTGGTGCCAATATCGGGAAACACTGCACACAGACAGCCTTCCCCGTTACAATGACCAATCCAACCACAAGTTCTGAACATTATACGGGATTCCGGCATGAGATCAGTCGTTCGATTACTGCTACTTTCCACACTTTTTGCGCTTGCCGCCGGCTGTGCGTCCCAGAAGGAGGTGGAAGTCCTGCCGGAACAAACCTATTACGAGAATGCCCGTGAGGCCATGAACTCGGGCAACTTCAACGAAGCCGAACAGAACCTGGATGCCCTGGAAACCTATTATCCATTCGGCCGTTATGCCGAACAGGCCCAGCTTGATCTGATCTTTGCCCGTTACCAGAACCTCGACCTTGAAGGTTCCCGGGCTGCCGCCGACCGCTTCATGCGCCTGAATCCGCAGAGTGATCACCTGGACTATGCCCTCTATATGAGAGGGCTAGCCTCCTACAACCTGGACCTTGGCCTGGCCGCCCGCTACTTCCCTGTTGATGTGGCCGCGCGCAATCCCGGCGAGCAGCTGCAGGCCTTCCGCGATTTCTCACAGCTGCTGAACCGGTTTCCGGACAGTGAATATGCCCTGGACGCCCGCCAGCGCATGATCGCCATCCGCAACCGCATGGCTGAACTGGAGCTGCACGCAGCCCGCTACTACATCAAGCGTGAAGCCTATGTGGCGGCCAATAACCGTGCCCGGTACGTGGTGGAGAACTACCCTTCTTCGCCTTCAGTGGAGGAGGCCTTGATGATCCTGGCGGATACCTTCCGCTTTCTGGAGCTGAAAAAGGGCGCCAACGATGCCATTGCCACCCTGAGAAAAAACTTCCCCAACAGCGAGGCCTTCAACGAGAACGGTGAGTACGAATCGGATCTTCTTCGCCGCCAGAACCGGTCACTAACCAACGTGGTGACCTTTGGTCTGATGGGGGATGAATAAGAGCGGGATTACTTCCCGCTCTTCCAGCCGTTGGTAATGGGATAGCGCCGGTCTTTGCCAAAGCCCCGCTCGGTAATACGAACACCGATGGGGGCCTGGCGGCGCTTGTATTCATTGATATCGACCAGCCTGACCACCCTGTCCACGTCTTCGCGTTCAAACCCTTCCGCTACGATGGCATCGGCACTGTAATCACGCTCCACGTATAGATTCAGGATCTGATCCAGTACGTCATAGCCCGGCAAGCTGTCCTCATCTTTCTGATCCGGCGCCAGCTCGGCTGAGGGCGGGCGGGTAATCACCCGCTCCGGAATCACTGGTGACAGGGTATTGCGGTAGCGCGCCAGCCGGAACACCAGCGTTTTCGGCACATCCTTCAGAACATCAAAGCCACCGGCCATGTCACCGTATAGCGTGGAATAGCCAACCGCCATTTCACTCTTGTTGCCGGTCGTAAGCACCAAAGAGCCAAACTTGTTGGACAGTGACATAAGCAGCACGCCCCGCAGACGGGCCTGAAGGTTTTCCTCGGTGGTATCCGGCTTTGTGCCCGCAAACGGTTCTGCCAGCGCCGCCATGAAGGCATCGTACATGGGCTCAATGGAGAATACGTCATACTGCACACCCAGGGCGGTGGCCTCGGCTTCGGCATCTTCCAGGCTGATGCTGGAGGTATACCGGAACGGCATCATCACCGCGCGCACACGCTCCTTGCCCAGGGCATCCACCGCAACCGCCAGTGTAACCGCGGAATCGATGCCGCCTGACAGGCCCAACACCACCGACTTGAAACCATTCTTGTTGACGTAATCCCGTACGCCGGTTACCAGGGCACTATAAACATTGGCTTCCAGCTGCGGTTCTGGCGGTAATGGCCGAGAAATCGGCTGACAATGGTGCTCGCACAGGAAATCCACCGGGTACAGCCCCTCCTCGAACTGAAGCACTTCCGCCGACAGCCCACCGGAATGATCAAACACCATGGAGCCGCCATCAAACACCAGCTCATCCTGGCCGCCCACAAGGTTCACATAGACGATGCTGACCCGGTTCTCCCGGGACTTGCGTTCCAGCAAAGCCTTGCGACGGGCCTGTTTATCGATATCGTAGGGCGAGGCATTGAGATTAAGGATGAGCCGGGCACCCGCGGCTGCCGCATCTTCCACAGGGCCATCTTTCCAGAGATCCTCACACACGGTAATGCCGACAGGCTGGCCTTTAATGTCGAGCACCAGTGTGTCGGAACCTTCGGCGAAATAGCGCTTTTCGTCAAAAACCTGGTAGTTCGGCGGGAAGCGTTTGAAGTAGCGACCGCGAATCTGACCGGCTTCAATCACCAGCGCCGCATTATATAGCAACCCTCCAGAGCGAATCGGAGCACCGATGACCATCGCCGGAGGCAATGCTGCACTTTGCAGCTTTTCCAGTGCTTCGCTCACGCGAAGATCCAGACTCGGGCGCAACAGGAGATCCTCCGGCGGGTAGCCGGTCAGGCAAAGCTCCGGAAAGACAACGATATCGGCCTGATGCTCATCCCAGGCCCGCTGGGTTGCCTCCAGAATCAGATCGGTATTACCCGGAATATCTCCCACCAGGAAATCCAGTTGCGCCATAACAACGCGGAGTTTTCTGGCGGCGCTCTGGCTCTGGGGTGCTTGACCGGCTTCCGGCATGGACTGGCTCCTGTAACTTGTTGCCGTTAAAAGGCTATTATAACCCGTCAACAGCAAAGATTTCTCCCGCACACAGACAGATGACTCGCTCCATGGCTCAAGACACTGCCGACAAAGACAGCAAGCGCTCTGCTTTCGGGCCGCCGGCCAAGCAGCAACAAGGAAGGCTGTTCCGGATCTACAATCATTATCGCGTGGTCATCAGCCTGATGCTGCTGGGCTTGCTGCTCTTCGATCCATTCACCACCGACAGCAAGTTCCGCTGGCTGGAGTACTACCAGGCGGGCGTGGTTACCTACCTGGCAGTCAATGGCTTTACCGCACTGCTACTGCTTGCCGGCTTTCAGCCAAGACAGCGGCATATCACGCTCTCCATTCTGATCGACATACTGGTGATGCATGGACTGTTACTGGCCAGCACCGGTATCACTAATGGCCTGGCCAACCTGGTTATCATTTCGGTGGCGGCGGGCAATATTCTGACACCAAGCCGGATAGGCACCTTCTACGCGGCGCTAGCTGCCATCTGCTCTCTCGGCATCTCCGGCTGGGCGGTACTCGCCATCAATGAAACCGCCGACGACATTGTCCGGGCGGGCTCTCTGGGCATACTCTACTTTGCCGCGGCTTTTGTCCTGCAGGGCATTTCAAAACGGATGATCCGAAGCGAAGCCCTGGCCAGCAGCCGGGCACGGAGCATTCAGGAACTGGAACAGATCAACCAGCAGATCATCCAGCGCATGCGTACCGGCATCCTGGTGCTTGATCGTTTCGGCCAGATTCGGCTTGCCAACGCCGCCGCCGAAGAACTGCTGTTCGGTGTGAGCGCCGATGGAGAAGATCTGGAGCCCCGTGCACGGCTACTGCCTAAACCGCTCAGGCAGGGGCTCGAAAGCTGGCTGAAAAACCCCAACATGCGGATTGAACCCTTTCAGGCGTCGACTACCTCACCGCTTTTGCAGGCCAACTTCACGCAACTGGACCAGGAACGGGGCGACCAGATTCTGGTGTTTATTGAAGACATGAGTAAAGTGACCCAGCAGGCCCAACAGATGAAGCTGGCGTCCCTCGGACGCTTAACGGCTGGCATCGCTCACGAAATCCGGAATCCTCTCGGCGCCATCAGCCACGCTGCCCAGTTAATGGAAGAATCCCCCAGCCTGGATGAAGGGGATCTTCGCATGCTCGATATCATTCGCCGTCACTCCCGACGGGTGAATGGCATCATCGAGAATGTACTGGACCTCTCTCGCCGCCGGACCGCAAATTCCGAGCTGATAGATGTCGGCCAATGGCTTCGCGAGTTCCGGGATGATTTCGTGCAGACGCTGAATGGGGAAACGGCCACCACGATCGAATTGAATATCAGCGAGCAGATTCCACAGGCTCGTTTCGACAAGAGTCAGATTGAGCAGGTGATGGTGAATCTGTGCGACAATGGTTTGCGGTACAGCAAACAGCAGACCGGGCAAAACAGGATAAAATTAATTGCGGGCGCCACGGCCGATGGCAAACGGGCTTACGTGGACGTTCGGGATTTTGGCCCGGGCATCAGTGCCGAGCATCGGCATTCCGTATTCGAGCCCTTTTTCACAACGGATAAAAGCGGAACCGGGCTTGGCCTCTACCTGGCCAGGGAGTTATGCGAAGCCAACCAGGCACACCTGTCGCTGGTCGATGACGGACAGCCGGGGTGCCGATTCCGCATAACGTTTGCTCACCCCGGGCGAATGATCTGACCAGCTGGCCATCGGGCGTTTGAATTCAACAGGGAACCGAAGACACAGAATGACTACACAGACAGCGCTGATTGTTGACGACGAGCCGGATATCCGGGATCTACTGGAAATTACCCTCACCCGGATGGGCATTACCACCTACACTGCCCCCGATCTGGCCAGCGCCAGGGAATTACTGCAGCAGCACAACCCCCAGCTCTGCCTGACCGACATGAACCTGCCCGACGGCAATGGCATAGAGCTTGTACACTGGATTCAGCAACACACGCCCTGCACGCCCGTTGCGGTGATTACCGCCTATGGCAGCATGGACACAGCCATCGAATCGCTCAAGGCCGGCGCCTTTGACTTCGTGTCCAAGCCCGTGGAGCTACCCCGCCTGCGGGAACTGGTCAACAGCGCTCTGAAGCTGTCAGAACCCCAGACCGGCGAAACCGCCGAGTCCGATGAGCCCGGCCTGCTTCTGGGCGACTCGCCGCAAATCCGAAAACTGCGCACACAGACGAAAAAGCTCGCCAGAAGCCAGGCACCGGTGTTTATCAGCGGCGAATCCGGCAGCGGCAAGGAGCTGGTTGCCCGCATGATTCATCTGCAAGGCCCCCGAAGTGACGGCCCCTTTGTCGCCGTGAACTGTGGAGCTATCCCCTCGGAGTTGATGGAAAGCGAGTTCTTTGGCCACAAGAAGGGCAGTTTTACCGGAGCCGTCGAAAATAAACAGGGCCTGTTCCGCTCCGCCGATGGTGGCACCCTGTTTCTGGACGAAGTGGCCGATCTCCCGCTGGCCATGCAGGTAAAACTGCTGCGGGCTATCCAGGAGAAAGCCGTTCGTCCGGTCGGCGATACCAAAGAAGTGCCAGTGGACATCCGGGTGCTCAGCGCCACCCACAAAAACCTGCCGGAACTGGTGCAGGAAGGCAGCTTCCGCCAGGATCTGTTTTACCGCATCAACGTCATTGAGCTGGCCGTACCCGCACTTCGAGAACGAAGAGACGATATCCCTCTACTGGCCGAGCACATATTGGAGCGCATTGCTGGAGAGTATGAGTGTGATCCAGCCACTTTAACCACTCCCGCGATTGAGCGACTGAAAAGCTATGACTTCCCGGGCAATGTGCGGGAGCTTGAGAACATTCTGGAGCGGGCGTTTACGCTGTGTGATGAAGATCGTATTGATGCGGAAGACCTTCATCTTGGTGGAGGCGTGGCCCGCGGCAGTGCAGGCAGAGGGCCCGGACTCGATCGCGAAGGGCTTTCGGCTTTGGTACCTGAAGGGGAAATTGATTTAGAAGATTATCTTGAGACGATCGAGCGGCAAGCTATCGAGAAGGCGCTTGAGGCTACGCGTTGGAATAAGACCGCGGCGGCCAAAAGGCTGGGGATTAGTTTTCGGGCGATGCGGTATCGGTTGAAGAAGTTGGGGATGGAGTGAATAATACAAATGCTTTCAGGATGAAAGCTGCTAATTTGCCAAGGAGGCTACATGCCGATTACTCAAAATCGAGGCTTAACACTAGTTGAGCTTTTAACAACATTGATCATTCTTTCCATCACACTCAGCATAGCCGTTCCGGCGATGGATAAAGAGGTTGTCAAATCACGCCAGCGTGAACTGATCGCCACCTACAACGGCGCTTTTTCGTTTGCACGCTCACAAGCCGTGCATACTGGCGCCTTAGTGACCATATGCCCTCTAACGTCGGGGAACCAGTGCGTAGACGACTGGACATTACCCGCTTCGATATTCCCGGATCGAGATAAGGATTTGCGACCAGACGGCAACACTGTATGGAAGGTCATTCAACCTGTAAAAAATTATCGCATGAAATCTCGAACCGGTGGGCGTGGTTACCTAACCTTTAGCCCTAGCGGACTTGTACATGGAGCTAGCGGATCCTTAGTAGCATGCCCGGAATCAAATTCGCGACAACCAATGAGCTATCTAGGCGTCAATCGAGGCGGCCGCTTCCGCGCCGTTCATGACAAGGACTTCGACAATAAAATCCGATTATCTTGGGGCGCACTGATTCAGTGCTGACCCCAGAGGCCAACTCCTACTTTTTCCAGCTTGTCTCGCCGGTACCAATAGAACCGTCGTCGTCCCTGTCCCAGCGTCTGATGCCCTGATTGTTAATATCCAGAAACCCATCCCCGGCCTGCGCATTCACCGGAGTTGCTTGCACCACGAACGCTGAATCTGAGGCGTTTGCGATAGTCAGATTATAGTATGCGGTCCCTCCGCCGTCGGGAACCTGATCATAATATATACTAGGGGCGCCGGTATCTCCGCCACTTGGCCCGGCGCCTTTGTACGTATTGTTAGCCGTAAAGTGCCTCTCCATGGCTGCTGCGAGTCCCATCAGGGCCGATTGAGCCTCAGCCCTTCGGGACGCCTTCACATGCTCCTGGTAAGAAGGGTAGGCCACAGCGGCAAGAATGCCGACAATGGCCACCACAATCATCATCTCTATCAAGGTAAAGCCTCGGCTAGCACGACAACCAAGTCCCATCACTCAACCTCCCTCCAGAATGTTTGAGTAAAGGTGTTGCTGTCCTCCACTTCCTCACAGTTTGTACCAACACAGATGAACGCACTCTCTTCTGTTCTCAGCAGTTTTGGAGACGGTGGTATACCGGGGTCGGTCACATCCTTGCTGCGATCACTCTTTTTAAGATCGTCAACCCCATCTATACCATCATAATTGCGGACCGGTCGGCCATCACGCAGCAGAACCGAGTAGAGACGTGAACGTCCCGTTGACGGAGCACACGCCGACAAAGCCGCTGCAGGTTCATAGGTAGTGAATGTTGCTACGCCATCAACAACAATGCTTGATGACAGCATTTTTTCACCGCTGTTCTCGAACTTGAGCATCCAGCCACTAGCACTCGCCAAACTTTGTTCAGCTGCAAGCTTCTCCGAATCGTTACCCTCACCGATTTTGTTATCAGTTATGTCAAAAAGATCGCTTTCAGTATGAGTTGTATAGCTCACAGTACCGGTCGAATCGGCCGGTGCCCCGTATAGTGATGGAATCCGTAGCATGTACGCGCGATCTTCAATGACCTTGTTTAAGGGATGAGCATGGTAGCCGGAACCAATCACTAGCGTCAGGTAACGCTTCCCCCAATAACGGCTGATCGAAAGATCCGGAGTGTGATAAAAACGTCGCGCATTCGCCACATCATCGCCCGCAAAGTCTGCTATAGGGCCGCCGGTGGCGAAGCTGTCCACAGAGTTCCCGTTATTCAGGTCAAACCGCCATACCTGACCGCCCATGTCACCGACGTACACCTGGTCAGCAAGACCATCGCCATCGATATCAAGCACTTTGGGAGATGCCGGAATGCTGTACTTCATTTTTTCGAGCTTAAGATTCGCAGTAGAACCCTCTTCCTTGGGGCCTGCCCACCACAACCGCGCACCTGTTTTAGCATCTACAATGTAAAGCGCACGCCCCATACTATCGTTGGTGCGAGTGGATACGTCGTCTTGGTTCGCATCATACCCGCCAGAAAAAAACAGCACATCCTTGATAGTTTCGCCGATCTTAACCTTGCTTTTAACGGGAGTAGACCAGGTTTGACCAAGTTCAGAAAACCCTTCAGATTCGCCAGAAATATGCCACATTGCTTTTGGCTTCGTTCTATCCGTTACATCCAATGCATAGTAGCTGCGACCACCCCGGCGCATCCCGGTGTACAAGTACACGTGGTCACCATCCGACGCATCAATGGCACCACTTGGGTTCTTCACCCAACTAACTATCGATCCATCCATACCGTAGATGCGATCCGACACGGTGTCACTATTATCCATTAACGTGCGTTGATTCTTCAGCAATTCAACAGGCATGAAAGCAAAATATGATTCGCCAGTTCTGCCATTAATGGCATGTAAAAACCCCTGATTGTCACCAAAAAAAACAGCCGTATCAGGACTTTCTTCTGTGCCACCATAAACGATCAGTTTGGGCTCCGAATGCAGCGGATCAGCCACAAACTTGCGGGCATCATTAGTCTGGTTATCACCGTCCTCATCCTTAATATCCTCACCACGAATCCATCGTATCAACGCCTCCTGCTCAGCATCTGTCATGGAACTGTCGCCTAAAAGCGACTTCGTCAAAGCATCTGTGTTGGACGTAGAGATTATGTTGGTGCTAGCGGTCAAATCACGTCCGCTGATCCAGGTGTATACTTTTCTGCTATTCGCTACATCGGGGAGTTTTGAACGCACCCCACCAGCTGTTACAGCTTTGCCGTCTGGCGCTTGTGCCCACCAACTCTGCGCACCATCTTTAAAGAAACCAGTGACAGGATCGATTGCCTCATTACCGTTAACATCTACAATTTTCCCCGCGTCAGATATTTTGTAACGCTTAAGGTTCCCTTCCCAGAGCGGGCGGGTATCTGGTTCGAAGACAGAGTAATAGAGCGCATTAAAGTGATTTAAACGATTAAAAGAGTTCACTGCAATACCGGGTGCAACGAATGTGCTGCTGGTTTCAAGAACGCTTCTTACGATGTCATCAAACGCGCCCGCTAATTGCTGCGCATCGGTCGCTTTGTAATATTTTCCGCCTCCAGCTTTTGCAGTCATACCCAGCAAAGAACCCGGAGCGTCTTCAGAAAATCCGACCGTATAAGTCGTTACGTTCTGAACTCCTTTATGCACTCCAGATATATCATTATTTCTCATGTATCCCGCGATTTCATCGAGACAATTACCCTCACAGCCTCCTACTACACTCTCAATAAAAGTCTTATGGTTACTATCTAGTGTCGGATCTCCATCGGTTAACAGAACAATGTTGTTCGATTGACACTCGAGTTCTATCGGGCTCTTATAAGAATTGCCGTCCATAGCATTACTGGCTTGACTCGAAGGTTGGCTGAGAAACGGATTGCCACCCTCAAAATATCGTTTGGCACCAAACAGAGTTTCTGAAAGAGGGGTGTTAGTATCGGTCCCCAGTGCATTAACCGCAGCCTTAAAATCAGCACGGCTTTCTGAAACCGGGCGGACTGCCTCAAGTATCACGCCACCTTCGCCGCGATACTGATCATCAGGCCAGCCCCCATTCGGGCCTACCGTGTCAAACGCCATCAGCCCAATATTTACGCCGGTAATGGTGTCAGCAAGATCTCGGGCGACGCCCTGCATAACTTCCAGGCGAGTCATTTCTACAGTACTATCACCGCTATTTTGCCAATTCAGATAGTTTCCGTAATAGAAATCCCTGAGCGTGGTATCGCTTTCCCAGTCGATATTGATATTACTATTGTTATCAGTCTCACAATCAACATCCTGACCCGAAACGAAGAACCCATTAAAGAACCCATCAAAATCAACCCAGTCACCCGTTGTCTTACGTTTGTATGCCATCCGATAGCTTTTAAGAACACCAACCTCAGGAATGCGCGCCTTCATATCCTCACATTTTAACTGACTTTGACTAATATAATTATAATTATACGGTGACCCATAATAAATACGATCAGAAGTATAACTACCAGAGTATGTCTTTGACGGATTATAAACGGGATCTGATGGTACTTTAACCGTAACCATAGCCTCCATACTCCCGGAATTATCCAGGATAAAAAGTAGGTTAGGTCGGATGCTGGTGCTCTCAGTATTGAAGAATATCTCAGTATCATCTGCAACTGTCACTGTAGAACTAAGTGCCATAGCAAAGCCCAAAATGAAAGCAGCCAACCTTCCTGTGTAAATCTTCATTTTTCACCCCCATTACGGGTTTGGAAATACTTAATACGGTTTACTTTGGCGGTCGATGCGTCATAGAAAACAGTTCCAGGGCTATTCCTGTATTTTTCGCTGACGACGTCTGCAGGCAGGCTTTCACCTCCGGCGCTAAACCTGATATCTTGTGCTGGAAAGAGAGTTCTGAACTCGCACCCGTCACACTCCTGAAAACGAACCTCCACCACTCCAGACGCATCTGAATAAACGACTACAACTTTTGGAGACTCTACCGCCTGTTCCCCAATTGTTATCTCTTTATATACAAATGCCGTAGGGGCCTCCTGTGCAAAAGAAACCTGTACAACAAGCGCACTTAACAAAATCAGTACTTTTATAAGGTAACTCATAAGCTCACCTCTGGATGATATTTCCAACAAAATGCTCTTAGTAGAAAACAACGCTGACACCACGAATCACCTGACTTGTGGCGCCCGTGCCCGTCACTGAGGCGTCTCCGATGATCTCGTAGCGTTGGCGAAATGTTTCTATGTCCTCTCCAAACGAATGCCCCTCTATAAGAGTAGCCTCTCCTAAATATCTCAATTCCGCTGTGGCCACCTTGCCAGAGCCGGCACCACTATATGCCTGTGGGGTTGTTGCAACACGTATACCTGCATCCAGGGCATCTAGAGCCAACTTCCATTCTGCTGAACTGGAATCCATAGGCTCCAACTTCCGAAAAAGGTCCTGACTCGCGGACTCGGCAGCAAAAAAGGCCTGACGAGCATTCTGTGCGTTTGCAGACATCCGCTCCTGGAGGATCGAGGTATTCATGCTTGCCAACCCGATCACGGTAATGACTAACAAAACTACCAGACTAATAATCAGCGCGGCTCCTCGCTGACCGGTTCCAACCTTGGCAACACCTGAAAAATGAAGTGCTTCCGACTTCATATCGCCTTTAATTAGTTGCATGGATCACCATCTCCACTGTTTTCGTCTGCAGTTTCCCATTCCCACAGCCCCGTCGTTCCGAGCTGCTTGAATTCGCCACATCTCCGGTTCCGGATATCCAGCGTACTGACAAATGCTTTGCGCAGTCGCCTGTCTGAAGGATGCTCTTGTTGGCCCGCAGCCGGGTTACTGGCGACAAAGAGCGCGCCAGGCAGTTCGTATGACTGGCTGTCATCCTGCTGCAATACATTACCGGGAGCACTTACCAGCAAACCAACACGAATGACCACTACATCCTTCCAGTCGGTAGCACCCACACCTGAAGCGTCAACGTAATTAATGGTGTTACTGCTGGGATCCGTTCGCAAACCGTACTGAACCTTCATCGCTTCTACTCCCTCCACAAGCTCCTCGCGCTGAAAGCTTGGTGTTGCGCTGTCAGGAAAGCTGTTTGAGGCTCGATAAAGGGCGGTAATATTGTTTCCTTGATCGTCTACTCGGCCAGTATCTGCAACAAAGAAAACGGTACTCGCCAGTGAATAAATCTCCGCGTCTTCGTCTGCCGCATAAGCAATTGACAAACTGGAGTTGCTATTTGCAGTTGTTGCATGCTCTAAGGATTTATTGGCACCCGAAGGATTATTCGTCATCCGAAACACATCGGCAAACTCACAACTGGCAATCATCAGCAAGGAGCCAGAACTGAATGCAGCACTCGCCCCAAAAAGCCCATCGGGATCATCTATTGGTATCGAACCAGTTGCGCTTCCCATGCCGGGACTCCTGACTGTAGCGCTGAGCAACCTCGCCCTTTGCACCATTAGCACATCACTACCAGGCAACGCGTCGTCCTCGATAATGCCAAGATCTTCAAAATCTGTTCCACTATCCCAGCTAGACTGAGTTGATCCAGTTACCTGCCACCCCCTCAACCCGGAGTTATAGAGATACACGTTATCTTCGCCAGATGCAGGCGTAAGGGATGGCGGGGGGTTGTGCGCAACAACACGAATTGGAACAGTGTAGCTATCGGAGCAACCCTGATAGCCAGCCATTCGAACTTCATGCGATATTATATCCAGCCCGATACGCCCAGACTCCTGAATCCGGGCGAGTGACTCTCCAACCCGCGTGGTCCGCATTGAATCCGTGTAGACAATAAAAATACCGAGTATGAGAGTTACGCTCAGAGCAAGCGCTATCATCAATTCTACGAGCGAAAGACCAATCTGGAATGAGATAGAACCTGGCTTGGAAAATGTGGTGTTACGCTTGAAATCACTCATAACGTAAACTCGACGACAGTTTGTTGGTCTTCTGTAGATATGGAATCCTTAACCTCACTCCATCGATCTTCCTTCCACGTGATTGTGATCGTAAACACGTTGCCTGCGTTGGTTGCACCTCCGCCACCTGATATTTCCCCCTCTCCCCCAGGTAACATCGCCATGCTTCCGTTAACCCCTTCTACCTGCTGCTTCCAAGCATAAAGATCAGCAGCAACCCGCTCGCTCCCTGTGCAACCAGATGTACCACAAGTTGCTGCACTCGCTGTTTTCGTTTTCAACCCGTCATAGCTTCCCGCAATAGCTTCCGCAGAGTTCGCTCTCATACGGTCAGCCATATCGTAGGCAAGAATTGTTGCTTGCGTCCGTAAAAATGCGCCTTGGTTGTTTTTGAGACTGCCCACCGTCAAACTGGCCATACCAAGCAAGCCAACAGCCAGTACAAGTACCGTCACCAAGATCTCTATCAAGGTCATTCCGCGCTGTCTGTTCGAGAATGTCACCTTATTCTCCTTCCGTTTCGTCATAGCGCTGTTCTCGAGCCGTTGTTTTAACACTGAAAATCGACTCCTCTATGATCTTCACGATTCCCACTACTATCCCGCGCTGCATCCCGCACCTGACCGGACACCGATACGATAAGCCCACGGGCTTCACTCGCCCCAAATGCATCGCATAATTTGAACGTTATCGGGTTACCACCAGCGGGAGCTCCATCACCTGAAATTGCAACAGATATAGAATTAAACTGCGTACTATTGCCGGTTTTAACACTAAGGTTTATCCCGTTTGGCAAAGGGCCAATGACCTTTAACAAGGGCTCGCCGCTGTCGAATGCTCCATTGCCGTTGGAGTCTCGAACAACAAGCCACCCCACGCTCCAATCGGTATTGTTCGTGCAGCCAGCACCATCGTTTGATGCACAAAGCAGCACGGACTCTCCCACGTTTTTAACTGATTCGCTGCGCGCATACGCAACCAACCCTTTGAGTTCGTTGAAAGCCCCTGTAGTGCGATTTCGGGTAACCATATCGCTCATCGCAGGTATGGCAATCGTTGCAACGATTGCGATCACTGCAACAGTGATTACCAACTCAACCAACGTAAAACCGCCGTCACTCCGGACACGCATAGATCAAACCTCTTATTATCTCAATTTCAGCTTACGAAACTCTGTAAAGAACACCTACCGCTAAACGACAAACGGTGAGAAACCGGGCGTGAGCGGTAGCCAGACAACAAAAAAGCGTGA
>NZ_AXCC01000016.1:0-558 GCF_000475315.1 Marinobacter sp. EN3
CGTGTGTGCCGGGCATGGCACAGAACTAGGGAGGTGAAAGTCCTCCTGCCAGGTGTTCGCAGAGCCGAAGGCTAGGAGAAGGGCAAGGGCGTCACCGCGAGGTGGGGTCTGAAGGAAGCCCAATCCAAAGCGGCGGGGCGACGAACAGGAACCCGATACGAGGTGTGGTACATCCGGGGCGAGCGGGCACGTGACCGCGAAGCCCTCCTTCTGCGACCGGGGTGTGCTTTATAAATCGGGCGTTCACGCCGTGAAAGCTCTGTGCCTTACCCCGGGAGGTCTGCCACGTGTGGACGGACCCACTGAGAGACGAGCGATCGCCTCTTATCGCGTGGCAGAAATCAGCCGAGGGCATAGTAGGTTCGCCCGTGAACCGAAGGCCCGAACAGTGACAGGAGTCGAGTATCCGTGCAGGGGAACGGGATGGCATCCGTAAAGCAGCTTGCGCTGCCCCTGGTAAAGCCAGGGGATGAACCCGTTACCGGAAATCGGGAGCACTCGCACTCCGTTCAACCCTCACCATGGATGGCGCGTGTATTGAGCAGGGACAACCTCAAT
>NZ_AXCC01000017.1:0-73691 GCF_000475315.1 Marinobacter sp. EN3
GCACCTCCCTATCCCGATTATTGGCATCACCCCGCCCGACAGGATGATAGATCACCAGACCCTCTCCGCCCTGTCGAAGGTCAATGATGCCGGAAATATCGTACTGTCCGGAGGCTGCAGCCCGCGATAGCGCCGCTCGCCGCTGTTCATTGAAGGCGACATTGAAACCGATGACATCGTTGTTGCCGCTCAGGGGTTCCAGCCAGCGGATGATGTAGTTGCGGTCAATCCATTCAATGGCCTGGTAAACCCCGAAGTCTCTCAGATAATTGCGCGCATCCTCACGCCAGAGCGCCTCGGTCTGGGATGGATTGGCCTGCATGCGCATGGCCATACGCCCGATGGCATCGAGGTGCACCATGAATTCTCGCTCAAGGTTGTTGGCGAGTGCTCTGGCTTCATTGCTGAGATTGGTCTGGATCTGGTGGGTATTCTGCTGGATCAGGCCAACCCGGAGCCCGGAGGCAATACCCAGAAACACCAGGAAGATCAGAACCGGGAAAACCGGGCTCATCAGCGCACGAACGACCAGTCTGATGGATGTCTCGGGTTTCTCCACATCATGCTCCGGAGTGAGTGGGTTCTGGATACCTGGGTTAACGGCAGGCTCGCGCTGATTATGAATGATTTGCAACGCTCTTTGCCATTAGCTGTTTGATTCGGCCCTCTAGAGCGAGACCGAAAGCCCCATCCGGCAACGCCGCTTTGATTTCTCTGGTGGGGCTGTCCGCGGTGGTCTGGCTGCCCAGGTCCATAATCCGCGGTGTAACCGGATGTTTGTTATCATCCAGCAGGATTTCCACTTTTGGTTTTAACTTGCGTCCTGGGTGGGTGCTGACCACCAGAGCCACTTCACCGGTATTCAGTTCCACCAGACTGCCGGGGGGATAAATCCCGATCATCCGGATAAAGGCCTCCACCATGTCGGCATCAAACTGCTGAGCACGATTTTTATACAGGATGCGAACGGCGTCGGCCGGTGACATGCCGTCACGGTAACAGCGGTCGCTGGTCATGGCATCGTAGGCGTCGACAATGGAAATCAGGCGAGCAAACCGGCTGATCTGCCATTCGGGCAATTGCTGCGGATAACCCCGGCCGTCGATACGTTCATGGTGATGCAGGGTCACATCGCTGATGATCGGGTCCAGGCTTGGGTCCTGTTTCAGGAGTTCATGGCCAAGAGTGGTGTGTTTCCTCATCACCTCATATTCCTGGGGGGACAGCGGCCCGGGTTTGTTGAGGATTTCGTCCGGTACCCGCAATTTGCCGATATCGTGTAAGAGCCCGCACATGCCGGCCACTTCCAGATCATCTTCAGGCAGGCCCAGAAATCGGGCAAAGGCCACAGTAAAAATGGCGACGCGCAGACAGTGTTCGGCGGTGTAGGCGTCGCGGTTCTTGATTCGGGCCATCCAGAACATGGCACTGGCGTTGGCTTTGACACTGTCTACGCAGGAACGAATCAGGGGGCGGGCGGAGGCCAGCTCCAGATCGTTATGCTGCTCGATGTCCCGGATCACCTTTTCCACAAATTGCTGGGTCCGGCTCCAGGCGTCGGCAGCCCGGGGCAGTTCCTGTTCGAGCGTGCGGGTTTCCTGCAGGGGTTCGGTGGTACGTTGTTTCAGGTGGGGAATCTGATCCAGAATCGGGGCCAGCTTTTCAGCCTCATCTTCGACCACGACCCAGGCGCAATACTGGCGCAGTACCCGGGCTTCGGCCTCTGTCTGCAGGGTGAAACCCTGGAACAGAACCGGCACTTCGGTCCAGGGGCGGTCAAGCTTGACCACTTTCATGCCGGACTGAAGCAGGTCCACGGGCAGACGCACCCGTTCCAGTACAACGTCTGCAGACGCCTTGGGAGTGCTCTGAACATCGCGGCCTTTAGCGGCGGCTCTGGACTTGCCTGGTTTACTTCGGAACCACATGGTCCTGCCAGTCTTCGAATTATTGTTCAGAGAGTATGTCAGACTGTCGCAATTGGTAACAGTTACGATCTGAAACTGTGATCTGGCTCTTGATCCAGCTCAGCTTCGGCAGCCGGTTTTCATGCCGGCTACCGATATCAGTCATGCACCAGGGACAGTAAGACAGGTCAGCGTTTGGCCGGGGTGCGTAGGCCGTGCCGCGGTATTTCCTGCTTGGGGCAGCGATCCATCACCACCGTCAGGCCGGCGGCTTCGGCACGCTGGGCGCCGGTTTCATTGATCACACCAATCTGCAGCCAGAGCACCGGAACCTTCTGCTCAATGGCCTGATCGATCACGGCATCGGTACGCTCAGGAGCCAGGAAAAGTTCCACCATATCCACTGGCTCTGGAAGTGTGGCGAGGTCTGCATAGACGGTTTCGCCCAGAACCTGCTGACCGGCCAGGCGCGGGTTAACCGGAATCACCCGATAGCCCTGGTGCTGCAGGTATTCCATCACTTCATGGGAAGGCCGGTTGGTCTTCTCGCTGGCACCCACCAGGGCGATGGTATTAACCGATTCCAGAATCTCCCGGATCTGTTCGGGGCTGTTGCTGGGCATAATGCAGATTCTCCTAGTCGCGACTGGCTTCCAGAGTCACGGAAACCGATTCTGCATAACGTAGCGCATGGGGCTTGTCGATTTCTACCTCGGCCCAACGCACGGCGCCATGTTCCATGACGATGGTCAATACTTCGTGGGTCAGGCGCTCCAGCAAGGCGAACCGCTGGCCGTCCACATGGGCGATAATCTGCTTGGTAATGGTCCGGTAGTTGAGCGCAGCAGAGATTTCATTGCGCTCGATAGCCTCCGAGGCATCGTAGGTCAGGCAAACGTTAATCACCACATCCTGCTGGTTGTTGATCTCTTCTTCCTTGATGCCGATATAGGCACGCAGCAGAAGATTCTTGATCTGGACACGGGCCAGTGGTTTCTGGGCGTTTGCCATAACAACTCCCTGGGGTCAGTCGGATGTTAGCGGTTGCTTGAAATCAGATTCAGGAACTCGGTCCGGGTTGCCTGGGATTTGCGGAACTGCCCGAGCATCATGGAGGTTTTCATGCGCGAATTCTGCTTCTCGACGCCGCGCATCATCATGCACATGTGCTGGGCTTCAATGACCACCGCAACACCCTTGGCCTGGGTAACGCTCTCGATGGCCTCGGCGATCTGCCGGGTCAGGTTTTCCTGAATCTGTAACCGGCGGGCATACATGTCGACAATGCGGGCAAACTTGGACAGGCCCAGCACCTTGCCCTGGGGCAAATAGGCGATGTGGCACTTGCCGATGAAGGGCAGCATATGGTGTTCGCACATGCTGTACAGCTCGATGTCCTGAATCACCACCATTTCGTCCATGGCGGATTCAAATACGGCGTTGTTGACCAGCTCTTCGAGGTCCTGCTGGTAGCCGCGGGTGAGGAACTGCATGGCCTTGGCTGCACGCATGGGCGTGTTCTGGAGGCCTTCTCGATCCGGGTCTTCGCCCAGGCCCTGGATAATGGTGCGGTAGTGATCGGCCAGATCATCAAGGGGTAGAGACATAATTGATTCCGGTTTGGGGTGTCTGAAAAAGGCCAAAGCTTAAGGCAATTCGCCGGGTATCTCCATGGTTTACGTCTGTGGCTCTGAAAAGGACCACCGCACAGGCCGCCAAAGGCGATATGGTCGTGGCCGCAGCTTTGCACTAAAGTGTGAGGGTTTCGGGTACGGTCATGGATTGCACATGGAACAGGTGATACCGGGTTCAGAAGTGGCGGCCTCTGGTCGCCAGGACACATTTACGCTGGAAGCCTGGCAGCAGGCTGGCAAATGGTTCAGTTACGAGGGCCACGCCATCTTCAGCCGCATGGGCGGGCAGGGGGAGCCGCTCGTTCTGCTGCACGGTTTCCCGACCGCGAGCTGGGACTGGAGCCGGATCTGGCCCATGCTGGTGCGCGAGCATAACCTGCTGACTTTGGACATGCTCGGTTTCGGCTTTTCCGATAAACCTTTGCATTATTCCTACAGCATCGAAGATCAGGCGGATTTGATTCAGGGCTGGATTGAGGGGCTGGGTCTGGAGCGGGTCCACCTGTTCGGCCATGACTACGGCACCACCGTCGTCCAGGAACTGCTGGCCCGCGAGCAGGAGGGCGAGCTGTCGTTTGCCGTCAGCAGTGTCTGCCTGCTAAACGGTGGTCTGTTTCCGGAAGTTCACCATCCCCTGTTTATCCAGAAGATTCTGCGCAGCCCCCTGGGTGGCCTCATTGGCCGGGGCCTCAGCCGATCGCTCTTCGAACGCAACTTTCGACGTCTGTTCGGGGCGCGTAATCCGCCGGGCCGGCAGGACATGGACGACTTCTGGCATTTGCTGAACTACAACAACGGCCGGGGCGTGTTGCACCGCCTGATCCAGTTCATGGAGGAGCGTCGTTGTCACCGCAACCGCTGGGTCGGAGCGTTGCAAAAGGCGGAGCAGCCCATGCGACTGATTTCCGGCGGTGCCGACCCGGTGTCCGGCGCCGCCATGGCCCGGCGCTATCGGGAGCTGATCCCTCAGGCCGATGTGGTGATGTTGCGCAATGTCGGGCATTACCCCCACTTTGAGCAACCCTGGGATGTCTACAGCGCCTACAGGGAGTTTCGCAAGGCGCAGTAGCCAGCTCAGGCCGGTGTGGTGCCGCCGGTGGCCGGGTCTGCCATTGGTGCCGGATCCGGGATGTCCTCCTGGCTGGCGAGCCTGGGAGCGTTCACCACCTGATTCCGGCCACGGGATTTCGCTTCGTACAGAGCCTGGTCTGCCCGGTTGAGCCATACTGACCAGGTCTCGCCCTGGGTGACTTCCGCCACGCTGGCACTCGCGGTAACCCGGATGTCATCCAGAAACGGCCGGGCGCTGATGCTGGTCAGCAACTGATGCGCCAGGGTGTCGGCGTCTTTCTGCCGGGTTTCCGGGAGCACGACCATGAATTCTTCGCCGCCGATACGGAACAGCTGATCGCTCTCCCGCAACCGCTTGCGTACCCGCAGCGCCATTTCCTTGAGCACCTTGTCTCCGGCCAGGTGGCCCCAGCGGTCATTGATGGTCTTGAAATAATCCAGATCAATCAGTACCAGGCTGGACACCCGTTCATAGCGTTCCCGCATCTGAATCTGGCTGTTCAGGATGTCGGCCAGCTGGGAGCGATTCAGGCAGCCGGTCAGTGGATCGGTTGTCGCCAGGCGGGTAAGCTCGGCCTGCAGGCGCCCCACCAGCCAGGCAAAGATCATGGCAAACAGGCAACTGAGACCGAGTGAAAAGGTAATGCGCCAGAAGTCTGCCTCTGGAAACTTGAGGAAAGACACCACCGCCATGACCGAGACAAACACGACATTGCAGAAAATGGCTTCACGCAGGGGAAGCAGAAAAAACAGGGCAATGGCCGCAGGATACGCCCAGTAGAGCCCGGCGTGGCCATTGATGAGAGTGGAATAGGCGGCGCACACCACGGCCAGAATGGGGAACAGGCGGCCTTTGAAGAAATAGGTGCTTCGAAAACGCAGGAATGCGATCACCAGGGCCGCGTTGGCGCAGAACAGAATCAACAGGGATGACAGCAGCACGTTGCCATGCTGCCACTGCACCATGACCAGGGGGGCGACCGCAATAAAGGCCCAGATGTGCAGATGGTAGACCAGCTGCCGCTTGAACCCGAGAACAGCCAGGGTCGGGTTGGTTGCCAGGGTATTTGGCGAGGCAAAAAGATTCACAGCCTACTCCCGCTGTTCATAACCGGCATGTTTCCGTTTGTAATCGATGGCTCCAGTCTAGCACGGAGTGTGATGGGCGAAAGCAAAAACCACGGATCGACGTAATTCGTAAAAACTATGCCGGAGGCACCTGTTATTCAGAATATACATAGCCGTCATGAATTCTGTTCAGTTGGCCGTCTCCAGCCGGTCGGATACACTCGCCGGACACTTCAGGGGAGAAAGGAATGACTGCCATTCACAGCCGGATGCCGGCACTGACCATCCGAGCGGGACGCCGGGCTTTGCAGCGCCTGCAGCAAAAACCGCTGGGGCCCGAAGATGTTCACGTGATTCCGGGGGCAGCCGGTGGCCCGAAGGCGCTGGGAATCAGTGGCCTGGACAAGGCCATTTTTGGTGACTGGTTGCCGCAGGCTCCCCAGGAAAGGGCCCTGATCGGATCTTCCATCGGCAGCTGGCGGTTTGCCGCCATTGCCTCTTCAGATGATCCCAAGGCCCAGTTGGCCCGCCTGGCCGAGCTGTACACCAGTCAGCGATTTGCCAAAGGCGTCAGCGCTGCGGAAATCTCCCGCAAAAGCATACTGTTTCTGGAGGAGCTGCTGGGGGGCCGGGAAGACTTTCTGCTCAGCCATCCCTGGTACCGGTTGAGCATTGTAGTAGTGCGCAGTCTTGGCCTGTTGCAACACGATACCCGGGGCAGGCTGAGCCTCGGGTTGATGCGGGCTATCAGCGCCAACATGGTCAGCCGCCGGCACCTGGGTCGTTTTATGGAACGTGGCATTGTGCACGATGCCCGGGGCCGCGCGCCGGTCTCAAGCCTGGTGGATTTCCCCAGTCATGAAGTGCCCCTGAGCCGGGATAACCTGTTGCCGGCCCTGCTGGCGTCCGCTTCCATTCCTCTGGTGATGTCCGGAGTCCGCAATATTCCGGGCGCGCCAGAGGGTGTATACCGGGATGGCGGACTGCTCGATTATCACCTCGACCTGCCTTACCAGCAGCCTGGCATTATCCTCTATCCGCATTTTACGGATCGTGTGGTTCCCGGCTGGTTCGATAAAACCTTGCCCTGGCGTCGGGGCGATGCCAGTCGACTGCAGGATGTCGTGCTGGTATCGCCGTCACCGGATTACCTGGCAACCCTGCCGGATCGCAAACTGCCGGATCGAAAGGACTTCGAGAAGTACGTCGGCGATGATGCCGGTCGCGAACGAGCCTGGCGTCGAGCGATCTTGGAGAGTGACAGGTTGGGTGATGAGTTTCTTGAGCTGGTTGAGAGTGGGCGGCTGCTGGACCGGATTCAGCCCTTGTGAGTCGCTGGTAGATCGCGCTGGCCGTCTATGCGGGCCCTAGTCCGGGGTAGCACTGAGCCGAAAGCCGGTAATGCCGTGGACGGGATCCTTGATGGTTTTCAGGCGCAGACAGACCCGCACTGGCCGGGCGTCCTCGGCCCCGATCAATGCCAGGTCGGTTCGGGTCAGGTCTTCCTCGCTGCGGGCGCTGTCCAGGCTCTCCCGGAACCGGCTGCGGTCTTGTTCGGATACCAGTTGTTCAAATGGCTGATCGGTCAGGTCGGAGGGCGCGCGACCGAGCATGTCGGCAATCTGGGCGGACACAAACCCGATGCGCCCCTGATGATCCAGTTCGGCGATTACCGCTCCGCCCAGCCGAACCAGATCCCGGCTTCTTGCTTCGCTGTCGTTCAGCGCATGCCGGAGCACAGACTTCTCCACCCGCAGATTGGTAATCTGTTGTTGATCGCGATCGAGTTGTGCCTGTTGCTGCCGGATTCTGGCATTGCGGATGGCCAGTCGACGGCAGGCAACCAGCATCAGTAAGGCTGCGAGTACCGAGATACCGGCACCTGCAGTAAGAATCTGCCAGCGCGCCTGGTTCGAGGCCCGGTCTATCCACCCTGCGCTGGGCGTGGTGGTGACCATCCAGTGCCTGCCGGGCAGTGTCAGCTCGGTACGCAGGGCCTCGGAATCCCGGGGCTCGTCTACGTTGCCGAGCTCCAGCACAGCCTGTTTGGTGTGTCTGGCGAGAGTATCGATTCGAAGCTGCAGGCCCTCGGGCAGATCTGTCGCCAAAGCTGAGGTCAGCGATGCAGGCAATTGCTGCCCCGGCGTGTGTTGTAGTCGGGCTGCGATCGTCGCAACCAGAGCCTGATGCCTGGCATGGTAGGCCTCAAGACCAAGGTCAGCGATAGTTCGCGCCAGGGTGTTGGCCAGTGCCACTGACACCAGTATGCCGATACCCAGGATAACCCCGGGCATCCAGAGACCCGGCCAGAGCCGGAATCGGGTGCCGGGTGTGTTACGAAGGTCGCTGTCCATGCTGGTGTGCTCCCGCGAGGCCTTTGCTGCTCGGATACCGCCTAACTTTAGACCAGCAATACCGGCCCGGCAATTCGGGCGCCGCCCTGTGCTGACTGGTGGCGCGGACGGTCAGTGCCGGCTCTGGCGGGCACCTGCATACACCATCAGGAACACCAGAAATGCAGTGACCACCACCGATGGTCCGGCCGGCGTGTCCAGGTACCAGGACAGGGTCAGTCCGCCGGACACCGCCATCACCCCGAAGACCACTGCCAGGGCGGTCATGTGTTCGGGATTGTGGGCCAGTCGGCGTGCGGTTGCGGCCGGAATAATCAGCAGGGCGGTAATCAGCAGGACGCCGACAATCTTCATGGCCACCGCAATCACCAGCGAAAACATCAGCATCAACGCCAGCCGCAGGCGTTCCACCGGAATCCCTTCTACCCGTGCCAGTTCCTCATGAATGGTGCTCATCAGCAGGCCGCGCCAGAGCAGCGCCAGCAGAGACAGGATAAAGGCGGCGCCACCGTAGATCCAGACCAGATCCTGTCGGGTCATGGCCAGCAGATCGCCAAACAGCAGGCCGGTCAGGTCCACCCTGACATCCGGCATGAAGCTCAGTGTTACCAGGCCAATGGCCAGCGCGCTGTGCGCCAGGATGCCGAGCAGGGTATCGGTAGCCAGGGTGCGGGTCCGGGACAGCAGCACCAGGGCCAGCGCAATGAGCACACAGGTAATCACCACACCCAGATTCAAAGGCACGCTGATCAGAAAACTAAGCGCGATGCCCAGCAGGGCCGAATGGGCCAGCGTATCTCCAAAATAGGCCATGCGACGCCAGACTACGAAGCAGCCGAGGGGACCGGCCACCAAAGCCACGCCCAGGCCGCCGAGCAGCGCCCGCCAGAAGAAGTCGCCCAGCACCGCATCAATGATGGTCATGGCTGCAACCTTCGTGGGCGTCCGCGGTAGAGACGACATCGCCATGGAGGTTATGGCGATGGTTGTGATGGTGGTGATAGACCGCCAGAGACTCGGCAACCTGATGACCGAAGGTTTCCACAAAAGCCGGGTCCTGGGAAATATCCTCCGGATATCCGCTGCAACATACGTGCTGATTAAGGCAGATAACCCGGTCTGTGGCCGCCATCACCAGATGCAGATCATGGGAGATCATGATGATACCGCAGTGCAGCTCATCCCGAAGCTGGCGAATCAGATCGTAGAGTGTGGCCTGGCCATTGATATCGACCCCCTGGGCGGGTTCGTCCAGCACCAGCAGATCGGGTTTCCGGGCCAGTGCCCGGGCGAGCAGCAGTCGTTGTTTTTCGCCGCCGGACAGGTGGTGGACGGACGCATCCAGTAGATGCGCGACCCCGGTCCTTTCCAGAGCTGCCTTGCAGTCTGACAGTGCACGTCCGCTGAGCAGCATGAAGCGCCGGACACTCAGTGGCAGAGTGGGCTCCAGAGTCAGGTGTTGGGGTACGTAACCGATCACCAGGCCGGGCGCCACCGATAATTGACCGCTGGTCGCCCGCTGAATCCCCAGAACGGTTTTGATCAGCGTGGTTTTGCCGGCACCGTTCGGGCCGATGATGGTGACGATATCGCCCCGGCTCACGGTCAGGTTGACCCGATCAACCACCGGCCGGTCGTCAAATGCCACCGTAACCTGTTCTAGCCGGACCAGAGGGTCAGTCATTCGTTTGCTCCCCCTGACAGCGGGGGCAGAGGCCAGCCACTTCGAGGGTAACGTCGTCAGGAAGGAAGGCTTCCGCGCGCGCCGCGGATTCGATGGCCTGATTGAGTTCCGGCATGGCCAGTTCCAGCACCGTGCCGCACTGTCGGCAGATCAGAAAAGTACCGCGATGATGTTCACCTGCATGGGCACAGCCGACGAAGGCGTTGAGCGAGGCAATCCGGTGAACCAGTCCATGTTGAAGCAGAAAGTCCAAGGCCCGGTAGACCGTGGGGGGGGCGGCGTTATGTCCATCCGAGGACAGTTTGGCCAGAATATCGTAGGCGCCCAGCGGCTTGTGGGATTGCCAGATCAACTCCAGTACCCGTTCACGGATCGGAGTCAGGCGGGCGTTTTCATCGCGGCAGATGGCATGGGCATCGGACAACGCCTGGGCGACACAGGCCTGATGATTATGGGGACGGTAGGGAAGTGCGCGTTCCGGCATGGCGTGGATCCTGCAAAATTTGCAATATTATAACATTTGCAGGCGGCCACGCCATGCCGACCGGAGGCTCAGTGATGTGCGTCGACGGCCAGGGATTCCAGGTATTCCAGATTCGGGATCCAGGCTGGCTCGCCGTCTACTTCCACCTGCATCAGGTCCGCAGGGCCGGGGTCGCCGTCCAGTTGTCGGATCTGGTCTTCCATCAGGCGCGCCTGGCTGGGAATGCCCTGGGTGACCAGGGCCATGAACGGGGTGCTCTGGTGATTCGGGCCGATGGTATTGAGGATAATGATGCGGCCACGGTTGTCACCAGGGATGGTGAGCTTGTTGCCGTTGGCGGCATCGTAGGAAATGACCGGCAGTGTGAGCCCGCGCCAGTCCAGGAATCCGGCCAGCCAGTCCGGTGTATTGGCGCCGGCATCGTTGCTGGTGAAATCCACCACCTCGGCAATGGAGACGTTGGGCAGCAGGAGCTGGCGGTCCGAGACCGGTATCATGACGCAGGACAGGGATTGGCTGTTTTCACTCATTGCTTGTTACCTCAGGCGGAATCCCGTTTTTGCCGGCCCTTGAGCAGGCAGTTGTTCTCAATGACTTTTACCAGTTCCCTGGCCAGTTGCTCCGGAGTGCCACAGAAACTGGCGCAGCCGGTGGCGGCCACCGAATCGGGCATGGAGCTGTTACCACAACTGGTGCTTTCCTGAACCCAGATGCGGCTGCCATAAGCCTTCAGCATGGGTGCAGCGATAGCGCCGTCGTTGCCCATGCCGGAAAACAGGATGGCATGGCAGTGTTTGCCATAGTGATCCGCCACGTTCAGCAACACCTGATCTATCGATGGGCCATAAGGGCCCGGCCAGGGATGATTCTGTTCCGTCAGCTGGCCCTGGCGATCAAAGCACCACTCTCTTTCTACCGGCATCAGCACCACATCGCCATTGCGTACCCGATAGCCCTCCTCGGCCCGCTTCAGCGAATAGTGGGCGTGCCGGCCCAGAACCCGGGTGAGGACTTCGGTAAAATTGCCATCAATATGTTGTGCATAGATAAACCCGACCGGTAGCCTTGGCGGCAGGTGATCGAGAAAGGTCTTCACCGCTGCAGGACCGCCCAGCGAGGCTCCGAGAATCCAGACTTCCTCAGCCACCGAACCCGGCGCCGCCGGAGTTATCCAGTGTGGCAGCGTAGGCGCGTCCACCGCATCTGGCGTGGTCTCGGCCAGCTCTTCAATGTCGTTGGCGGTATCCAGCTGCTCCAGATGCCCGAGCTGTTTTTCCAGCTTGTCGAGCAGCCGGCGTTCCCAGCGGAAGTATTCCGTGGTGCCGGGCTTGGGAGCCTGGTCCAGGCCGAATAAGACCGGTGCTTCTGTATTTTCCAGCAGATGCTCGAACAGTGCCGGATGATCCGCTTCGTCTTCCAGGGTCACCAGCCAGAGCGCCGCGTCCGGAAACGCCGGGTAGTCCATCAGCCGTTCGGGATCTCCCGAGAAGCTGACGTCCAGGCCAAATTTTCCGGTCGCCGCCTGCAGCCGATGCCGTTGCAGCACCACATCGGACACAATCCCGACGCCAGGCCGGCCGTTAGGGCCGGCCATCACCGGTTCCCGGTCAGCCGCTTGATGGTGTCAAGCAGCTCGGTTTCCTGGAACGGCTTGCCAAGGTACTCGTTGACCCCGATGGCCAGAGCACGTTCCCGGTGCTTCTCGCCCGTCCGCGAGGTGATCATGCAGATCGGCGTATCTTTCAGGTTGTCGTCGTGGCGCACAAAGCTGGCCACTTCGAAACCATCCATACGGGGCATTTCGATATCGAGCAGGATGATGTCCGGCCGGTGGTCCTGAAGCTGGGCAACGGCGTCGAGACCATCTTTGGCGGTCACCACTTCCATGCCATTGCGCTCCAGCAGACGGGAGGTCACCTTGCGCACCGTAACGGAGTCGTCCACCACCATAACCGTCGTGGCCTTTTCCTCGTAGCGGGCGCTGTCCCGTGCCTTTTCCAGATTCGCCAGGCGCTGGCGTTCGGACAGGATGTCGGAGCGGATCATCGCCGGCAAGTCGAGGATTACAACCACGTTGCCGTCACCGAGAATGGTGGCACCGGAAACGCCCCGGACGGAACTGAACTGCGGCCCGAGGGATTTAACCACGATTTCCCGGCTACCCATCAGCTGGTCCACCTGTAGAGCCATGGGCTGCTCCGCGCCGCGCACCAGAATGACCGGCAGCGGCAGGGCCTGGCCCTGAAGCTTGGGCTGGTGGTCACTGTTGAGCAGGCTGCCCAGGTACTGCAGGCGATACTGCTGGCCGGCATACTCGTACATGGGGGCATCTGGCTTGTAGTACTCTTCCAGCTCGTAGGTGCTGACCCGGACAATACCTTCGATGGTGTTGAGCGGGATGGCGTAGAAATCTTCCCCGGTGGACACCATCAAGGCCCGGTTGACCGACACGGTGAACGGCAGGCGTACGGTGAAGGTGGTGCCACGGCCCAGGGCGGAATCGATGTCGAGGCTGCCGCCGAGCTGTTTGATTTCGCTGGCAACCACGTCCATGCCCACGCCACGACCGGAAATCTGGGTAACCTGCTGGGCGGTGGAGAAGCCCGGCTGCAGAATGAACTGCAGGATTTCCCTTTCCGAGAGGTCTTCGTCGGCGCGCATCAGGCCCTGGCGAACGGCCTTGTCGCGGATAACGTCGGACGGAATGCCTTTACCGTCGTCCATCATCCGCAACACCACATCACCGCCTTCCCGGGTCAGGGACAGAACCACTTCACCTGTGGCCGGTTTGCCTGCCTTGGTGCGGTCTTCCGGCGTTTCGATGCCGTGGTCCAGCGCGTTGCGGAGCATGTGCTCCAGCGGCGCGACCATCCGCTCCAGAATGTTCCGGTCCATTTCCCCTTCAGCATTGCGTACGTCGAAATCGACTTTCTTGCCGAGTTCGCCACTGATCTGGCGCACGATGCGGCGCAGACGGGGCACCATGGAGGAGAACGGAATCATCCGGGTCTTCATCAGACCTTCCTGGAGTTCCGTATTGATCCGTGATTGCTGAACCAGCAGGGTTTCGGTGTCCCGAACCCGCTCGGACAGGGTTTCACGCAAATCAGCAAGGTCCGAAGTGGATTCGCTCAGGGCCCGTGACAGCTGCTGGATAGAGGAGTAACGGTCCATTTCCAGCGGATCGAAATCGTCGCCGTAATCCGGCCCATGCTCCTGCTCGGCCCGGAACAGGATCTGCGCTTCGGTTTCGATATCCATGCGCCGCAGCTGTTCCCGCAGACGTTCGATGGTGGCGGCCATTTCGTCCAGGGTGTAACTGAAATCACTGCTCTGTTGCTCCAGGCGACCCCGGGTAATACTGGTTTCACCGGCCAGGTTAACCAGCTCATCCAGCAGCGGTGCCGATACCCGAATGGTTTCCTGGGCGGCTCTTTGCGCATCGGCCGCTTTCTTGCGTGCCTGGGCCGCGGACTTCTCCGGTTTAGCAGGTGCCGGAACCGGTTTGGTTGGGGCTGGCTCCGCAGTGGTGGCCTTTGGCACCGGCGCGGGCTCTTCGCGAACCGGTTCGGGTGCTTTCTCCGGTTGCGGGGCAGGTGCCTGTGCGCCGGATTCAAAGCGTTTGCGGATATCCGCCACCAGCGCGATGATGGCATCGTGATCGCCGGTGATGGCCTGCCATTGCTCCTCGGTTGGCGCGTTACCGCCCAGATCGATCAGGCGGGTCTCGAAAGCATGAGCCTTGTCGCCAAGCTCGGAGAGCTGGGACAAACGGGCGCCGCCTTTGAGGGTATGCAATGCCCGTTGTGCTTCCCGGTTGAAGTGCTCATTGGCCGGCTCACGACGCCAGTCATCCAGTAGCTGCTCCAGCTGGTCCATGATTTCGCCAGCTTCTTCCAGGAAGATCTCGAGCACTTCAGGGTCTACGGAGTCCGCTTCCGCCGTTTCAGCCTGCGGTGATTCGGTTCCGGACGTATCTTCTGCTGGCGCGGCAGTACGCAACGCGTTGATCAGGGCCGCATCGGCGTCGGGCTTGCGACTGTCTTCCAGCGCATCAAGCATGGATTTCAGGCTGGCCGCGGCGCGGTCACTCAGGCCAAGCATGGCCGACTGGTCCCGGTCGCCGGCAATCAGCTGGTCCAGGGCGTCGGCCCAGGCTTCGGCCAGATCCGCAATCGGGTCCACATCCGACAGTCGCGCGCCGCCCTTCAGGGTGTGCAGTTCCTGTTGCAGGCGGGTAATGCCAGCCAGCTCCTCCGGCTCCTCGCGCCACTGGTCGAGGCATTCGGTAATGGCCTCGTGGATTTCCAGGCCTTCGTCCAGGAAGATGCCAACCAGATCGTCGTCGGTGGCGTCCTCCAGGCTCTCGTTGAGGCTGGCCGCGGATTCTTCGGATTCCGCCGTCGGCTGTTCACTGATTTCCAGTTCTTCCAGTTCGCTAACGTCGGGCTCACCCGGCTCTGACTGCGGCGGTGCCTCCGAAGGCAGGGATTCGCCGCGCAGAATGGCCTGAACCTGATGCACCAGTTCTTCGGCTGGCGGGCACGGCTTCTGGGTCGCCACCTGCTCTACCATCTGGGCCAGGCGGTCGTGGCAGGCAAACAGCAAGTCGGTCATCTGACCGCTGGCTTCAAGCTGGCCTTCGGCCACTTTTTCGAACAGATCCTCAAGCACGTGAGTGAGATCGCCGATGGCCTCGACTCCGGCCATGCGGGCGCCACCCTTGAGGGTATGCACATCACGCTGCAGTTCGGCAGCAACCTCCCGGTTCGAGGGGTCTTCGCTCCAGGTATGCAGGGCACTGCCGGTGGAGTTGATCAGGTCGTAGGCTTCTTCCAGGAAAATGCCCACCAGTTCCGGGTCCAGATGGGACAGATCGGTGGCCTGGAGCTCTTCCTCCTCTGCACCTGCAGTTTCTTCGGTGCTTTCCTCGAGCTCCGGCTCCGGCAGGGTCAGCTCTTCGTCTTCCGGCTCCGCAGAGTCGTCGGTGTGTACATCGGTTACCGGGCGAGTGCCACGGGCGCCATCGATGTAGGCATGAATCTCGGTGATCAGATCCGGCGCGGGCCTCGGCGGCTCACCGGCTTCAAGTGCCTCGACCATGCCGGCAAGCCGGTCATGGCAGCGGAACAACAGGTCAGACAGAGTGTCATTGATCGAGAATTTCTGCTCGGTCAGTCCTTCAAACAGGTTTTCCAGTTCGTGGGACAGGTCACCCACGGCCGGAATGTCGGCCAGTCGGGCGCCACCCTTGAGGGTGTGCAGGTCACGCTGGAGCAACCGCAGGAGGTCCAGGTTTGAAGTGTCCTCGCTCCAGCTGTGCAGGGCTTCCGCGGTGCTGTCAATCAGGTCGCGGGCTTCCTCCAGGAAGATTGCTGCCAGCTCGTCGTCCATGGCCTGATCGTCTTCAGACGTTTCCGGCAGTGGCGGCGTTTCTGTCAGCTCAGGTTCTTCTGTTGCCTGCTCCAGTTCATCCATTTCCAGGCTGAGGTCGATCTCTTCCAGATCGTCGGTGAACTGCTGCTCGAACTCATCCGGTTCTGCGGGTTCGGCTGCGGTTGCCTGTGCCAGCGCCTCGAGTTCCTGAATCAGTTCCTGGCTGGGTTCAGTAGCCAGCCCGGCCGCCACCTGATCCATCATGTTAATCAACTGCTCATGGCCGGCGCGCAGGGTCTGGAATACATTATCGCCCGGCGGCAGGCCCTGCTCTGAAATCGCGGTGTAGGTGCGGGTCAAAGCGGCGGTCAGTTCGGCAACATCGGGCAGATTGGCGTCCGTCGCACCCTGGGTCAGTTGCTCCAGTTCGGCACGGAGGGTTGCCAGTGCCTCGTCCTGCTGCGGGTTTTCAGACCAGCGATCGAGAATGCTTTCGGCATCCAGAACGATATCCAGGCCTTCACCCAGGAACAGCTGTACCAGCTGTGACGACGATTTCCTGGCGGGTTGTTCGTCGTCTGCCTGGGCATGGCTGGTGAGTGTCTGCTCACACACCTGGTGCAGGCGCTCAAGGTACTCGTCGGTGCCTGCCAGCGGTGCCTGGGGATTCTCCCGAATCTGGGCAAGCCCTTGGGTCAGGAAGCCCGCCGCATCACTGATCAGCGCCAGTACGTCGCGGTCTGCCCGTTTGTTCTGGGCCCGGGATTCTTTGATAAAGCGCTCAAGCGGCGTAATGACTTCCGCAATCGGCGCGATACCGGCGGTGTTGGCACTGCCTTTCAGGGTATGCAACGCCCGAGAGAGATCGTCCGTGTAGGCGGCGGTGGCTTTGTCGCCCGCAGCCTCCAGGTATTCCTTGATGGTCTGCAGATGGGTTTCGGTTTCGTTCTCGAAGATATCCAGCAGCACCGGATCCACTTCGTCTTCTCCGGGCAGGGCATCATACTCAATGCTGTCTTCCGGAGTGACGGTACCGGCCGTTGTTTCCTCTGCAGACTCTGTGTCGGTGTCCACCAGCGGCATGGCGGTGGCATCGGGAATTTCGCCATTGGCCAGGGCATTGGCCCGCGCCTCCATGGCAGATGTGTTCAGGCTCGGCGCCTGGCGTTTCTCAAAATCGGTGACCAGCGCCGGCACCGAATCGGTGACATCCTGAAGCAGCTGGGCAATATCATCATTCATGAACACGCTGCCGTCGATCACCCGGTTCAGCATGTTCTCGACCGACCACGCCAGCTCCCCGATCACGGTAGCGCCAACCATCCGGCCACTGCCTTTCAGGGTATGAAAGGCCCGTCGAACTTCTGCCAGGGCACTGCGGTCATCGTGCTGACGTAGCAGCATGGGCAGGTATTCGCGAATGGTGTCGAGTACCTCGCCAGCTTCCTCAATAAAGATCTCGAGGATTTCGTCATCAATGAGATCGTCACTGTCGTCCGCTTCTTCAACTTCGCTCGTTGGCGCGGTAACGGGCGTTTCGGGAATTTCGATTTCGTGCTCGGCGGCGGCCTCGTCTGCAGTTTCTGCTTCGCCTGTGGTCTCTCCGGCCGCCTGTCCGGTTTCTGCGCGTCGGGTCGTTGCCAGCGCTTCAGCCTGTTCAATCAGCTCGTTGACGTCGCCACTGGTCTCGCCGTTCCGGAAGTCCTCAATCAGGGAAGGAACACGGGCGTTGACCTGGTCCACCAGGGTGAACATGTCATCGGTCGGTTTGATGGTCTGGTCGATGACCCGATTGAGCAGATTTTCCACCGACCACGCCAGTTCCCCAATGCTGGTGGCGCCGACCAGGCGGCCACTGCCTTTGAGGGTATGGAAAGCCCGGCGAACTTCAGTCAGAGCTTCGCGATCGTCGTGATCCTGGCGCAACCTCGGATAGAACTCGTGGATGGTCTGCAGAACTTCTTCCGCTTCCTCAACAAAAATGCCGAGTATTTCATCATCCAGCAGCTCGGCATCAGAGGTTTTGGCCTCTGGTGCGGTGGTCTCTTCGGCGCTGGCCTCAGGTTCTTCAGCCACGGGTACTTCAGCCGGGGCCTCTTCGGTTTCTTCCGTCAGGCTCCAGGTGGGCTCCTGTCCGACCGGGAAGCCGAGACTGGCGAGGCTGTCTTCGGCCACGCGCAGGATAGCGTCGTTATCGCTGATGCCATCTGCCAGTCTCTCCAGGTAATACTCGATACTGGTAACGGCATCGGCCAGGGTGTCGAGCTGTTTCCAGTCCGGCACCTGTTTGTTGCTGAGCAGTACGTCGGTGACGTAACGCTCGGCTGAGGCGAGCATATCGGCAACGCGATCCAGTGGCACCAGGCTCAGACCGCCACGGATACTGTGCAGGAGTCCGGGTACGTGTTCGATTTCACGGGCATCCCACTGGGAGGCAATGAAATTGACGATGGCGGATTTAACCTGCTCCAGGGTATTCCGGGATTCGCGGATCAGCGCTTCGCTGGCCTCTCCGAGTTCACGGGAGCCCATGTTGATGGCGGAGGCTTCCTCGGCCGAGCCGGAAGACTGCTCCGGGCGTCGCTCGCTGTCGAGACCAGCCAGACTGGCCTCTACGTAAAGCAGGGCACCGGCAATGTCCATCAGGGTGCCATCGTCGACTACTTCGGCCTGCTGGCAGAGTTTTTCTACCAGTTCAATCTGTTCGGTGACGACCTTCCGGGGAATGCCAAGACCGAGAACGGCCAGGGTATTGGCAACCTGACGCAGGCCGGGCAGTAACTCGTCCAGTTCGCTGTTCTGACGAAATTCGGCCCGCACAAACAGGTCAAGCTGATCTTTCAGTCGAGCCAGTTCTTCGTTGAGGGCACTGACCACGGAGTGGATGGCGTCCCGGCCTGGACCGGATACCCGGTTGCGGGCCGCATCCACGTCGTCTTCCGAGGGCAGGGCGCTATCCAACTGATAGGCCTGACGCAGTGCCTGAACTTGAGGGCGATCGAGATCCCGGGCGCGGGCGACGTAATACAACAGGTGTTTGAACAGCGCTTCCGGAACCGGCTGCTGAAGGATATCCGCATGTTCGTCGGTGAGCCGGCGGATCTCGGAATCCAGTTCCCTGAGCAGGGATTTGACGGCGGTGTTCACCGGGTTGACCCGGGCTTGCAGAGTGTCGACAAAGGCGCTGGCCGCTTTCCAGAGTTCGCCCCGGGGCGTTTTCTGGCACAGGCGCACCAACCGCTGGATTACCTTCTGCATGTAATCGAAATGGGCGTCGAGGTCCGCCTCGCGAACCACGCCAGCAAGGGCAAACTGGTACATCTGGCGCAGCTTGCGCAGGTGGCCCAGGACTTTTGGATCGTGCAGGCGTTCAGACACCTTGCCGCTGACCCTCATCTGTGACGCAGAGAGATCCGGCTTGAACAGGGAGGTGTCGGACAACAGGGAGTCGCCCCGGGCGGCCCGGAGATCGTTGAGCAGCGGCAGCAGAACCATGGGAAAGTCATCGCTGCTGCTGCCAATGTGCTCCAGATACTGTGGCAGCTGCAGAATGGCCTGCATCAGAACGTTGACGGCATCGTCAACGCTGGTCACGGTTTCGTTGAGAATGGCCTGGGTCAGTTTTTCCATCTCTTCGGTGAGCAATGCTGCACCGTAGAGTTCCACCATTTGCAGGGTACCGTGTACCTGGTGAAGGTAATTCAGGCAGAAGCGCAGGCGCGCAGTGTCGTCGCGATTCTCGACATACGCTTCAAGTGCATGCTGGCCCTGGGTCAGCGTGTCCTGTATCTCTCCCCGAACCCAGTCGAGGGCGATGCTGTCATGGTGATTGCCCATAACCACTCCGGTTATTCTTCGTCGGACTGGCGCTTGATCCACGCCAGTACATGTTCCGAGGGAACCCTCTGCAGGCCCGGTGGCTGCCAGTCGGTCAGTTCACCCTGGCCAAGCACCAGTAACCCCCCCGGTGCCAGACGCTCTGCGAGCCGTTTGACGATCTCCCGTCGGCGCCAGCGACGGAAGTAGATCAGCAGGTTCTGGCAGAAGATAATGTTCATCCCGTGCATGGGTGCTTTATCCAGATCCAGAACATTGAGCCTGGTAAAGCACACCCGGTCACGGATGCTGTTCACAATTTCTACGGTATTCCGCTCCGAGGGCCGGAAATACCTGGCTTTCAGGTCTTCTTCCATTCCCAGCAACTTGCGGGCATTAAACCGGCCCTGGCGCGCTTTTTCGATGGCCGGCTGACTGATGTCCGAGCCGGTTACGCCGAAGAGCGGTTGCACGCCCAACTGAGCCATGCCCTCGTTCAGGATCATCGCGAGCGTGTAAGGCTCCTCGCCGGTGGAGCAGCCAACACTCCAGGCCTCCAGGGCCCGCTTCCTGAACTGTTCCCGGGGACGGGTAAGCACATAATCCGCCACCAGCCGGAAGGCGTCCGGGTCCCGGAAAAACCGGGTTTCCTGAACAGTGAGCCGGTCTACCAGTGTGGCCCACTCCCTGACAGCATCCGGGCCGGATACGATTTTCTCGTAATAGGCCTGGTAGCTGCTGCAACCGATTTCGCGCATCCGGATGCCAAGATTGGTTTCCAGAAACGAGCGCCGTTCGGTGGTCAGGGTTATGCCGGTGCGGTGCTCCAGCAAGGTCTGCCACTGGCTGAACTGCGCGTCGTCCATATCCGGAAGACGGCGCAGTGACCAGATGCCTTCGGCGGGTGACAGTTGGTTATGCGTATGCGCCATAGACCGTCATCTGCCCCGGGCCGGTGATCAGCTGACCACCGGTACGTCGCTGTTTTCCTCTTCTTCCTGATTGGCCATTTCCTCATCCGGCAGGGTGAAGCCGGCAACGGAGGACCGCAGCTCGGAGGCCATTTCTGCCAGGTTACCGATAGACTTCGCGGTAGCGTTGGTACCGGAGGAAGTCTGGGAGGTGATTTCCTGGATAACGTTCATGGTGTTGGAAATGTGCGCCGCAGAGGATGACTGCTGACGGGCGGCGTTGGAGATGTTCTGGATCAACTCCGCCAGGGACATGGATACGTTCTCGATTTCCTCGAGGGCGATACCCGCGTCCTGGGCCAGTCGGGCACCACGGACCACCTCGGCGGTGGTGTGTTCCATGGAGATAACCGCTTCGTTGGTATCAGACTGGATCGTCTTAACCAGGGCTTCAATCTGCTTGGTTGCTGCAGAGGAACGTTCCGCCAGGCGCTGAACTTCGTCCGCAACCACCGCGAAGCCCCGACCCGCGTCACCGGCCATGGAGGCCTGGATTGCCGCGTTCAGGGACAGGATGTTGGTCTGGTCGGCAATGTCGTTGATCAGGGATACGATATCGCCGATTTCCTGGGAGGATTCACCCAGACGCTTGATCCGCTTGGACGTTTCCTGGATCTGCTCCCGGATGTTATCCATGCCGCGAATGGTGTTCTGTACCACTTCTGCGCCTTTCTTCGCGATCGCAACCGACCGCTCCGCAACCGCGGAGGATTCGGCGGCGTTCGAGGATACCTGGTCGATGGACACGGCCATCTCGTTAACCGCAGCGGAGGCGCCGGCAATTTCCTGGGCCTGGTGCTCGGATGCATCGGCGAGGTGCATGGCCGTGGCCTGAGTTTCCTGGGCGGCGGAAGCTACTCGTACCGCAGTACCACGAATGGCCTGTACCAGGCCGCGCATCTGGTCGATCGCGTAGTTGATGGAGTCGGCGATGGCACCGGTGAAGTCCTCGGTTACCGTGGCCTCTGTGGTCAGGTCACCATCGGCCAGATCGGCCAGTTCGTCCAGCAGTCGCAGGATCGCGTTCTGGTTCTGTTCGTTCTGCTCCTGGGTGGTGGCCAGACGCTCCTGGGCGTCGCGGTACAGGGCAAGACCGATAAAGACAACAATCGCAACCATGGCGGCCAGGATGGCGAAGGCCAGGGTCGGGCTGATCAGACGGGAACTGGACTGGGTAGCGAAGTTGTCGGCCAGAGTCGACAGTTCGGCCAGCAGGTTCTCGGAGTTCTGGAAGATGTCACTTGCGGCGGTACGAACCTTGAAGAGGTCGGGAGAGGCTTCAAGGATCGCGTCTACGTTCTGGGAAACGAACTGGAACAGCTCGTCAACCGCTTCCAGGCCATAGATGGCGTCTTCGTCCGCTACGCGGGAGATGCCCATGGCGGGATTGCCGTTGAGCTGGCCGTCAAGAACCCGGCCGAACAGGCTGGCGTCCCGGCCGAAACGGTCGGCCGCGATAACGGCGTCTTCGTCACCGGACAGTACGTTGTTAACGGAGCGGACAATACGCTCTGCCAGCAGCGACTGACGCTGGGCCAGAGAGATCTGTTCGGCAGGTGCACCGTTATCCAGCAGAATCTGAACGATGTCGTCGTATTCCACCTGCAGCTGGGGAATGGTTTCGTTCAGGGTCCGGGCTACTTCGTGCAGGCCGAGTACTGCATCACGGGTGGAGAGGATGCTGTCGGCGTTTTCACGAACGGTGTTCCAGTGTTCCTGTACGCCACTTTGCTGGGCCAGTTCACTGGGCGGGAGGCCGGTTTCCGGGTTGCCCTCGGTCACGTTGGTCCAGAGCTGCTGGAACTCATCCCGCGAACGACGGAGTTGGTCGAAGGCTTCGGCGGTACCACCGGCGGCCTCGGTCGCGTTCTTCGCGATCTCCTGGGAGAGTACCCGCATTTCCGCGGTGTTGGCGATGTACTGCTGGTCGTGCTGACTGTCCTGGTTAATGATGAACAGTACCACAACGAGCAGGACGGTAAGTGCAATCAGCGCTGCGATCAGGCCGGCAACCAGTTTGTTGCCTCCCTGTCCCATACTGAGTCTTCCGGCTCTGTTTTTCATTTTCTGGCTCCCGGCCTCTTTCTTCTGGAAATGGCAAGTATGTGTAGCGGGTTTCAGACGGTCAGGGTGATGTTCCTGCCAGTACCATCACCCTTACCACTGTGCAACATCAAGAAAGCGTTCGTCTTCCACCAGATCGGTGGCCGAGAACACTTTCCAGACCTCCTCATTACGCTCGTAACCGCCGCTCACAAACGGACGAACGCTGTCGGGCACCCCGTCGGGGGTGGCCCTGAAACTGTCTTTGGCGAAGTACTGCATGCCCAGTACGCTGTCGACGACCAGGCCACTGAATACGTCGCCCTGCTCAACCACCAGAACCCGCCGTTCACGCAGGCTGCGGGAAGAGCGGGGCACATCGAAAAAGGTGGCGAGATCGACCAGGGGTAACAGGCGGCCGCGAACATTAGCCGCTCCCATCAGGAACGACCGAACCCCCGGAACATGGGTGAACCGGGGTACATGCAGGATTTCGGTAACTTCGCCCATGGGGGCAACGTAGCGTTCGCCCGAGAGAATAAAACCGATGCCGTTCCAGAGTTCAACGGCTTCCTGTTGTTCCGGCAGACCGGCGGCCATGGACCGGCTGCGCTGGGCGATATCCGTCAGAACGGCAAAAGGGGCGGCCTGGGCGGACATGCGTACTCCAAGGTTGGGGATCAGGCAATCAGGCTGTTGATTGTTTTGATCAGGTCGTCTTCGTTAACTGGCTTGACCAGATAACCCTTGGCACCCTGGCGGGTTCCCCACACCCGGTCAGTTTCCTGATCCTTGGTGGTTACGATCACAACCGGGATGGAAGCGGTTTCCGGCGCACGGGTCAGCTGGCGGGTCGCCTGAAAGCCGTTCAGGCCGGGCATGACAACATCCATCAGCACCAGATCCGGAGTTTCCGCGCGGGCCTTGGCCACACCATCGGCGCCATTATCTGCGGTCAGCACTTCGTGCTTGTGTTTTTCCAGAATGGTGGAAATCTTCTTAACTTCAGTTGGCGAGTCGTCAACAATCAGAATGCGGGCCATGGTTTCCTCGATGGTTCTGTGTGTCAGCAGGGGTTACTGTTCCGCCTGAGGCATGTATTGGCGGATGGTGTTAAGCAGCTCATCCTTGCTGAACGGTTTGGTCAGATACTGGTCCGAGCCTACGATTCGGCCTTTTGCCTTGTCGAACAGGCCGTCCTTGCTCGAAAGCATGATAACCGGCGTCTTTTTAAAAGAGGAATTGTTCTTGATCAGTGCGCAGGTCTGGTAGCCGTCCAGGCGGGGCATCATGATATCGACAAAAATGATGTCCGGCTGGGAGTCGGCAATCTTGGCCAGAGCGTCAAAGCCGTCTGTGGCAGTGATAACCTCACAGCCAACCTTTTTAAGAAGGGTTTCCGCGGTGCGACGAATGGTCTTGCTGTCGTCAATCACCATGATCTTCAGGTTCTCGAAGTTGTCATCCATTGTCCAACTGCCTTGCGCTCTAGCGACTGTCGTTATTTTCGAACGGGGGTTTTAACACAAACGTTAAGGTTGTTCTATAAACCCCGCTCATTTATAGAGTATCCATGGCTGGATAAAAAGTATTAGTTTGTGACCAAATGTACTTCTGCCGCTGCCATCACGGATTTATCTGCGGATTTCTCCGGATGCATTCGCGGCTCGGGTACAATACCATCTGACCTCTCAGCATAGCACTTAATAACCGGTTCGCTCTGCTGACCGGTTCGTGTTTTCTTACCGACAGTTCCAGGAGACGCTATGACAATCCGGCTGGGGATCGTGATGGATCCCATTCAGGATATTCACTTCAAGAAAGACAGTTCTCTGGCCATGCTGCATGCCGCCCAGAAACGCGGCTGGGAAATCGAGTACATGGAACTGCCGGATCTCTATCTTGCGGGCGGCCAGGCCCGGGCTCACACCCGTGGGCTGACTGTGCACATGGATCCGGACAACTGGTACAGCTTCGGCGCCAGTCAGGATCGTGCGCTGGGTGACCTCGACGTGATTCTGATGCGGCAGGACCCACCGGTGGACCGGGAATTCCTGATGGCCACCTATATACTGGAATCGGCGGAGCAGCAGGGCGCTCTGGTGGTCAACCCGGCGGCCACCCTGCGGGACTGCAACGAAAAACTGTTTGCCACCCAGTTTGAAGACCTGACACCCCCGCTCATCGTGACCCGCTCTGCCCAGCGTTTCCGGGAATTCTATGCCGAACATGGTGACATCATCATGAAACCAGTGGACGGCATGGGTGGCCGCTCGATATTCCGGGTCAAGGAAAACGATGCCAATCTCGGGGTCATCATCGAAACCCTCACCAATTACGGCAGCCATCAGGCCATGGCCCAGAAATTCATCCCCGAAATCACCGAAGGTGACAAGCGTATTCTGCTGATTGAGGGCGAGCCGGTACCCTATGCCCTTGCACGCATTCCGTCACACGGTGAGAATCGCGGCAACCTGGCCGCCGGAGGTCGTGGTGAGGGCCGGGAGCTGACCGAGCGTGACCGTCAGATCTGTGCCCGGGTAGCACCGGTGATCAAGGAAAAGGGCCTGATGTTCGTGGGGCTTGATGTCATTGGTGACTATCTCACGGAAATCAACGTCACCAGCCCCACCTGCATTCGTGAGCTGGATGCGGCGTTTGGCATCGACATTGCCGGCATGCTGATGGACGCCATCGAGCGACGTCTGGCCAGAGACTGAAGACCGATCACAGCTTTTGAGCGCACAAGGAGACTCAGGAACCGTCATGGCAACCCAGGTTAGCGATTTCGATCGGTTTTCCTTCACCCTGTTTATGGCATTGGCCGTTCATGCCATGTTGGTGTTGGGGATTACCTTTGCCCCGGAATCGCCCCGGTCTTCGGCTCAGACCATGGAAATTACCCTGTCCCGGTTCGACGATGAGCAGGCGCCGGAGAAAGCCGATTTTCTGGCCCAGACCAGTCAACAGGGCAGTGGCTCGGAAGAGCAGGCCATGGAAATGACCTCGCCCAATCCCTCCGAGATCAGTCAGCCGGATCTGGCTCAGGTGCAACCCGAGCCACAGACCACCACCCGGCCTCAGCCGCAACGGGAGCGGGCGGTCGTCCAGACCGAGACTCGCACCGAGCGCCAGGCGTCAAGGCCCGAGGAGCGAACCGAGCCCCAGGAAGAGCCCTTGCCCCAGAGCGAGAAAAAGAGCCTGATGGAGCGCAGCCTGGAGATTGCCAGCCTGGAGGCGCGGTTTGACGCACAGCAGCGGGCCTATGCCCGCAAACCCCGGGTAATGCGGGTAACGGCAGCCTCGACCCTGAAGTCCAGCAACGCCTGGTATGTGCAGAACTGGGTGAGCAAGGTGACCCGGGTGGGTAACATCAACTATCCCACCGAAGCCAGGCAGGCCGGCATCTACGGAACCCTGCGCATGCTGGTTTCGCTGAAGAAAGATGGCACAATCAAGGAAGTGGCAATCCTCCAGTCCTCCGGCAGCACGGTGCTGGATGATGCCGCAATCCGAATTGTGCGTATGGCCGCTCCGTTTGCGCCTTTCCCGGAGGAAATGCGTCAGGACGTGGACGAACTGGAAATCATACGCACCTGGTCATTTCAGAGACGGGGGCTTACATCAGGATGACGGCCGAACACGACACCACAGGCAGTCTCAGGCACCACTTCCTGGTGGCTTCGCCCTGGTTGGCTGATCCCCGCTTTCACGGTGGGGTGATCTACCTTTGCGAACACTCGGAGGAGGGCGCGCTGGGGCTGATGATCAATCAGCCGCTGGATATCCACCTGGGTGAGATCCTCGAGCAGCTCGACATGCACGGCGGGGAACTGGACTTGCCGGTATACACCGGCGGGCCGGTTCAGCCAGAGCGCGGCTTTGTACTGCACTCGCCGGGCCGGCAGTGGCAGAATACCGCGCGAGTCACCGACGAAGTGCTGTTGACCACCTCCCGGGATATTCTGGAAAGCATTGGCCGGGATGAGGGGCCGGAATCGTTTCTGGTGGCACTGGGTTACTCTGGCTGGGGCGAGGGTCAGCTGGAGGAAGAGCTGGGCAGCAATGCCTGGTTGACCTGCCCGGCCAGTACCGACATTCTGTTCCGCACGCCGGCAGACCAACGTTACCAGGCGGTACTCCGCCTGATGGGCATTGATCTGAACCAGCTCAGTGATTCGGTGGGTCATGCCTGATCCCGGTAACCGTCGACTACTGGCCTTTGATTTCGGCACCCGGCGTATCGGGGTGGCGTCAGGGCAGGAAATGCTCGGAACCGGCCAGCCCCTGGCCATGCTTGCTGCCAGGGACGGGATCCCCGACTGGCAGCAGATCGAGGCGCTGCTGGCGGAATGGCAGCCGGATATTGTCCTGGTCGGCCTGCCTCTGAATATGGATGACACCGAAAATGACATGTGCGCGCGGGCGCGCAAGTTCGGCAAGCGTTTGCATGGCCGCTACCATGTCACGGTTGAGATGGTGGACGAACGACTCACCAGCTTCGAAGCCAAGGGTGAGGTGATGGCCGGCGGTGGCAGCCGGGATTTCGGCCGCCACGGCGTTGATGACCGGGCCGCCGTGCTGATACTGGAAACCTGGTGCCGGGAGCAGGCCGGCTGACCTGATAAACGAGGCTGTAATGACCGCATTGCTTGATATAGACCAGCTGCTCGATACATTGGAATCCGGCCTGCGTCAGATTCTCCAGGCGCGTGGCGTGGACGACCCGGTGCTGATCGGAATCCGGACCGGCGGTGTCTGGCTGGCGGATGTGCTGGGGAAGCGTCTGGGTATTGCCCAGCCTTTCGGCGAGCTGGACATCTCGTTCTACCGGGATGACTTCAGCCGCATTGGTCTGAACCCCCGGGTGATGCCGTCCAGTCTGCCGTTTGATACCGAAGGCCGGGACATCATCCTGATCGACGACGTGATCATGAGTGGCCGGACGATCCGGGCTGCCATGAACGAAATATTCGACTACGGCCGTCCGGCCAGTATCATACTGGCCACGCTGATCGATATGGGCGCCAGGGAACTACCGATCCAGCCGGATGTGGTGGGACGGGCCCTGACGCTGGAAGCCCATCAACGAGTGAAACTGCGTGGCCCCGAGCCACTGCGCATTGAAGTACAGGAATCCGGGCAGTAAATCTTCCCAACTGATAACAGGCGAGCCATGACCGCGAACGACCCTTCCCCGAACCACTTGCAGCTGACCCGGGATGGTCAGTTGCGGCATTTCCTGACGTTGGATGGCCTGGGCCAGCCGCTGCTCACGGATATTCTCGACACCGCCGACTCCTTTATCGAGGTGGGTGAGAGAAGTATCAAGAAAGTGCCGCTGCTCAGAGGCCGCACCGTAGTCAACCTGTTCTTTGAATCCAGTACCCGGACCAGGAGTACTTTCGAACTCGCGGCCAAGCGCCTGTCTGCCGACGTCCTGAACCTGGATATCTCTACCTCAGCCACCTCCAAGGGTGAATCCCTGTCCGATACCCTGCTTAATCTGGAGGCCATGGCTTCGGATATGTTTGTGGTGCGTCATTCCCAGAGCGGCGCGCCGCATTTCATAGCCGAGAGTGTGACCCCGGGCGTTGCCATCATCAATGCCGGTGACGGCCGCCATGCCCATCCCACCCAGGCGATGCTGGACATGCTGACCATCCGTCAGCACAAGGGCCGTTTCGAAGGCCTGAAAGTCGCCATTGTCGGGGATGTGCTGCACTCCCGGGTGGCGCGCTCGCAGATTCGTGCTTTGAATGTGCTGGGCGCGGAAGAGGTGCGGGTGATTGCTCCCGGCACGCTGCTGCCCAGAGATGTCGAGGATCTTGGCTGTACCGTGGAATACGATATGGCCCGGGGCATGAAAGACCTGGATGTGGTGATCATGCTGAGGCTTCAGAAGGAGCGCATGGAAGGTGCCCTGCTACCCAGTGAACGTGAGTTTTACCGTCTGTACGGGCTGAATCAGGAAAAGCTGGGGCTGGCAAAGCCCGATTGCATCGTTATGCATCCGGGCCCGATCAACCGCGGGGTCGAGATCGAGTCGGCAGTGGCCGATGGCCCCCAGTCGGTCATTCTTAACCAGGTCACCAATGGTATTGCTATCCGGATGGCGGTGATGTCCATGGCCATGGGTGGTCAGATGGCGGAGCGTCAGCAAAGACAGCAGGAGGGCCGGGCATGACAGCGTCAGCGAACTGGAATGAGGGCGGCCTGAAACTGACCGGCGGGCAGTTGTTTGAGCCGGGCAAGGGGTTGATCAGTAACCCGGGCTTGTTGGTGCGCAATGGTCGCATAGAGGCGGTTGGAGAGCAGGCCCAGGCAGCCGAGAGCGCCGCAACACTGGACGCCGCCGGGCAGGTGATCGCGCCCGGTTTTATCGACCTGTGCTGTAATCTCCGGGAGCCGGGCAATGGCCAGAAGGGCAATATTGCCTCGGAAACACGAGCCGCCGCCCATGGTGGTTTCACCACGGTCTGTGCCTCGCCGGAAACCTCTCCGGTCAATGATTCCGGTGCCGTGACCAATCTGATTCTCGACAGCGTGGCCTCCCGAGGTGTGGTTCGGGTGCTGCCGATCGGTGCCATCACCCGTGGCCTTGATGGCGATATGCTCAGTGATATGGCCGGCCTGAAAGCAGCCGGTTGCGTGGCGGTCGGCAATGGTTCCCGGGGCGTGCGCAATGCCCGCATTCTGCGCCGGTGTATGGCCTATGCCCAGACCTTCGGACTGACCGTGATGTTCAGTCCGGAAAATACGGCACTGGCGGCCGATGGCTACGCCCATGATGGCCAGGTCACCACGCGTCTGGGGCTGCTGGGTATTCCCGAGGTGGCCGAAACGGCCGCGGTTATGGAAATGCTACTGCTGGCGGAAGAGACCGGGGTGCGCCTGCACCTGAGCCAGCTGTCCTGCGCCCGCAGCGTCGAGATGCTGGCCCAGGCCCGGGATCGCGGCGTGAAGGTTACCGCCGATGTTGCCATGCACCAGTTGGTCTTCACCGAGTCGGCCCTGGCCGGCTTCGACAGTCGTTTTCATGTCCGGCCTCCCCTGCGCGGAGAAGCCGACCGTCAGGCGCTGGTGGCCGGTGTGCGGGACGGCGTTATCGATGCAATTGTGAGTCAGCATCAGCCCCATGATTCCGCGGCCAAGCAGGCCCCGCTGCCCGCGACCGAGCCCGGGCTGTCGAGCATCGAAAGCGTGCTGTCCCTGGGTCTGGAGCTGGTACAGAATCATGAGTTGGAATTGCCGGATTTGCTGCGGGCACTGACCGCTGGCCCGGCGGCTGTCCTGGGCCGGGAAGTGGCTCTGACGGCCGGGGCTGCTGCTGATCTTTGTCTGTTTGACCCGGATGGCCACTGGCAGCCTTCCGCAGCAACGCTGCTGTCGGCTGGGCGGCACGCTCCGGTTCTGGAACGAGCCCTGCCAGGGGAGGTGAAACTCACCCTGGTGGCAGGTCGCACCGCCTGGCAGGCTCCCGGAACACCACTTTGAAAAATGAGGCAGAGGTGGCTCCGCCTCTGTCGACATCATCACAGAACTCGCCGGTTTTGCTGAAAAACCCTTGATGGCAGGCACCTGAGCCAACGTATTCTATGACCTGACCCTCTACGGTCAGGTCATAGAATACGAGAGCCAGTCACCCGGATGTGACCGGCCCGACAATAAAAACTCAGGAGTCATCCCGTGAAATCAATCCGCTTTTCCCGCCGGCTCGCCATGGCGGCCGTCCTGTGTGCCAGCGTGGTGGCACCCTCCCTGGTTCAGGCCCAGGATGAAATCCTTGAGCGCAGTTTCTGTGTGTTTGACCCGGTTGGTGCCAATGGCCCGCTGTTTGCCATTACCAAGGAGTTCCAGCCGGTGGCCCTCAAGCGAGGCATCAAGCTGGAACTGCGTGCCTACACCGATGAAAAAGTAGCGGCCGAAGACTTCAAGGCCGGTCAGTGCGATGCCGTGTTGCTGACCGGCACCCGTGCCCGGGAATTCAACAAGTTTACCGGTAGCCTCGAAGCCATGGGGGCAGTGCCGGGTGAAGAAGAAATGCGCCTGTTGTACAACACCCTGAGCCAGCCCAAGGCCCGGCCGTTCCTGGTTGACGGGCCCTATGAGGTAGCCGGTGTCTTTCCTGCCGGGGCCATTTACCTGTATACCCGCGACCGGGCCATTGATTCGGTCGAGAAACTCCAGGGCAAACGCATTGCAACGCTGGATTACGACTCGGCCTCGGTGCGCATGGTCCGTCATGTCGGAGCATCGGTGGTTGGCTCCAACTCCGCCAACTTTGCCGGCAAGTTCAATAATGGCAGTGTCGACCTGGCCTATGCACCAGCCGTGGCCTATCAGCCTCTGGAACTCTATAAGGGCGTTAATTCCAAGGGTGGGGTGTTCAAGTATGCCCTGGCGTACATGAACTTCCAGGTCATTATTCATCGCGACCGTTTCCCGGAAGACGCCGGCCAGATGGTTCGGGATGAGTCCATCAAGCGGATTGATCAGGCCTACGAGATCATTGCGGAAGCGGAGTCCGGGATTCCTGCCGAGGTTTGGATGCACCCGCCCCGGGAAGATGTGGCCGAGTACGACAAGATGCTGCGCCAGGTTCGTCTTTCACTGTTGGAGGACGGGGTCTATGACGAGCGCGCCATCAAGTTGATGAAGGCGATTCGCTGTCGGGTGGATGGCTCCCGTTCGGAGTGCGCCTCCTGAGGCACTGAGCGGCCCGCATACAGAGCGGGCCGCAGGTGATCAGCGGATGGCGTCTTTCAGGGCCTTGCCGGCCTTGAAACCCACGGTCTTGCTGGCAGGGATCTGGATGCTTGCGCCGGTTTGCGGGTTGCGCCCGCTGCGGGCTTCCCGGCTGCGGATGTTGAAGGTACCGAAACCGATCAGTGTCACGTCCTCTCCCCGCGCGGCAGCCGCCGACACCTGGTCGGTAAACGCGTTGATTACCTCTCCGGCCTTTTCCCGGGTAAGCCCGGTTTTGTCGGCAATGGCAGCAGCAAGTTCAGGTTTGCGCATCGGATACTCCTGATTATTCGTTCTGATTGTTGTTGGTTATTGCCCCGGCCAGGCCGGAGGCTGAAGCAATCTATAGTGGCTTTGGGCTGAATCTGCAAACCTTCTTCGGTAACGATATGTTCCCGGAGGCGTCATTTGCGGGATCGGTCTCATAAACCCGGGGCGGAGTTCGTCATAATGAACGCCGGTTACAGACTGTAACAAACGGTGCAGTCCGCCCCCGTCGTCTGGACAAAACACAAGAACAAAGGGTTGAAAGGTATGAAGGGTTTCCGGAGATCCCCGACAACATCATCTGGGCTTCGCGGCATGGCGGCGGCGTTGACTGCCGGTCTCCTGCTGAGCGGCTGCGGGGCGGTCAATAACATGATCTACAAGACCACGGGGGATGTCATGAAGGGCTTCTCCCGCAACCATACCGTCCCCTACCTCATGGAGTCGGACGATCTGGCCATGGGCTGTTCCATGAGCGAGGCTACCGCGCCGCTGTTGATGTCGTTTGGTCGGGTAACCAGCGAGCCGGATCAACTGGCAGTCATGCTCTACCTGTCTTCGGGCAGTTGTGCGGAAGAGCAGGCCAGGGAGCATGAGCTGGCAGGGTTGGCCGCCATGTACGCCATGGATGCGACCGCGGCGGAAGACGCCTTTATTCGCCAGAAGCGTGCTCATACCCTGGCCGCTCGCCGCTATCTGAAAAGCTGGCAGCATCACAATAGCCACTATGGCAACCCGGATGAAACCGAGTGCCCGGATTTCGACGATGACATGGACGAGTTCATGTACATGGCCGGTTTGCTGTCCGGGCTGCAGGCCCTTAACGCCCAGATCCAGGCCACCTCCTCGGTGGGCGTTCCGTTCAATACCGGCTCCGTGGTGGGCCGTGCTACCCAGTGTCTGGATAACAAGAAATGGTGGGGCGCCCCCATGGGCCTGCGTGCCACCGTCTGGGCCATGATCCCGGGAACCCAGCCGCAGGGTGAAGATGCCTTCGAGCGCCTGGCCATTGCCGCGGAGCAGGGCGAGGACGCTGGCGTCCGACTGGGCCATGTGTTCCAGGCCATTGCGGCCATGAACAAGAATGATGAAGCCCTGGTGAAGTCGGTTATCCGGGATCATGCTGAATCCCTTGAGGCCAATCCGGCCAACGAGGAATGGCGGTTTGTGGACGCCATGGCGACCAATATGCTGGTGGCGATTTCGGATCGGTTGTGGGTGGAAAACACCGGCCACCGCACCCCCATCGGGCAGTTCGGTGCCTTCTGGGATGACCAGCGTGAACCGGTCGAGACCATGGATCTGGACGACCTGTTGTAACCATCATCAAGCCGAGTAAGCCGTTATGCCCCAGGGTGGTTTTCGTCGTAGTGGTCTGGAGTGGTTTTCATCGCTGCCGGCCTGTCTGTTGTTGCTGGCCGTGGTTCTGTTTTCCACCAGCAGTGATATTCATAACCAGATGTTGCGCGCTGGTGAGCAGCTCTGGAGTGGCTATTACAAGCTGCGCATGGACCCGGTACAACCGGAGTGCGACCTCGACCGGGATATTGAGGCAGAGGTCGCCCGGGAGCTGGCTGAGCAAGCGCCGGCAGACGACCCGATGGCAGCACTGCTTGGCGCCCATGAAAAAGACCCCCGGGAAGTCCGTCTTGCCATAGAGCGCTCGGTGGCGGATTGCCGGGCCGCTCACGCCAGTTACGAAGACCTGCAGGACAAGCTGACTCCCGGTGTGAAAGCCTATCGGGCGGTAGAGCTTTTTGTAGCCGACCTGATCGCGTTCGGGCTCACAGCTCAACGCTACGTCCTGGTGATTCTGGTGATGCTGTGTGCGGCGACCGCCACACTCACCCGCCATCACATTGCCATGCGAGCCATGGAGACCCGGTTGGACTACACCGTCTCCTATACCCTGCAAACCATTGCCAATGCCATGTTGCTGGGCTCGTCGGTGATCTTCCGGCAATCCAGCCTGGCCAGCAGCACCACAGTATCCGGTGAGGAGCTGCTGCTGCACAATTTCTGGATTGTCGGCTTTGCCTGCCTGACGCTGGCGAGCCTCTATCGCCTGTTCCGCGCGCCCGACAATCTGGCGCCGGGGGGCAATCTGAACCAGGCGTTTCTGTCGGTTCCGCTCTATACCGTGATGTGCCTGATTTCAGGTACTTACTTCGCGCTGATCGGCCATTCCTCCGGTATTGGGATCTATCTGGGCAAGATGATGGAGCTGGCCGACATGTTCCTGAATGTCGGGCTGTACGTGTGGGTGGGCATGATGCTGAAGCAGACCCGCCTGGCGACACTGGTTTTCAATATTTTCCGGCCCTGGCGTATGCCGCCGGAGATGCTGGCGGTGGTGGCGGTTCTGGTGGCGGCGGTGCCTACCGCCTATACCGGTGCTTCCGGTATTTTTGTGATTGCTGCCGGTGCCGTTATCTACAGTGAGCTCCGAGCGGCGGGCGCGCGCAGACATCTGGCCCTGGCGGCCACGGCCATGTCGGGCTCCCTGGGTGTGGTATTGCGGCCGTGTCTGCTGGTGGTGGTGATTGCCTACCTGAACCGAGAGGTGACGACCGATGAGTTGTTTGGCTGGGGCATCTGGGTATTCGTACTGACCGCCACCCTGTTTGCGATGGTGGCTCTCACGGTGAACCGGCAGAGCCAGTTTGACCTTGCCCCGGCGGCCGATGCCTTTCCGGCGTCCATTCAGGCTTTGCGGCCATTGATTCCCTATGTGATCGTGATCGCTGCCGTAGTGCTGTTCTACCGGCTTGCCCTGGATGTGAAGATGGACGAATTTTCGGCACCCCGGTTGCTGCCGGTGATCATGCTGGCCATTCTGGTATATGAGCATATCAGCCTGAAAAATGGCCGGGGCCGGGCGTCCGGTGAGATCAATCACCAGGGGCTGGAGCGCAGCGTTCGTGGGGCCACCAACGATACCACCGCTGAGATTGGCGCCCTTTTGTTGCTGCTGGGGCTGTCGGTGAGCATTGGTGGTGTGATCGAGCGCTCCCACATCATGGAAACTTTCCCTCAGGCGTTCGACAGTCCCTGGTCTGCCATGCTGCTGATGGTAGTGATCCTGGTGATTCTGGGGATGATCATGGACGCCTTCGGGGCGGTGATTCTGGTAACCGCAACGGTGGCAACCATAGCCTACTCCAGCGGTATTCACCCGGTGCATTTCTGGATGGTAACGCTGGTGGCCTTCGAGCTCGGCTACCTGAGCCCGCCTGTGGCCCTGAACCATCTGCTCACCCGCCAGGTGGTGGGCGAGGCTGAGGTGCTGGCGGCCCAGCAGGAAGGTGGAACCTTCTACCAGCGCCATGAACGCATCATCATGCCACTGATTGCCATGGGTATTTCCCTGGTACTGGTGGCCTTTGTGCCGTTGCTGTTCTACGCCAACTGATCTCTCTGCCCGAGGCCGCCCCGGCGGCCTGTCTGGTCTGTGTTCTCAAACCAAAGGCACAAAAAAAGCGCCGAGCTTTCGCAAGGCGCTTTTTTTATGGCAGTGAGAAAGCGGCTTTAGCCGGCTTTCGGGCCCGCCTCAACAATGGCGTCGGCCACGTCGAACTTCTTGAAGTTCTCCACGAACTGGGCAATCAGCTCCTGGGCCTTGCCATCGTAGTAGTCCGGGCTGACCCAGGTGGTGCGCGGGTTCAGCAGCTCGGTGTCTACGCCCGGAACATGCTTGGGCACGTCCAGGTTCAGGGCATCCAGGTGCTCAGTTTCGACGTCGTCCAGATCACCGTTCTGGATGGCGGCAATGATGGCGCGGGTGGTCGGAATGCTGAAGCGCTTGCCTTCACCGTAGGGGCCGCCGGTCCAGCCGGTGTTGACCAGAAATACCTTGCTGCCGAATTCGTCGATACGCTTCATCAGCAGCTCGGCATAGACGCCGGCCGGGCGCGGGAAGAACGGCGCACCAAAGCAGGTGGAGAAAGTGGACTTCAGCTTGGAGGATGAGCCCATTTCGGTGGAGCCCACCAGCGCAGTGTAGCCACTCAGGAAGTGGTAGGCTGCAGCTTCACGGCTCAGGATGGATACCGGAGGCAGAACGCCGGTCATGTCGCAGGTCAGGAAGATGATGTGCGAGGGCTCACCGGCACGGTTCTCGATCACGCGCTTTTCGACGTGCTCGAGCGGATAGGCGCAGCGGGAGTTTTCGGTCAGGGAAACGTCGTTGTAATCCGGCTCGCGGGTCTCCGGATCAATCATCACGTTCTCAACGATGGCGCCGAAACGGATGGCGTCCCAGATGATCGGTTCGTTCTTCTGGCTCAGGTCGATGCACTTGGCGTAGCAACCGCCTTCAATATTGAATACGGTGCCCGGGCCCCAGCCGTGCTCATCGTCACCGATCAGGAACCGGTGCGGGTCTGCAGACAGGGTGGTTTTGCCGGTGCCGGACAGGCCGAAGAACAGGCAGGTCTCGCCGGTTTCACTGACGTTGGCTGAGCAGTGCATGGGCAGAACGTCTTTCTCGGGCAGAAGGAAGTTCTGAACCGAGAACATGGCTTTTTTCATCTCGCCGGCGTAGTGCATGCCGGCCAGCAACACCTTGCGCTTGGCGAAGTTGATGATGACGCAGCCGTCGGAGTTGGTGCCATCACGCTCCGGTACACACTCGAAATTAGCGGCGTTGAGAATCTGCCATTCCTGCTTGTCGGCCGGGTTGAAGCTATCCGGGCGAATGAACAGGTTGCGGCCGAACAGGTTCTGCCACGCGGTTTCCGTGGTCATTTTTACCGGCAGGTAGTGTTCCGGGTCGGAACCAACGTGAACGTGAGAGACGAAGCGGTCTTTTTCAGCGATGTAGGCTTCAACGCGATCCCACAGGGCATCGAACTTTTCAGCATCGAACGGGCGGTTGATCGGACCCCAGTGAATGTCGTCGGCGGTGCTGGGCTCCTCGACGATAAAGCGGTCCATAGGAGACCGGCCGGTACGCTCACCGGTGGTGACCACCAGAGAACCGTTGGATGCCAGCTGGCCTTCGTTCCTTGCTAATGCCAGCTCGACCAGTCGTGCTGTACTCAGATCATTATAAGTGTTGCTCACTTCGACCTCGCCCTCGGGATGTCTTCGTGATTGCCCAGGCCGTCCCCCCGAAAATTGACGGAAAACTGAACAATCGGGTCAATTCAGGCGCGCTATTATGCCAGAGACGCCCACAAAAAACGACTGCCCTGAAAGCCGCGCCAGAGGCGGCTTCCGAGCAAGTTCAGTGACGGCTTAGTGTAACGTATGGCCGGTGAAAAGGTGATCAATATCATTTCTATTGAAGCGATAGTTTGCGTGACAGAACTGGCAGTCCATGTTGATGCTGCCCTGTTCGTCGAGGATGCTGTAGCACTCGTCCTTGCCGATGGCTTCCAGCGCGGCCAGGGTGCGCTCACGGGAACAGCTGCAGCGGAAGGCCACCGGATCCGGCTCGAACAGGCGCACCGTTTCCTCGTGGAACAGCCGGTGCAGCAGCGCTTCACTGTCCAGGGTGAGTAGCTCCTCGGCTTCGATCGTCGCGGCAAGGTGGTTCACCCGGTTCCACAGGTCATCGTCGTCATCGGTATGGCCGGGCAGGCGCTGGAGTAACAGGCCGGCAGCGGTATCCTCGTTGGCAAACAGGAACAGGCTGGTGGCGATCTGCTCGGAGCGCTCGAAGTACTCTTCCAGGCAGCCGGCCAGGGTTTCTGATTCCCGTGGCACCACGCCCTGGTAGCGCTGGCCCTGTTCCGGGGTGATGGTGATGGCCATGCGGCTTTGTCCGAGCAACTCGTGCAGGGTTTCGCCGCTGACCGCATCGGCATCAAAGCGGGCCAAGCCACGGATATGGCGGTCATGGCTGCATTCGGCCATGAGTGTGCTGAGGGCACCTTCACCCGCTGCCTGCAGCGAGAGGGTGCCTTTGAATTTCAGGGTGCTGCTCATCAGTACGCTGGCTACCAGGGATTCTCCCAGCAGCTCGCGGACTGAATCCGGGTAGGGGGCCTGGCCGGTGATTTCCTTGAAACTCTCGCCCAGCTGTACCCAGGCACCCCGCACCTGGCTGTGTTCAAAGAGAAAACGTTGGAACTGGTCGCGGGATGCCATGGTGTCTCCTGGAGCTGATGTATCGATTTACTGGGAGTTACTGAAACGGGGTTGTATACGGGTTGTCAGATACGTGGGATTCAATGGTTACAGACCATTCTGTTCCCGGAAGCGCTGGATATCCCGGCGATCTTTCTTGCTGGGCCTTCGAGCCGGGGGCAGCTGTGCAGCCTGCATGGTCTTGCGTTGCCAGGCCAAGTCTTCCCGCCGTTTCACGCTGTCGTCGGTTTCGTGATAGAGCTTCTGGGCTTCCGGGGCGCCCCGGCGTCGGTCGCTGATGTCGTCGACGATCACGATCTTTTCCTGCCAGCCCAGGCGCAGGGTCACTTTGGCGCCGGTCTCAACGATCTTGCCGGGCTTGGTGCGCTGGCTGTTGTAGTGCACCTTACCGCCTTCAATGGCCTCTTTGGCGAGCGAGCGGGTTTTATAGAATCGCGCTGCCCACAGCCATTTATCGAGCCGGACTTTCTGATCGTCTGCGTTCGCCGCCGTCATATCTCCTCACCTGTCGGGCACATGCCGCAATAATCCATTATAACCCCCTCATGGGGTGGATGGCACTGCTGTATGTGAGCGCAAGGCAGGCAGCACTTCATCGAAGTGATGAATGCCGGGAATGTCCGGGTGGTGGTCTTTGGATGGCTGCTGGCTGTCGGGCGCCAGAATCGCCAGGCACTGGCCAATACCGGCGGCCCGGGCACTCTCAAGCACCGGGAAACTGTCGTCGACCATCAGGGTAGATTGGTGGCGATAGGGGGAGCGGCTGGCAAGGTCCTGCCAGAACACCGGGTCCTCTTTGGGCTTGCCCAGTTCGTGGCTGGAGACGATGCCATCAACATGCTGATCCAGCCCGGTCCGTTGAAGTTTCAGGGCCAGAGGATCCGGATGGCAGTTGGTGACGATGACCGAGCGCAGTCCGGCCTGGCGCAGTGCGGCCAGGAAGTCGGTTACATGGGGGCGGTAGCCAATGCGGTCGCCAACTTCCGCCTTAAGGCCGGTTATGTCCAGGGCAAGGCGTTCGCTCCAGTAATCGGTGCAGTACCAGTTCAGTGAGCCCCGCTCGGCCATAATCATCGGAATCAGGTAGTCCCGGGCCTCGGTTGGGTGCAGGTCAAAGTGTTCGGCATAGCGCCTGGGCAGGTGCTCCAGCCAGAAGTGGTTGTCGAAATGCAGATCCAGCAGTGTCCCGTCCATATCGAGGAACACGGTATCGAGGGTTGACCAGTCCACCATAAACAAAACAGCCTGAAGAATTTTCTTCAGGCTGCCTCAGATCCCGGCCAGTGGCAAGCCGGGATTTTACGGATCGGTAAGCCAAATCAGTTGTCGGACTGCTCCACCGTTTCTGACTTGCGACCGGTGCGGGTGCAGCCCAGGCAGCGCACGAAGGTGGCCTTGGCCGGGCCAACCACCAGCACTTCACCGGCTTCACCGGCATTGCCGCCAAGCGCCGAGAATGGCAGGGATACCAGATACACAGCACTACCAATAATGGTTGTGGCCAGCAGCGCCGGGCGCAGCAACACCGCATCGGCGGTCATGGCCAGCGCAGACGGGCTTTCGTCCACGGCACGGGCATGGCCGAGCGATGAGAATGCCAGCAGGCAGGCTGCGACGGTGGCTACCAGGGTGCGGGAAATCTTGCGGGTCATGTCATTCTCTCCTGAACGTATCAGCCCGGTTGGTCAGGGCTCGCCTGTCTCTGTATTGCGAGCCAGCATGTTCGCGCTGCGTGCGGCGACCGGGTACTAGCACTCCATTAACTATGAATCATATTGCCTCAATTTCAAACGGTTTTTCGTTGAAAAGTGTGAGCCGTTGCGGAATCTCAGCGCTGGCACCGGGGACAGTAAACCGTCGATCGGTTGTTCATGCGGATCTCTTTCAGCGGGGTGTTGCATTCGGTGCAGGGCGCTCCCGCCTTGCCATAAACCAGTAGCGACTGGGCGAAATACCCCGGTTTGCCGTCGCTGTTGACGAAGTCCCGCAGAGTGGTGCCGCCCATCAGTATGGCGGCGCTGAGGGTTTCCCGGATGGCCTCGGCCAGCTTGTGATAGCGGTCCAGGCTGATGCGGCCGGCTTTCCGTTTCGGGTGGATGCCGGCCTTGAACAGGGCTTCGTTGGCGTAGATATTGCCCACGCCCACCACCACATGATTGTCCATAATGAAGGATTTGACCGGCGTCTGTTTCTGCCGGGACAGGCGAAAAAGCCAGACGCCGTTGAAACCTTCGGATAAGGGTTCCGGCCCGAGCGCGCTGATCAGCGGATGCCGGTTCCAGTCGGTAGTCCAGAGCCAACAGCCGAAGCGTCGCGGGTCATTGAAGCGCAGGCGGCGATGATTGCCGAGGACAAGCTCGACGTGATCGTGAGTCATGGCGGGGCTGTCGTCGGTGATCACTCTGAGACTGCCCGACATGCCCAGATGGACAATCACCGAACCTGTCTCCAGGTGCAGGAACAGGTATTTCGCCCGGCGCTCCACGGTACGGATGGTTTTGCCCTCAAGGTGCTCGGCCAGATCCGCCGGCACCGGCCAGCGCAGGCTGGGGTTGCGGACAATTACCCGCTGGATGGTCTGGCCTTCGCAGTGAGGCGCAATGCCCTGACGGGTGGTTTCAACTTCAGGTAATTCCGGCACAGAGCCTCCACCAACAGACAGATTTTGAGACGAAACAGTGTAATCGGTAACAAAAAAGCCGCCAAACCTGGTTGTCCAGGCTTACATCTGTACGCTAGAGTGGGCCTAACGATCACCCCCTTCGAGTGCCAGCGACATCCCTCAGCAGTATCGCCTTTCGAAGTTAATCGAGTTTCGAGGATTATCTATGTGGTTTAACGGTCTTCTGGACCTTTCTGTGTGGCAGCTGATCGCGGTCACTCTGGTGATGACACACATCACCATCGTCAGCGTTACCCTTTATCTGCATCGTCATTCGGCCCATAACGCGCTGGATCTGCATCCCGTCCTCAAGCACTTTTTCCGCTTCTGGCTCTGGCTGACCACGGCCCAGAACACCAAAGAGTGGACGGCCATCCACCGTAAACACCATGCCAAGTGCGAAACCGAGGAAGATCCTCACAGCCCGGTGGTGCTGGGTATTCGCAAGGTGCTGTTTGAGGGTGCCGAGTTATACGCAGCTTCTGCCACCCCTGAAACCCTTGAACGCTATGGCCAGCGCACGCCGGAAGACTGGCTCGAGCGTAACCTCTACAGCCGGTACAAGACCCTGGGTATTGCCTTGATGGCAGCGATCAACCTGGCGCTGTTCGGGGTGCACGGCATCTGGATCTGGGCGGTCCAGATGATGTGGATTCCGGTCTGGGCCGCCGGCGTGGTCAATGGCATCGGCCATTACCTGGGTTATCGGAATTTCGAATGCGCTGATAATGCCCGCAACATCTCGCCGCTGGGTATCCTGATTGGTGGTGAGGAGCTGCACAACAATCACCACACCTATCCGAATTCGGCCAAGCTGTCTCGTCGCTGGTACGAAGTGGACATCGGTTGGGGTTACATTCGTCTGTTCCAGCTGTTTGGTCTGGCGACGCCGAAAGGCTATCGGCCTATTGCCCATTATGTTCCCGGCAAGCAGGCGGTGGACGTGGAAACCGTTCAGGCCATCGCCAATAACCGCTTTGTGATCATGCGCCAGTATCGCAAGCGAGTAATGGAGCCGGTGCTGCGACAGCAGAAAGCGTTGATGGACGACGAAATTCGTCCCCGTTATCGCAAACTCAAGCAATTGCTGTCTCGCGAAATCAGCCTGATCAAGCCTCGGGAAAAAGAGCATCTCGACACGGTGCTGGAGCGCAACGAGGTGCTCAGGCTGATTTACGAGAAGAGTCATGAGCTGCAGGCGCTCTGGCGCCAGCGTGGGCTCAAGCCCCAGGATAAGCTGCAGGCACTGATGGCGTGGTGCCGCGACGCCGAAGCCAGCGGTGTTCGTTACCTGGAAGAGTTTGCCGCCCACCTGCGGGCGTATTCCTTGCGCCCCGCCAGTTGAGTTTCGCCTGCCTGTAGGACATCGCCGGAAGCCTCTGTTATTGGGCTTCCGGTTCTTCTCTCTGTTCAACCCGGAAAAGACAGTAGCTGACCTGGCCTGCTGATTTCTGTCGGTGCAGATGCCAGCTGGCCGGTACCGCCGGCAAGGCTCTTTCACTCTCGTGTTCGACATAGATCCAGCCACCCGGCTTCACCCATTGCTGGGTGTCCAGCAGCGGTATCAACCGTTCAAGCCAGCCTTGCCGGAATGGCGGGTCCATAAACACGATGTCGTAGCCTGGGCCGTCACGCCTGGCCAGAAACTGTTCCACGTCCTGGCAGGCGACATCCCCTTTGCTGGTTCCCAGCAGCCGGAGGTTGTCCCGGAGCGCTTTGGCCAGGGCGGGGGTGTGGTCCACCAGCGTTGCCTGCGCTGCTCCACGGGACAGTGCTTCCAGTCCCAGAGCCCCGGAACCAGCGAACAGATCCAGACACCGGCTGCCGGCCAGGTGGAAGTTCAGCCAGTTGAACAGGGTTTCCCGGGTGCGGGCCGGGCTGGGCCGCACGCCACCGGCATCCGGAAAGCACAGTTTCCGGCTGCGCCAGTCGCCGCCGATAATTCTCAGTTCGCCGGTACCGGCGCCTTTGCCTGAATGGGCGGCAGGTTTGCGGCGAGCAGGGGGGCGTCGTGCCATAGGGGCGAGGCTCCGGGGAAATCATGAGTGGCTGATGTTTGTGGCTATGGTACCGGAATCCGCGAGACCGGTTAATCCTGCCCCATCACTTGTGCCGGCCAGTCTGCTAGAATGTGCGCTTTATTTTGGCGAGCCGGGGTTCTTTCGCCCTCTTCGCGAACCTGCGGCCTGTGCCCGCCCTTTTTCAGACAGATGGATAGATTATGACGGCAGAGTGGATTTCAGTCGGCCTGTTGGCCCTTCTTGTTCTGTTTTTTGTGCTGGATATCGCCGGCAACCGCAAGCGTGCGCCCCGGCCCAAGCCGGTACCTCAGCGTAAGCCGGAGGTGGCCAGGGGGCCGGCTCCTGTGCCAGCGGAACCGGAGGCCGAACCTGAAGTGCCGCCTGAACCAGCGGCAGAAGCCGATGAGCCGGAAGCGGCTCAACCGGCGGTTGAACCAGCGCCTGCGCCGGAACCCGCACCGGCGGCGGAGCCTGAGGTTGAACGCGAACCGGAAACCCGAGTCAGTGTCTTCGAACGCATCAAGCAGGGGCTGGGGAAAACCCGGGCCAGCCTGACCGGCGGTCTGGCCGACCTGTTCTCGGTGGGCAAGAAGATTGACGAAGACCTGCTGGAAGAAATTGAAACCACGTTGCTGATGGCCGATGTGGGTGTGACCGCCACCTCAGAGATCATCGATGCCCTGACCGAGAAACTCGAACGCAATCAGCTGAAAGATGGCGAGGCCCTGCGCAAGGCGCTACGGGATGAGTTGCATGGGCTTCTCAAAAACGTGACCCGGCCGCTGGAAATCGATGCCGGTAAACAGCCTTACGTTATTCTGATGGTTGGCGTGAACGGTGTCGGCAAAACCACCACCATCGGCAAGCTCACCAAGAAATTCCAGAGCGAGGGTAAATCGGTCATGCTGGCGGCCGGTGATACCTTCCGGGCGGCGGCGGTTGAGCAATTGCAGGTCTGGGGCGAGCGCAACAACGTTCCGGTGGTGGCCCAGCATACGGGTGCAGACAGTGCGTCGGTGATTTTCGACGCCATCCAGTCTGCTCAATCCCGGGGCGTGGATGTGGTGATTGCAGACACCGCCGGTCGCCTGCAGAACAAGGACAACCTGATGAACGAGTTGTCCAAGGTCGTTCGGGTAATGAAGAAGCTGGATGAATCTGCGCCTCATGAGGTGATGTTGGTGCTGGATGCCGGTACCGGTCAGAATGCCCTGAGCCAGGCCCAGGTATTCCAGCAGGCAGTGGGTGTCTCCGGCATTACGCTCACGAAACTGGACGGCACGGCCAAAGGCGGTATTGTGTTTGCGATCGCCCGTCAGCTGCAGTTGCCAATCCGCTATATCGGGGTGGGAGAACAGGCCGAAGACCTGCGCAGCTTCGATGCCGAAACTTTTGTGGATGCGTTGTTCGAAGACTGACGCCGTAAAGACGGAGCAGCTGCCCCGATGATCGAGTTCCTCCAGGTGACCAAACGCTACGACAGTGATCACACCGCGCTCAGGGCTGTGAACTTTCACCTGGACCGTGGCGAGCTGGCGTTTCTGACCGGTCATTCTGGGGCGGGCAAGAGTACCCTTCTGAAACTGATCATGGTGATGGAGCGCCCGACAGCCGGTGAGGTGATCGTGGGTGGCCAGAAACTGAATAGCCTGCCCCGCCGGCAGATTCCTTACATCCGGCGTCATATCGGTGTGGTGTTCCAGAATCACCAGCTGTTGTTCGACCGCACGGTGTTCGACAACGTGGCCATGCCATTGGAGGTGATGGGGGCCTCGCCGGAAGACACCGGCCGGCGCGTGCGGGCGGCACTGGACAAGGTTGGTTTGCTTAAAAAGGAAAAGATGAACCCCATGCAGTTATCCGGGGGTGAGCAGCAGCGGGTCGGTATTGCCCGTGCGGTGGTGAACAAGCCACCCGTACTGCTGGCGGATGAGCCGACTGGTAACCTGGATCCCGAATTGTCTGCAGACATCATGCGGTTGTTTACCCAGTTCAGTCAGGTTGGGGTAACGGTACTTGTGGCAACCCACGATATTGCTCTGATTAATGAAATGAATCGACGTACGCTGACTCTGAATCAGGGCCAGCTGGTTGCTGGCGGAGGTGTGAGTGGCCACTGACTCTCGCCAGAAGCCGGATAATCGCCGGGGCGCTAACCGTTCGCGATCACTGTTGAGTGATCAGGCCCGGAGTTATCTGGGGCACCACCGGAAAGTAGCCCGCGATTCTATCCAGAGAATGTGGAAAACCCCGGTAGCCAGCGCCATGACCTGGACGGTGATGGGTGTAGCCTTGGCCTTGCCGGTTGCCCTGCTGTTGCTGTTGACCAGCCTGCAGGGCGTGAGTGCAGGGTGGGAGAGCACAGCCAGGATTACCGCCTATCTGGTGATGGATCTGCCGGCAGCGGAAGCCCGGGATCTGGCCGCGGAAATTGAAAGCGATGGGCGAGTGGTATCGGTTCAGCTGGTCGAGCGGGATCAGGCCCTGGCCGATTTTCGTGCCAGTTCCGGGCTCGATGAGGCGCTGGATTTCCTGGAAGAGAATCCTTTGCCGCATACACTGCTGATTACACCCGAAGACAGCGCTCGCTCGGCAGAGGGCGTTCAGGCACTGGTGACGTTTGTCGAGAGTATGAAGGGCATTGACCAGGTTCAGGTCGACCTGGGCTGGCTGCAGCGCCTGAGCGCAATGACCGAGATCCTTGCCCGCGCCGTCTGGGCGCTGGCTTTGTTGCTGGGGGCCGCGGTTATCCTGGTGATTGGTAACACGGTGCGTCTGGCCATCGAGAACCGGCGGGATGAAATCCTCGTGGCAAAACTGGTCGGCGGAACCGATGCTTTCGTTCGTCGTCCGTTTCTTTACACCGGCGCCTGGTTCGGGCTCGGGGGTGGCCTGGTGGCGTGGTTACTGATTCAGGTGTCGCTCTGGTGGTTAAGCGGCCCGATCGAGCGTCTTGCCGGGCTGTATCGCAGTGAGTTTACCTTGCAGGGACCGGGGTTCGATGGCGCGCTGGCATTGATAATCGTAGCGATGCTGTTAGGCTGGCTGGGCGCCTGGGTTGCGGTGAGGCGTCATCTGGATGACATAGAGCCGGGCGATATTGCTGGAGGCTGATCCGGATCGCGGGAAAACCGTATTGAAAAAAGAGTCTTTTCTGACGTAGTTTGGTTTATAGAGAAGCAAAGGCGATCTTTCCAGATGTATGATTTTTAACGTTTTGCTGGGAAGTTCGGGAACTAATTGAGTTCTTGGCGGTCTCATATTGAGTTGCTATATTTAAAGGCTGTCAGGTTCGGAGGTTAATGCATGGGTACGAGTTTACAGCTGGTTGACAGACTGGTTCCGGGTGCGAATCTCGAGTCGTATATCCAGGCGGCGAGTCGCATTCCTGTTCTCTCCGTTGATGAAGAGCGGGAACTGGCAGAACGGCTGCACTACCATGGCGATGTTGAGGCCGCGCGTCAGTTGGTGCTGTCGCACCTGCGCTTTGTGATTCACATTGCTCGCAGCTATTCCGGCTACGGCCTGGCCCAGGCCGACCTGATCCAGGAAGGCAACGTTGGCCTGATGAAGGCCGTCAAGCGGTTTAATCCTGAGTATGGCGTGCGTCTGGTGTCGTTTGCCGTGCACTGGATCAAGGCGGAGATTCACGAATTCATTCTGCGTAACTGGCGCATTGTGAAAGTGGCCACCACCAAGGCCCAGCGCAAGCTGTTCTTCAATCTGCGCAGCCAGAAGAAGAAGCTGGCATGGCTGAATCACGATGAGCTGAAAGCGGTCGCCAATGATCTGGGTGTCGAGCCCCACGTGGTGCGGGAAATGGAAGGTCGCCTGGCTTCCCAGGACACCGCTTTTGACGGCCCGATGGATGATGACGAAGACAACGCCTACCAGGCGCCGGCTTACTACTTGGAGGATCGCCGTAGCGATCCGGCGGTTCAGCTGGAAAACGCTGACTGGTCTGAGGACTCCAACGGCCGGCTGATGCAGGCGCTGGAGCAGCTGGACGAGCGAAGTCAGGATATTCTGCGTGAACGCTGGTTGTCGGAGAGCAAGTCGACGTTGCATGAGCTGGCCGACAAGTACGGGGTGTCCGCTGAGCGGATCCGCCAGCTTGAGAAAAACGCCATGAAGAAGATCCGGGTGCAGATGGCCGAGGTCGCCTGAGGCTTTATTGCAGCCCGGAAGCTGAAAACGCCACCACCGTTCGCGGTTGGTGGCGTTTTTGTTTGTATAATCCGCCTAAACCATTTAATTCACGTGGCTGGGAAGAAGGGATTGGGGTAGCCTTTCCAAAAAACGCTCCTGCGGCACATCCATGTGGCGCTTCTGCTCCGCCATCCATGGCTCCGCAAATTTTTGGAAAGGCTACCCCAATCCCTTCGCCGGGCTTCTGAGTGGGATTCCCCAAAATGTTTGCACATTCTCCTCGTATCGCTTTTCTCGGCATCGGCCTGATGGGCACGCCGATGACCCGTAACCTGCTGGACGCCGGTTTTTCCATGACGCTCTGGAATCGCACCACCAGCAAATGCGAGCCCTTTGCCAGCGAAGCGACGATCGCCGGGACGCCCGCCGAGGCGGTGGCGGAGGCCGATATCGTGATCGCCATGCTGGAGAATGGTCAGGTGGTGGATGATGTGCTGGTGAAGCAGGGTGCTATGGCTGCGGTGAAGCCGGGTGCGCTGGTGATCGATATGAGTTCGGTGCAGCCTTCGCTGGCGCGGGAACATGCCGAGCTGGCCGCAGAGCAGGGGGCCGGTTATGTCGATGCACCGGTATCTGGCGGCACGGTGGGTGCGGCCGAGGCTCGTTTGAGTATCATGGCGGGCGGCTCGGAAGCCGATATCGAGCGGGCTTTGCCGGTGTTCAATGCGCTGGGCAAATGCACCCGCATCGGGCCGGTGGGGGCCGGTCAGCTGGCAAAGCTGGCCAATCAGGCAATTGTGGGGATCACCATCGGGGCTGTGTCGGAGGCGCTGTTGCTGGCAGCCAAAGGTGGCGCGGATCCGGCCGCCGTGCGGGAAGCGCTGATGGGCGGGTTTGCCGGCAGCCGGATTCTGGAACTGCATGGCCAGCGGATGATTGACCGGGACTTCGCGCCGGGCGCTCCGGCCCGCATCCAGCTCAAGGATATGCGTATGATTCTGGATGAGGCCCGCTCGGAAAATCTGACCCTGCCGCTGGCCCAGCAGGTGCATAATGAATACCTTGCCCTGGTCGCCAATGGCCACAGCGATGTCGATCACAGCGGCCTGTTGCTGGAGTTGGAGCATCTGAACGGTACCCTGATGGGTTCCCTGGGCCGAGGCCCCAAGCACTGAATTAACCGGAGAAATCTGCCATGCCCCGTTTTGCTGCCAACCTGAGCATGCTGTTTACCGAAGTGCCGTTTCTGGAACGTTTCGCCCGGGCCCGAAGTGCCGGGTTCCATGGTGTGGAGTATCTGTTTCCCTATGAGTGGCCGGCGGAACAGCTGGCGGAGCGGCTTCAGAGCAACGGGCTGGAACAAGTGCTGTTCAATCTGCCACCCGGCGATTGGGCAGCGGGGGAGCGTGGCATTGCCTGTCTGCCGGATCGCATTGAGGAGTTTCGCGCCGGTGTCGAGCAGGCCATTCACTACGCCCGGATGCTGGGCTGCAAGCAACTGAACTGCCTGGCAGGTTTGAAGCCCGAATCCGTTGCCGAGGAAGAGGCCTGGCAGACCCTGGTGGCGAACGTGCAGTACGCAGCCGACCGCTTCGCCGAAGCAGGTTTGACCCTGTGCCTGGAAGCCATCAATTCGCGGGTGGATATGCCGGGCTTCATGCTCGATACCAGTGGCAAGGTGATGGCGCTGATTGAGGCGCTGGAGGCAGACAACGTGCGCCTGCAGTACGATCTCTATCACATGCAGATCATGGAAGGGGATCTGATTCGTGGCATCGAATGCCTGTTGCCCTGGATTGGCCACATTCAGTTCGCCGACAACCCGGGCCGGCATCAGCCGGGAACCGGGGAGATTAACTTTTCGAATGTTTTCTCGGCGATAGACAGACTGGGTTATGGCGGCTGGGTGAGCGCAGAGTACAGGCCCACCGGGGCGACAGAGCCGTCTCTGGGCTGGTTTTCGGAGGCAAACTGACCGTCGCCATAGGCGACACCCTCTTACAAGATCGTAACTGGCCGGTTCCCGGAGTTCTTCGTACCCTTGTTGTTAATGTTTTCCGCTATCAGGAGGAGCACCGGTGAAAGCGCTGGTAATCGAAGACGATCGGGATGTAGCAAATTATCTGCTAAAGGGACTGAGGGAATCCGACTTCGTGGTGGATCATGCGGCCGACGGCAAGGAAGGCATGATGATGGCGGCCAGTGAAGAATACGACATCATGATTGTCGACCGGATGTTGCCGGGTATGGATGGCCTTTCCATTATCAAGACGGTACGGGCCACGGGCAACCAGACGCCGGTGCTGATTCTCAGTGCTCTGGGCGATGTCGATGACCGTGTCGAAGGGCTGCGTGGCGGTGGCGATGACTACCTGACCAAGCCGTTTTCTTTCACCGAGCTGCTGGCGCGCATCGAGTCACTGATCCGGCGCAACCGTCAGGCCGCCGAGACCGAGACCGTACTGAAAGTGGCGGATCTGGAGATGGACCTGCTGGCCCGCACCGTAAAACGAGCCGGCCAGAATATTGATGTCCAGCCCCGGGAGTTCAGGCTGCTGGAATACCTGATGCGTAATGCCGGGCAGGTGGTTACCCGTACCATGCTGCTGGAGAAAGTGTGGGATTATCACTTTGACCCCCAGACCAACGTGATCGACGTGCATATCAGCCGTCTGCGCGCCAAGATCGACAAGGAATTCGATACACCCCTGCTGCAGACAGTGCGGGGGGCGGGATACATGTTACGTGAAACTGCTTAGTCAGCTCAGAACATCGTCTTTCCAGCTTGCCCTGCTGTATATGGTGGTGTTTGCCACCTCGGTGTTTCTGCTGTTGGCATTTATCTACTGGCGTACAGCCGGGTTCATGACTGCCCAGACCGACGAGACCATTGAAGCGGAAATCGCTGGCCTGGCGGAGCAGTATCGCAGTCGTGGTGTAAATGGTCTGATCACCATCATCCGGGAACGGGTGGCCAGGGATCCGAATGCCAAGTCCATTTACCTGTTGACCACAGACGACTTTCTGAAACTGGCCGGGAATATTGAAACCTGGCCAGAGGGCAGCCGCTCGTCTGACAGTGGCTGGATCAATTTCACCCTGAACCCCTCCGTTGGCTGGCAGGGCCCCGAGCGCCTGGCCCGGGCCAGAATCTTTGAGGTCCAGGGTGGTTTGCGCTTGCTGGTGGGGCGCGATGTGGATGACCTCACCAACCTCAAGCGGGTGATTGAAACTGCCATCAACTGGGGTATGGGAATCACCCTTGCCCTGGCGCTCCTGGGTGGCTTCCTGATGAGCCGAAGCACCACTCGCCGCATTGAAGTGATCAACAACACCTCCCGCCGGATCATGAATGGGCACCTGTCCCTCCGAATTCCGACCCGTGGGACCGACGACGATTTTGATCAACTGGCCGAAAACCTGAACCAGATGCTGGATCGGATCGTGTATCTGATGGAAGGCATACGCCATGTTTCCGACAGCATCGCCCATGATCTTCGCACTCCACTGACGCGACTGCGTAACCAGCTCGAAAACACGCTGATTACGGTCGACAATGACGAGGCGCGCGAGCATGTCGGGCAGGCTGTGGCGGAGGCTGACCAGCTGCTGGCCACCTTCAATGCCTTGCTGCGCATTGCCCGGCTGGAGACCCGGGGCAACTCGGCCGACATGAAGGTGGTGGCTCTGGATGAACTGGTCAGCGATGCCTGTGAACTCTACGAGGCCCTTTCCGAGGACAAGGATCAGAGTTTCTCTCAGGAACTTGAGCAAAATGTCCGGATTGAGGGAGACCGGGATCTCCTGTTCCAGATGATCAGTAACCTGATCGACAACGCCATCAAATACACGCCGGAGCATGGTGCCATCAAGGTGGTCGTTCGCCGGGACGGCGGCGGAGCGGTGTTTGAGGTTCAGGATTCCGGTATCGGTATTCCGGATGATGAGAAAGATCAGGTTTTCCAGCGCTTCTACCGGGTTGGCAAGAGCCGCTCGTTACCCGGCAATGGTCTGGGGCTCAGCCTGGTGTCGGCGGTGGCGGAGATTCATCAGGGCCAGATTCTGCTGAGTGATACCCATCCTGGTGAAGACATGCCGGGCTTGACCGTCACGGTCCGTATGCCAGCGTACACCGCCGTAAAAAAGCGAATCAAGGCCACACAGTCTGAGAATGGTGGTTCAACGGAGGAGGGTCGCTCCTCCGCAGAACCCGGCACGGCCTGAGATTACTGGCTGGCGCGAAAGCGGTTGATACGGCTCAGGACAGGGCCAAGTACCGCGTCGGCCCGTGACTCGACCTGCTGGCTGATATGATCAAACTGCGAGCGACGGCGATCCACCTTGGCCTGAATACTGTCCCACTCGCCTTCCAGATGCTTCTGTTCGGTCATCAGAAAGGCCGCAATATTGTGGCGATTGACGCGGCTGGTGATGCCCAGTTGGTCCAGTCGGAAACCCAGGCTATCCACCCCTTCAAGTGCCAGATTCATCAGTTTCTTGGTATCCATTAGCATATCTCCATGCAGAAAAGATCAGGTGTCATTGTCGGCCACGCTAATCCTTGGCGCTAGAGTGTTCAACCTAGATTGCGGAACGGATGCCTTGCCAAAAGGTAATCGCATGGCCACAGGCAGGTAATGGTCAATGTGCAGAATAGAGGGTGTAGATGCGGAAGCGGGCGGATGATCTGCTTGCTTCCCCCTCCAGCACAGCGCTAGCCTTATACCCCGTGATTCACGGGGTTTTTTTTGCCCTTCCGAAATGCATTGCTTCTTGAACCAGGACACCCATGGCCAACCAGACGCCTTCAGGCAACAACCGGCCGCGCTATATCACCCCCGAAGGTGAACAGGCGCTCCGGGATGAGCTGCAATTCCTATGGAAAGTGAAGCGACCAGAGGTTACCCAGGCAGTACGTGAAGCAGCTGCCCTGGGGGATCGGTCCGAGAACGCCGAGTACATCTATGGCAAGAAGCAGCTTCGGGAAATCGACCGTCGCGTACGCTTCCTCAGCAAGCGGCTGGATGAGGTCTCGGTGGTGGATCGCCTGCCGGAAGACCGGAGCCGGGTATTCTTTGGTGCCTGGGTGACCATCGAGGATGCGGACGGCAGTGAGCAGGAGTATCGAATCGTGGGTGCCGATGAATTCGATCTCGAAAAAGGCTATCTCAGTATCAATTCTCCGCTGGCCCGCGCGCTCATTGGCAAGCATCTGGATGACGAGGTATCGGTGAGAACCCCCGAGGGCTGGAAGCAGGTGGTGATTACCGATATCCGCTACCAAATGGCCTCGAACGACAAGTGAGTGCTGTCACAAAACTGGCTTTTGCCTGGGCAAAGGGTCATTTTTGGCGATAGACTGATCAAATATTGTCACCCGTCAGGGCAAATGGATGATCGGCTAGGGTTGGGATGAGCGCCATGAATGTCAGGAAACAGACAGAGGAAAAACGAGCCGGGGCAGCGTTGCTGGCGTTGCCGTTGATGCTGCTGACGGCGTTGCCTGCCTATGCCCAGAGTGACGATGACGCCGCGTTTGAGTACGAAGAGCGCTCCACTATCGACACCATTCCGTTTCGCTCGGTCGCGGAAGAGGAGCTGGCCAATACCGTAATTGAGGGCGGGCTGGCAGCGCCGGCGGCCGGGGTACCGGTGCAGCAGGCAACGGATGACGATTTCTATCTGGACCCGCTGGCCCTGCAGCCGAGAGACCCGCGAACCGATCTGGGCCGTTCCGAGATTCCCGTCGAGATCCGTTTCAGTAACCCCAAAGTGATACCGGGCCAGAGCCACGGCAACAATTACGTGATCCGGCCACCCGAGAACCGTACCTACGATACCCTGAATACCAATCTCACCGGTCGTTAAACATCGGCCCCGCTACTCGGCCTCAGGCAGCGGCTGAATCCGCTGCAGCAGCGGGCCTGCCGAGCACATCTTCGTAGAAAAAGCTCAGAGCCTGACTGGCCTGATTCAGTCGGGCCCGGGATACCCGGATCTTTTCACTCAGATAGGTCAGGAACAGCTTCTGATCCTCTTCGGCCAGATTGTCCGGATCCTTCAGATCATGAAACAGCACAAATCGGCTGATCCAGTGCAGATAGGTTTGCTCGGCGCGTTGATTCAGTTCGCGTTTACGGATGGCGGCCTGTACCTGGCCAATCATGCCTGGGCGCGATTGCTCCAGGGCCTCAGTAATGTCCATGGTGTTTACTCGTTCAAAAGCTTGTTTTTGTTATGTTGCGCGCATCATATGACAAACGTTTGAACGGCGCAAAATTCTGGCGGGTGCGGTGCCCCGCAACCGGTGTGGCGGCGGGGCAGGGGCGTTACTTCAGGGATTCAAGTTTGTCGATGTACTGCTGCATGGCGTCATCGCTGGACATGCCCTTGAGTTTCTCCCAGGCGTCGTACTTGGCCCGACCAACAAAATCCATCATGCCCGGGCGCTTGCCGCTGACATCGCCTTCGGTGGCCTGCTTGTAAAGGGCGTAGAATTCCAGTTTCATTTCGTTGGAAGGTTTGAAATCGCCTTCCGCAGTCTGGATGTAGTTTACCGCTTCTTCGAACTTCGCTTTCAGGTCACTCATGTTGTGTCTCCGTGGTGTTGGTGGTTTTTTTCCATTCAAGCATGTCGGCAGTATAGCGACGGCGCTGGTTGGCGTCATTGACCGAAACAGCGGTTTTCCAGCCGCCTTGGCAATCTGGCAAAAGTTTGCCCAAGCACACATTTTGAGCCATCGCTGGCCAATTTTTGCTTGAGAACCCTGGGTGACCTGTGTACAGTTTTACGCGTTGTCTGCCAGGAGGGCAGGCACCAAGGATCGATACAATTGCAAATGACTTGCACAGGGAGCACGCCATGTCTGCCAAAGACGGTTCCGTTGCGCCGAAAGAGCGCATCAATATCAAGTATGTCCCCGCCACAGGCGATCAGCAGGCCGAAACCGAACTGCCACTGAAGATGTTCGTGGTTGGTGATTTCAAGGGTCACGCTGAAGAAACCCCCATTGAAGACCGTAAGGCCATTTCCGTCGACAAGAACAACTTCCGTTCTGTCATGAAGGAAGCGGGTCTGACGCTTTCCACCAGTGTTTCCAACAAGCTCGAAGACGGCGCCGACGATCTTCCCGTGAATCTCGAATTCCAGGGGCTCGAAGACTTTTCTCCGGACAGCATTGCCCGCCAGGTCCCTGAGCTCAAGAAGCTGATTGAGCTGCGTGAAGCCCTGGTTGCCCTCAAGGGCCCGCTGGGCAACGTGCCTTCGTTCCGTTCCAAGCTGCAGGAGCTGCTGGACAACGACGACGCCCGGGAAAAGCTGCTGGCTGAACTTGAGCTGGCCACCGACGGCGGCGAGTAATCGCAACACCGGAACCCGGTAACCTACACCGATTATCAATCACGTACTGAAGGGATGTGGTATGTCTGATACTGCTGTGCAGCAATCTGCTGCCTCCGAATCCGTAGCAGAAGGCTCTCTGCTTGACCAGGTCATGGCCAACAGCCGTATGGCGCCGGCCGATGAAGGCTACGATGTTGCCCGTAAAGGGGTGGCCACGTTTATTGCCAACCTGCTGAAGAGCGATGAAAAAGGCCAGCCGGTCAACAAGGCGCTGGTCGACCAGATGGTGGTCGAGCTGGATCGTAAAATCAGCGCCCAGATGGATGAGATTCTGCACGCGCCCAAGCTGCAGGAGCTGGAATCGTCCTGGCGCGGACTGAAACTGATGGTGGATCGCACCGATTTCCGCGAGAACATCAAGGTGGATATCCTCCATGCCACCAAGACCGAGCTACTGGAAGATTTCGAATTTGCTCCGGACGTGACCCAGACCGGCTTCTACAAGCACATTTATGCCGCCGAGTATGGTCAGTTCGGTGGTGAGCCGGTGGGCGCCATTGTTGGCAACTACGCCTTCAGCCCATCAACGCCGGACATGAAGCTGCTGCAGTACGTGTCGTCGGTTGGCGCCATGTCCCACGCGCCGTTCCTGTCCTCGGTTGCACCGTCGTTCTTCGGCGTCGACAGCTACCAGGAACTGCCGGCCATCAAAGAGCTGAGCGCCGTTTTCGAAGGCCCGAAATACGCCAAGTGGCGTTCCCTGCGGGAATCTGAGGATGCCCGTTACCTGGGCCTGACCGCACCGCGCTTCCTGCTGCGGGTGCCTTACGATCCGACTGAAAACCCGGTGCGCAGCTTCAACTACAAGGAAGATGTCTCCGGTGACCACGAACATTACCTGTGGGGCAATACCTCCTACCTGCTGGCCACACGCCTGACCGAGAGCTTCGCCAAGTACCGTTGGTGCCCGAACATCATTGGCCCCCAGAGTGGTGGTGCGGTGGAAGATCTGCCGGTGCACACCTTCGAGTCCTTTGGTCAGCTGGAAGCCAAGATTCCGACTGAGGTGCTGATTACCGACCGTCGCGAATACGAGCTGGCGGAAGAAGGTTTCATCGCCCTGACCATGCGTAAAGGCAGCGATAACGCCGCGTTCTTCTCCGCCAACTCTGTGCAGAAGCCCAAGCAGTTCCCGAACACCAAGGAAGGCAAGGAAGCGGAAACCAACTACAAGTTGGGTACCCAGTTGCCGTACATGATGATCGTGAACCGCCTGGCCCACTACATCAAGGTGCTGCAGCGAGAGCAGATCGGCTCCTGGAAAGAGCGCCAGGATCTGGAGCGGGAACTGAACACCTGGATTCGCCAATACGTGGCCGACCAGGAAAACCCGCCCGCAGACGTCCGCAGCCGCCGCCCCTTGCGTGCCGCGAAAGTGGAAGTCTCCGATGTGGAAGGCGATCCGGGCTGGTACCAGGTCTCCCTGGCAGTGCGTCCGCACTTCAAATACATGGGCGCCAACTTTGAACTCTCGCTGGTTGGCCGACTGGACAAGGATTAATCCGTGTTCGGCGGCACCGGCACTGACGGCGTTCGCAACACCGGCAGCCTGTTTGAACGGCTTGAACAGGCTGCCGCTCCCGCGGGCCAGAGCATGGGGGAGTTCACCCATGTGGTGGAATCCATCAAGCGTCACCTGGTGCGACTGCTGAACGCCCACCCGGGCAACAGCAGCAGCGCACCGGATCTTGGCTTACTGGATTTCAACGACGCCACTCTGGGCACTCATGACCTGAGCATCCAGATCCGCGGGGCCATCCGTCAGTGCATTGAGAAGTTTGAGCCGCGGGTTAAGCGGGTGGATGTGGTAGCCATGCCACCGGGCCCGGACCCGTTGCAGTTGAAGTTCCAGGTGACGGTCTACCTGAACGTTGCAGGAAGCGATGATCGGACGACCATAGACCTGGTTTTGGATGATAAGCGGTACTACCGCGTGATCTAGCGTCATGGGTAGTATTCTGCAGGCAAGGATGAGAGCGAGGGTGTGGTTGGCCTTTCCAAAAGTGTGCGGAGCCATGGATGGCGGAGCTCAAGCGCCCCATGGATGGGCTTGAAGCGTCTTTTGGAAAGGCCAACCACACCCTTGCTCGGGGCCAGACTAGTGGTGCAGTAACGATGAAGTTAAATCGCTTTTACAGGGATGAGTTGAGCTTTCTGCGGTTGCAAGGCAGGGAATTTGCCGAAGCCCACCCGCAGCTCACCCGCTTTCTATCCGAACAGAGCACCGACCCGGACGTAGAACGGCTGCTGGAAGGCTTCGCCTTCCTGACCGGCAAACTGCGGGAAAAAGTTGAGGACGAGTTTCCGGAGCTGACTCATTCGCTGCTGAACATGCTCTGGCCCAATTATCTGCGGCCAGTGCCCAGCTGCACCATCATGCGCTTTGATCCACAGCTGCATGCCATCAGTGAACGTCAGGTTGTTGATCGTCATACCGAGATCAAGAGCCGCCCCTTGGGCGACGCCAGCCGCCAGACCCAATGCCGGTTCCGCACCTGCCGGTCGGTGGATATTTTTCCGATCAGTGTGGCCGAGGCTAATGCCGAGCACTCACGGGAAGTTTCCTCCGTGACCGTAGACCTGGCGCTGCATACGGACCAGCCACTGAATGGCATTGGCCTGGAAAATCTGCGTTTTTACCTGGGGGGCGACAACCACACGGCAGAGACCCTGTATCTGTGGTTAAACCATTACCTCAGCCGTATGGAGCTGGTGGTGGGCGACCGTGTGGTCAGTCTGCCTTCATCCCTGTTGCAGCCGGTTGGCTTTGCGGCAGACGAGGCGATCCTGCCTTATCCCAAGAATGCTTATGCCGGCTACCGGATTATCCAGGAGTACCTGAGTTTTCCGGAGGCCTTCCGGTTTGTTGACATCACCGGCCTGAAATCCCGGTTGCCAGCGGTGCAGGCTGATGAGATCAGTCTGCGTTTCCACTTCAGCCGGATTCTGCCCCCGGACACCCGGGTAACCCGCGACTCCATGCAGTTGTACTGCACCCCCGCGGTTAATCTGTTCAGCCACGAAGGCGAGCCGGTAGACCTGAACGGTCGCCAGACTGAATACCGTATTTCACCCTCCAGCCGCTGCCCGGAACACTACGAGGTGTTCAGTATCGAGCAGGTTGAGGGCTGGCTGGAAGGTCGTTCCGGTAGAGGCGAGCCGCGCATCTACACGGCGTTTGAGAGTTTCCAGCATGAAGTGGAGCGGGATCGGGGCCGCACCGCCCTGTACTACCGGGTACGTACCCGGGAGAGCGTGCGTGGGGATGGTTTTGATCACTACATTTCCTTTGTTCGTGGTGATGAAACCGAATGTCTGAATCGTCAGGAAGCGGTCTCGCTCACGCTCACCTGCACCAATCGCCAGTTGCCACAACAACTGGCCGTCGGGGAAGTGTGCATGGCCACCGAGAGCACACCGGCCTTTGCCGCATTCAGCAATATCACGCGCCCGACGGCGACCCTGCGGCCTACCCTGGATGGCAGCCTGTTGTGGACGCTGATATCCAACCTGTCATTGAACTACCTGTCGATGCTGGATGTGGATGCCCTGCGCACCGTGCTGCGAGTGTATGACTTCCGGGCCCTCGTCGACCGACAGGCTGAGCGGGTGTCCCAGAAGCGGCTGGCCGGTATCACGGGCATCACCACCAAGCCGGTTGACCGCATGATTCGCGGGCTGCCGGTGCGCGGTATCCGCTCAGAGCTGAAGCTGGATCAGCATGGGTTTGCCAGTGAAGGTGACCTCTACCTGTTCGGCACGGTCTTGAGTCAGTTTTTTGCGCTTTACGCGAGTATCAATGCGTTTCACCAACTGGAAGTGGTGAATACAGACAATCAGGAACGGTACACATGGACGTTACAGCAAGGTCAGCAGCCGCTGATGTAGCCGGGCTGGAACCCGTTCTCGGCAACGCGCGGCGATACAGTTTTTTTCAGCTGGTGGATCTGATTCACCGGCACCATGGAGACGACCTGGAGCGTGGCGGTCACGATGAGCCCCGCCAGGAACGCATCCGGTTCTCGGCCTCGGCCGGCCTTGGATTTCCCGGCAGTGACGTGGTGTCGGCGCTGTCGCCGGAGCATGAGCACGCTCCCTATCAGATGGAAGTCAGCTTCCTGGGGCTTCACGGCTCCCAGTCGCCACTGCCCGGTTATTACCTGGAAGATCTGGCCTGGGAAGCGGGGCAGAATCTCGGTGTTCGTCGGCATTTTCTGGATTTCTTCAATCACCGGCTGGTGACCCTGTTCCATCGGGCCTGGCGCAAATACCGCTACTACATCCGGTTCCAGCCCGGGGCCAGCGACGGTTTTTCGGAACTGGTGTATGCCCTGACCGGTTTGGGCGACAGTCGGCTGCGGGAAGCGACGCCGGTGAACTGGTCCAAGATGCTGGCCTATGCCGGCTTGATGGCGGGTCGGAGCCGGTCACCGGAAGTGGTCAGCGGCATCATCGGCCACTGTTTTGACCTGGACGACGTCAGCATCGAACAGTGGGTGCTGCGCAAAGTGGACATCGCTCGGGATCAGCAAACCGCGCTGGGCAGGGCCAACGCCACCCTGGGCGAAGACACGCTGGTGGGTTCGCGCATCCGGGATCGCAGCGGCAAGTTTATTCTCCGGCTGCGCAATCTGACTCGGCAGCGGTTTGCGGATTTTCTGCCCAATGGCCGGGATCACCAGCGCCTGGTCAAACTGGTGGAGTTCGCTACCCGGGAGCAGCTGGCCTATGACCTGGAGCTGCAAATGCGGCCCAAGGATATTCGCCCCATGCAACTGGGCGAGGATGTTCGCCTGGGCTGGAATTCCTTCGTAACACCGGACCGGGCCCGTGAGCGTCCGGCGGTGCGGATACAGATCAGACGTTAGGGCAGGGAGCCGGAGACGTGGCACAACAAGCAGCAGAACTGACATTAGTGATCACCAACCCGACGGAAACCGGTGGTGGCGCCAGCATTGAACATAGCTTCGGAACCCGTGGCGGTTCCATCGGCACCGCGGCCAGCGACAGCTGGCAGCTTTCGCCTCACCGTACCGGCGCTGTCGCCGGTCATGCCGAGGTGCGTTACCTGGACGGTGGCTTCTGCCTGATTGATCGCAGTGGCCGGACCTACATCAACAGCAGCAGTCAGCCTGTGGGGCGGGGCCGTCGTGCCCGACTGAGCCACGGCGACACCGTGACCATAGGCCGCTACCAGATACGGGCCGAACTCTCCGGCGTCCCGGCGGCTGTCGGTGAAACCGACCACGACGCACGCGAAGATCATGGTCTGGTGGATGCACCCGAGAATGGTTTGCGGCATGCCGCCAACGAACAGAGCCGGCCTGAAGGTCGCGAGCCTCTGGAGGGTTTGCAGCCGGCAGCCGGCGATCCGGTCAGCTGTGATCCGCTGGCGCCCTGGCAGCAAAAACCGACGCGCCCGGACGAGGAGGCTCCCGAGCTGCTGGCCAGCGACCAGGCCTGGTTTGCCCGTTCGGCTGAGGTTAGCGATGAGTACCGGGAGAACCGGGATGTGGCCATGGGCCTGCCGGTCACCCCACAACGCGAGCATAAGGAACGACAGGGAATGTCCGAAACGACACGAAACATGCGGGAGGTCAGCCGCCAGCACATCAGTGGTGCACCACTGCTCCGGGGGCTGGATGCGGATATTGATTTTGCCGACAGCGACGAAATGCGGCTGTTTCTGGAGGAAGCCGGCCAGACCCTGAAGGCAACGGTGGAAGGATTGCTGGCGCTGCATCAGGGCGAAGACAGCCGTCACCAGGCGCTGCGCACCCGCTTGCAGCCCATCGAGGACAACCCGCTGCGGCTGGCCAACGACTATCCGGACACCATTCAGACCCTGTTTGCAGCCCAGCGCAGCCCGGTGCATCTGTCGGCCCCCGCCGCTGTCCGTGAGAGTCTGGAAAGCCTGAATCACCACCAGCAGGCCACCCGGGAAGCCATTCGCGAGGCGCTGGAAGCCATTCTGCACGCCTTCTCACCGGAAGCCCTGTTGCGCCGGTTTCACGGCTATCGCCGTGGTTTGCAGGACAACGAAGACGAGGGCCGCTGGGCCTGGGATATGTACCAACACTATTACCGTGAACTGAAATCCAGTCGTCAGCAGGGTTTCGAACGCCTGTTCCAGGAAGTGTTCGACCAGGCTTATGACCAACACTTGCGCCAATTACAGAGGGAGAAACTGTTGTGAAGTACTGCAAATGGAGCTTGCTGGTTGTTGCTTTGATTCTGGCGGGGTGTAGCACCCCTTACAACGCGGTGACCAAGACCGCCAAGGTGCTCTGGGATCCTGATATTCCTGTTGGCTACCCGGAAGATCTGCCCAGCCGGGTGGATCTCACCATGCTGGCGGAACCGAACGTGAACCCGAATGAATCCCTGGCACCCACCCCCATTGCGTTTCAGGTGATTGAATTGCGGGACAGCTCGCTGCTGATGGCGGGCGATTTCGACCAGCTGTTGAACGACCTGGAGGACTCTCTGGGCCAGAACTACGTGGACCATAGCGATTACAGCCTCGTGCCCGGCCAGTTCAAATTTGTCGAGCCCTTTGAGGTCAGCACCGACACCCGCTACATCGCCGTGATCGCCTTCTACGCCTACCCGAACCTGTCCCAGTGGAAAAAAGTGGTGAAGGTCGACCCGATTGGCGGACGGTATCACCTGCTGGTGAACCTGCGCGAACGTGAAGTGCAACTCAGACGGTCGGATGAAAGCTAATGGCAGTCACGAATCGAGTGGTCTGGAGTGATGGGCTGTTCATCAAACCCCAGCACTTCCAGCAACAGCAACGCTATCTGGAACACCAGATTAATGAACGGGCGCTGGCCGTCTCGGACTACCTGTTCGGGTTCAGTGATCTGGAGCTCAATGCCGAATACCTGAGTTTTGGCCGGGTCGGACTGGTGCGGGCCTCCGGACTGTTTCCGGACGGAACCCGGTTCAACCTGCCCCAGGACGACGTGATGCCGGAGCCGCTGGAGATCACCGATGCCTCGGTGGCCAACCAGGTGGTCTATCTGGCTTTACCTCTGGGCAGCGATAGCCTGGCCGAAGTCGAATGGCCGGAAGCGCCCGTGGCCGGCCGGTTCCAGGCGCAGCCGGTGGAAGTGCGGGATCTGCATTCCATTGACGGCGATGCTCACACTATCGATGTGGGGCGGGTGGCTCCGCGCCTGATGCTGGAGCGGGAAGACCGCAGTGCCTATGCAGCACTGGCCATTGGCCGGATTCTGGAAAAGCGCCCCGATGGCAGCCTGGTAATGGACCCGAACTTCCTGCCGACCATGCTCAGCGTGCGCTCGGCGCCAAGGCTTCAGCGCTTTGTCGGTGAAATGGCGGGTTTGATGCAGGAACGGGCCCGCAACATTGCCGAACGGGTGGGCGCGCCCGGGCAGGGCGGTGTCGCCGATGTTTCGGATTTCATGCTGCTGCAGATGCTGAACCGGGCGCACCCGCGTTTCATGCACCTGGCACGGCTGCGTCAGCTGCACCCGGAGCGTCTGTACGAAGCGCTTCTGGAGCTGTGTGGCGAGCTGGTCACCTTTACCGATGAAAGCCGTTTGCCGAGGGAATTCACCCCTTACGATCACGATCTGCCGGAAGGCTGTTTCAGCCCGCTGATGCAGATTCTACGGCAGGCCTTGAGCACGGTCCTGGAGCCCCGGGCGCTGTCGATTGCCCTGCAGCAGCGCCAGTACGGACTCACCGTCGCACCGGTTCAGGATGGCCAGTTGATGAACGACGCCGAGTTCATTCTGGCGGTCAAAGCCGATATGCCACTGGACGACCTGCGCAAACAGTTTGTTCAGCAGTGCAAGGTGGCCTCCGTGGAGAAGATTCGGGATCTCATCAGCCTCCAGCTGCCGGGTATCCCACTGTCGGCACTTCCGGTGGCCCCGCGTCAGTTGCCCTACCACGCCGGTTTTGTGTATTTCCGATTGGACGATCAAAGCCAGGCCTGGCAGATGCTGGACAACGCCAGTGGATTTGCCTTCCACGTGGCGGGCAGCTTCCCGGGGCTGGAGATGCAATTCTGGGCTATCAGGAGCTAAATCATGGCAGATGCACCGGTAATGGACAGACCAGACAACACCAGGGATTCGGGTGATCGTGCATTCAGCGACCTTTTGTTTGCCGATAGCGGCGCCGGCCAGTCGCCGGTTGAATCCGATGACAGCAGCTTCCAGCTTCGTGGCCTGGAAGATAACCGGCTGATTGACGCCGCCACCCCGCTGCTGGGACTGGTTATTCGGGTGCGGCGACTGGCGGATTTCCGCGAGGTGGAAACCCTGTACCAGCAGGTAGTGGACGAAGTCGCCGCCGTTGACCGGGAACTGGTGGAGCAGGGCTATGAGCGCCCCACGGTGGTGGCCTACCGCTACGTGCTTTGCGCCTTCATCGACGAGGCTGTGCTGGGTACCGACTGGGGCGCCCACAGCGTCTGGTCACAGCATTCGCTACTCAGCCGATTCCATAACGAAACCTGGGGTGGCGAAAAGGTGTTTGCCATCCTGGCCCGCATGGAAAAAGAGCCGACTCGTTACCGGGACATGCTCGAGTTCATCTATCTGTGCCTGTGTCTGGGTTTTGAGGGTCGCTACAAGGTCATGGAAAACGGTCGGGACGAATACGAACAGGTGGTTCGTGGCCTCTATGACCAGCTTCGCGAACTGCGTGGCGACCGCGACAGCCGGCCGCTGGCTGATGCCACGGAAAACCTGATGCCGGCCCGCAACCGACTGCGCAGCGGCCTGCCCTTGTGGGTTATTGGAGGCCTGTTCGTGGCGGCCATGGCCGGGATCTATTCGCTCTATAACATGGCGCTGAACGAACGCATCAGGGATGTGCTCAGCGTTCTGGAACAACTACCGAAATAAGGACATCATTGTGATTCGGGTAGAACTGCCGGCGCTGATCGGGCGCCTTAACGACATTTCACGCCAGGCTCTGGAAGCCTCCGCGGCCCTGTGCATCAGCCGTCAGGGCGCCGAGATTACCCCGGCGCACCTGCTGTTCAAACTGCTGGAAACGCCGTTCTCGGATGTGCGCCAGATTCTGGAACACACCGGCATCAACTACCAGCAACTGCAACCCGTGGTGGGTGACAGCCTGAACGGCGAACCTCAGACCGCCGAACCGTATCCGTCGTTCTCGCCGCTGCTGGTAGAACTGATGCAGGACGCCTGGCTGCTGGCCTCCACCGAACTCGGCCATACCGAACTGCGTTCCGGCGCGGTGTTTCTGGCCCTGCTGATGAACGCCGATCGCTACCTGATGCCCCGGGTGGCGCAGGCGCTGGTGGACATCAACCGGGAACAGCTGCGCAAGCAGTTTGATCGGGTAACCGAGGGTTCTGTGGAGCGTCCGCAGCTGACGGAAAGCGGTGGTGCCAGGCCAGCGGTTGAAGCCGATATGGACCCGCTCAAACGTTATGCCTCCGACTTCACCAAGCTGGCCCGGGAAGACAAACTGGACCCCGTGGTGTGTCGCGATGCCGAGATCGATCAGATGATCGATATCCTCTGCCGTCGCCGCAAGAACAACCCCATCGTGGTGGGCGACGCTGGCGTGGGCAAAAGCGCCGTGGTGGAGGGCCTGGCCCTGCGCATCGTCAACGGCGACGTGCCGGACCGCCTGAAGAACGTCGAACTCTGGACCCTGGACATGGGTGCCCTGCAGGCCGGTGCCTCGGTGAAGGGCGAGTTTGAAAAACGCCTGAAGGGCGTGATCGAAGCCGTGAAAGGTTCGGCGACCCCGATCATCCTGTTCATCGACGAAGCTCACACCCTGATCGGTGCGGGTAACAGCGAAGGTGGCTCCGACGCTGCCAACCTGCTGAAGCCAGCCCTGGCCCGTGGCGAACTGCGCACCATCGCTGCCACCACCTGGCGCGAGTACAAGAAATACTTCGAAAAAGACCCGGCTCTCAGCCGCCGGTTCCAACCGGTGGCCCTGGACGAGCCAACGCCGGGCGAAGCAGTCCACATCCTCCGTGGCCTGCGCACGGTCTACGAAAAAGCCCATCAGGTACTGATCGCCGACAGCGCCCTCAAAGCCGCCGCTGAAATGTCCGCCCGTTACCTGGCCGGTCGCCAGCTGCCGGACAAGGCCATCGATGTTCTCGATACCGCCTGCGCCCGGGTCAGCCTGAACCTGAGTACACCGCCACGCCGTCTCAGCCACGTGCGCAGTGAACTGCACCAGCTGGCCATGGAACAGGAGCTTCTGAGCCGGGAACACACGCTTGGCCAGAAGGTGGATGCCGAGCGGGAACAGGCTCTGGAACAGAAGATTGCTGACCTGACCGCCGAATCCGGAGCACTGGAACAAAGCTGGAATGACCAGAGGGAGCTTGTTGCCCGGCTGGTCGAGATTCGTGAACAGCTGTTGGCGGGGGATGTCGAGGGCGAAACCGCCGATGACGTTGCTGTTGAGTTGGCCGAGAGCGACCACGAAGAACGCCCGGACCTGAAAAGCGAAGCCGCCGCCATCGAACAGGAATTGGCTGAACTCCAGGCCGACGAACCGTTGGTACACGCCCGGGTGGATGCCCGCCAGGTGGCCGAAGTCATCGCCGACTGGACCGGCATCCCGGTCAACCGCATGACCACCGACGAGCTGGAAAAAATCACCCACCTGCCGGCGTACCTGCAGGCCCATATCAAAGGCCAGGACACCGCCATCGACTGCCTGCACCAGCACCTGCTCACCGCCCGCGCCGACTTGCGCCGGCCGGGTCGCCCCATGGGCGCCTTCCTGCTGGTAGGCCCCAGCGGCGTCGGCAAAACCGAAACCGTGGTGCAACTGGCCGAACTGCTCTACGGCGGCCGCCAGTTCCTCACCACCATCAACATGTCCGAATATCAGGAGAAACACACTGTCTCCCGTCTGATCGGCTCGCCCCCAGGCTACGTCGGATTCGGAGAAGGGGGCATCCTCACCGAAGCCATCCGCCAGAAGCCTTATTCCGTGGTGCTGCTCGACGAAGTCGAAAAAGCCCACCCGGAAGTGCTTAACCTGTTCTACCAGGCTTTCGACAAAGGCGAACTGGCCGACGGCGAAGGCCGGTTGATCGACTGCAAAAACGTGGTCTTTTTCCTGACCTCCAACCTCGGCTTCCAGACCATCGTCAACCACGCCGAAGAGCCGGAGAAAATCGAAGAAGCCCTGTACCCGGAACTGGCCAACTTCTTCAAGCCGGCATTGCTGGCGCGGATGGAAGTGGTGCCCTACCTGCCGCTGGGTGAAGACACTCTCAACCGCATCGTTGAGGATAAACTCCAGCGCCTGGCGGATCAGATTCAAGCTCGCTACCACACCGAGGTGGAACTGGAAGACGGCCTGGTCGAAGCCATCCGCAGCCGCGCCACCAGAAGTGAAAACGGCGCGCGGATGCTGGAGTCGATCATCGAAGGCGAACTGCTGCCACCGGTGTCGCTGGCGTTGCTGGAAAAACTGGCGGCCAGGGAGCCGGTGACGAAGGTGAAACTGGGTGTGGAAGAAAACAGATTTACAGGAACCGTCGCTTAGCCTGGAGGCCTCCTGAATCGTAGTGCACCGTGGGGTTGAGCTTTCCAAAACCCTGCGGAGCCATGGATGGCGGAGCGGAGCCTACAGGGATGTATTCACGGCGTGTTTTGGAAAGCTCAACCCCACGGTGTGCGGGCGGCGAGCGATGAGGGAGCGTACAAGGATGTATTCACAGCGTGTTTTGGAAAGCCACTCCGCAGGATGCGCGGGCGACGATCTCCTAAGTAATTATTCTGGGAATGAAAGCATGGGAAGGATGCAGAAGGAACTGCACACCGGCATCGATCTGGCGGTGGCACTGATCAAACAGGACACATTGCCAGCGCTGTTGAACACCGCCACCCGCCAACTCGAAAGCGCCTTCGGGCTCAGCAAGTGCTGGGCGCTGGAACTCGACCTCAGCGGCCGGACCCTGCACTGCAGCAAACTGGACGAAGCGGGCGAGTTTGATTGTAACGACTTCAGCCACCCCTTTGCCCACGTGCTGCAGACAGGCCAGCCGCGGGAACTCACCCGTGCTGCCAGCTATCGCCTGGATCATGCCGGCTTCCAGACGCTCCTGGAACTTAGTGGCCGCCCAAGAAGCTTCTGGCTGGAGCCATTAAAGGGCGAAGATGGCCGCACCCTCGGCATGCTCGTGTTGTGCGGCGACCATCCTGACTGGCAGGGCATCGTTACGCAGCCACTGTACAGCGGCCTGAAGCAACTGCTGGTGCATCAATGGATCAGCCAGCTGCAAACCCGTGACCAGGTGTGGCAACGGCGGCTGCTCAAGCGCTCCCTGGACCACCTGCACGATGCCGAAAGCCTGCGCCAGCGCTGCAGCCAGTTAGCCTATACCCTGGTTGGCAATTCCGAAGCCATGACCCACCTCCGGGCCCAGGTGGTGCGAGCGGCTGGCAGCCAGCTGTCTGTGCTGATTCAGGGCGAAACCGGTTGTGGCAAAGATGTAGTGGCCCGGGGCATCCACGATATGTCCGACCGTGCCAGTGGGCCTCTGGTGGTGGTCAACTGTGCCGCCATCCCGGACACCTTGCTGGAGAGTGAACTGTTTGGTCACACCAAGGGTGCCTTCTCCGGTGCCGACCAGGCCAAAGAAGGCCTGCTGGCCCAGGCCAACGGCGGCACCCTGTTTCTGGATGAGATTGGCGATATGCCCATGGCACTGCAATCCAAATTGTTGCGGGTGCTGGAAAGCCGACAGTTCCGGCCATTGGGCGCCAGGGAAGAGCAACATTCGGATTTCCGCCTGGTGGCGGCCACCCATCAGCCGCTTCAGGAGGGCATTGAGGATGGCCGGTTCAGGCGTGACCTGTTCTACCGCCTCAGCCAGTTTCCCCTGCGCGTTCTGCCACTGCGGGAACGCAGTGAAGATCTGGAAGCGCTCAGCCGTCACTTCATCCGGCTCTACACCGAGCGCGAGGGCAGTGGCCCGCTGGGCATCAGCAGCCATGCCCTGAGTGCGCTGGCCGACTACCACTTCCCGGGCAATGTCCGGGAACTGCGCAACATCATCGAACTGGCCTGTCTGCAGACCCCGGCCGGTGACGACATTCAGCCGGAAGTCCTGCGCCTGGACGATCTGTTTGCCGACTCCCCGGAGTCGACCATGGCCTTCGTGGAAGCCAAAACCATCCCGGGCGTACCTTCGGCCGATGATATCCGCGACCTGAAAGCCGCCGCCCAGGCCTTTGAGGCCGCCATCATCCGCGAACGTCTGCGCCAGTATGGCGGCAATCGCGCCCAGGCCGCGGAAAGCCTGGGCCTGCCAAAACGCACACTGGCCCATAAATGTTTGAAGTATCAGGTAACCGACGTATGACCCTGAAAGACCTGCACCGATTGCCCTTGATGGTCCTTCTGCTGGTGAGTGCCAGCAGTTGGGCCGATACCCGCCTGGCGGAAGCCGGGGCCTGCACTGAACAACCGAACCGGCTGGAACGTCTGGCCTGTTTTGATGAGGTGTTCGGTACGCCGTTGGCGCAGTACGAGGCCGGCCAGCATCCGGCATTGGTGAACCAGTCTGAGCGCTGGCGCCGGGTGTTTGCACAGGCCAGCGGGAACGATGCCGGCGGGGTGGTCTATCGCGACACCGGCAGCGCGGCGGGTCACCTGGTGACGGTGACCGCGCTCGGGGTAAAACCTCCACGCCCGGTGCTGTCGCTGCAGTGCCACAACAACATCACCGAGCTGGCCATCATGCTGCCGGAGCCACTGGATCGCGAGCGAGTGGACGTAACTCTGGGGCCCCATCGGGCACACTGGCGGGTTCGGGATGAAGGTTTGGTGGTCAGCGCGGGTCGCGGCCTGCCCGCTATCCGCACCGTACTGGATGTGGTCAACCAGCCGGATGTGCGCCTGCAGGCGGGGGTTCGGGAGCTTGATGGCCTGCTGTTTGATCTCAACGGCTTTGCTGAGGCGATCAAGCCTTTGCGCCAGGCCTGTGGCTGGTAAGGAGTGATGGCATGCAGGTGATTGAACAGCATCCTTACGTGGATCAGGTACTGAACCCGATTCCGGGTGACACCGGGGTAGGCGAAAGCCTGGCTGAAGACAGCACGCTGGAGTTTCTCGAAGACGAGATCATGAAAGTGGGCTCGCTGGCCCACAACGACATCGACTGGCACAAGGTTGAAAGCGAAGCACTGAAACTGCTGGCGGATCGCAGCAAGGACCTCAAGGTGCTGGGTTTTGTCATGCTCAGCCTGCAACGCGGCGGCGATGGTGAACGGTTTGCCCTGTCGCTGTACCTGCTGCATCGGGTGCTGGACGACTGGTGGGAAAACGCCTGGCCCTATCCCGGTGCCAAGGGGCAGCGGGCTCGCAAGATGCTGTTTACGCAGATGCTGCAGCGGGCCCTTAAAGCGGTTGAGAGCCTGAACTTTGATGCCAGCGTAGGAGATGGTCGTCAGTTCTGTCTGGATCTGGTTGAGAAACTGGATACCCAGGCCAAAGACCGGGATTTACCTGACGACGCCCTGTTCGACCTGAAGCGGGCCGTGGAAAAGCTGCCCAAGCCGGACCAGGCCACCGCGCCCCGGACGGCGTCTGAAAACACCCCGACAAACAAACGGGAGACCACGGCCAGCTCATCGCCCTCCAGCTCGGCCAGTTCCAACACTACGGCCGCGTCGCTGGGCAACCTGACACTGGACCCAAGTAATGAGCGTGCGACCCGACAGAGTCTGCTCAAGGTCGCCGAACTGCTGACCAGCAGCGAACCGGACAACGCCCTGGGCTACCGGATGCGTCGGTATGCCATCTGGCAGAGTATCACCAGCCTGCCGCCAACCCGGGATGGCAAGCGCACAGATCTGGCCGCCGTCAGCGCAGACCGGGTGGCCGAGTACAAGGAAGCTCTGGAGAAAACACCGGACCTGGAACTTTGGCAGCGCATTGAACAAAGCCTGTCGGTCAGCCCGTTCTGGCTCGATGGCCACTGGCTCAGCGCCCGGGCGGCCATGGCCCTTGGCAATACCGATTGCGCGGAGGCCATACGGGAAGCCCTGAAAGCGTTTGTCGACCGCCTGCCGCAACTGGCCGAGCTCACCTTCAACGATGGCACACCGTTTCTCAGTGACGATGGTGCAGATTGGTTGCACACAGCCCCCGCGGCTGGCAAAGGAACGGGCGTAGGTGCCAACCCCTGGGAGCAGGCATTCGACGGTGCGCTTGAGCTGGTGCGGCAGAACAAACTGGCGCCGGCCATGGAACTGCTGGAGCAGGGTCTGGCCGATGCCCGGGAGCCGCGCGAGCGCTTCTACTGGCGCCTGGCCACGGCCCGGCTGCTCAAGGAAACCGGCCTGAAAGCCCTGGCCGCCGAACAGATTCAGGATCTGAAAAATCAGATCCAGGGGCGGGTTCTCGATGACTGGGAACCGGCTCTTATAAAACAACTGGAACGACTGGCGTAACGCCCGCAAGACGCAACGAACGCAGGAATGGAAACCATGTGGAGAAAAGCATTACTCATTGGTCGTTGGCTTCTGCCCTACATCCGCAGCGCCGCCCCCGTCACCCTGGCTCTGGGGGTAATTGCCCTGCTGGTAGCCACCTGGTGGCTGGGGCCACGCCTGGAAATCAACGGCGACTACCCGTTGATGGCCTGGCAGATGCGTGCTCTGGTCACCCTCGGGGTGGTCCTGCTGGTGGTGATGGTCTGGGGTACCATGCTGGCCCGTCGCCTGGGTAAAGTGAACAAGGCCAAGGCCGAGGAGCAGCGGGAGCAGGAAGACCCGATTCTGCCCATGGAGCGTCGCCAACAGCGGCTGCTGGACCGCCAGCTGCAGGCGTTGAAAAGCAATCTGCCGGGTCGCAAGGGCCTGTACCGTCTGCCCTGGTATCTGGTGATGGGCCTGGAAGATGCCGGTAAGACCAGCCTGATTCAGCGTGCCGGGCAAACCTATACCCTGACCAACGTCACCCGTAACAACCGGGGCGACCGTAACCCGTTCAGTTTTGACTGGTGGATTGGCGACAACGGTGTCCTGATCGACCCGGATGGCGAACTGCTGAGCCAGAACCAGGGTGAGGGCGCCACCGGCGAAATCCAGAGCCGGCTGTGGAACCACTTTATCGCCTGGCTGGAACGCAGCCGGCCCCAGCGGCCGCTCAATGGCGTTATCCTGGCTGTGGATCTTGCGCGCCTGAGCGCCGCCAACGAACGACAGCGTGAAGCCCACGCCATCCTGCTGCGCACCCGCCTGCGGGAGCTGATGGAACAGCTTGGGTCCCGGCTGCCGGTGTATGTGACTTTCACCAAGATGGACCTGATGTACGGGTTTGCGCCGTTTGTCCGTACTCTCAGCAAGGCGGAGAAGGACAAGGCCCTGGGGTTCACCTTCAGGCTGGACGGCCAGCAGGATCAGGACCAGTGGCTGGAACAGTTTGCCGAGCGTTACGCCGATATGGTGGATGAGCTCACCGAACGCCTGCCGGACGTGCTGGCCAACACCCGTGATAACGAAGAACGGGCGGCGGCTTATTCGTTCACCCGCCAGTTGGCGGGCCTGAAGCCGGCCATGGAGCAGTTCCTGACGGATTTGCTGTCGGCGGATGCCTTCTCCACACCGGCACTGGTACGCGGCACCTACTTCACCTCGGTGTTGCAGGAAGGTGTGCCCGAGGACGCCTTTGTCTCCGCTGCTGCCCGGAACTACCAGATGTCCGACCCGATTCAGCCGGCCCAGCGTGGTGGCCAGTCTGCGAGCCTGTTCACCAAGGGGCTGTTCCCCGAAATCATCTATCCGGAGGCGGGCCTGGCCGGGGATAACCGGCGGGTGGTGCGCCAGCGTCATCGTCGGGTGGCCGTTGCCGCCGTGGTGGCTCTGGCCGCCGGTGCGGGCATGACGGCGGGCTGGCAGCACTATTTTCTCCAGAATGCCGAAGCGGCCGCCCAGGTGGAAAACCGGGTGAAAAGCTATCTGAACGACTGGCAGCCGGTTGGCTACGAGCCGGACACCACCGGACGTAATCTGCTGCAACCGCTGGATGAGCTGCGGGATGCCACGCTGGCCTTCGGCGATTACCGCAAGGAGTGGCCGCTGGTGACTGATATGGGGCTGTACCAGGGGCACAAGGTGGGCCCGGAAGTGGATAAGGCCTACCTGAACATGTTGGCCTATCAATACCTGCCTGCGCTGATGTTTGGTGTGATGGAGGAAATGGGCCAGGCCCCGGATAACAGCACTGAGCGGCTCGAACACCTGCGCGTGCTGCGGATGCTTTACGATGCCAGCGGCCGCCGTACCGACATCGTGTCCGGTTACATGCGTGAATACTGGCAGGCCCGTTTCCCCGGCCAGCGCGATGTGCAGAATCGCCTGTATGGGCACCTGCAATACGCCATGGCCCACACCGACCTGTCGGACCTGGCAGCCAACGGCGACCCAACCGCCACTATGGCTCTGGCGCCCTTCCGCAGCAGTGTTGAATGGGCACAGCACGAGCTTGGTCGTATCAGCACCTCAGACCGCGTATACCGCGAGCTGGAGAATGAGGCCAGCCGTGATTTCCCGACCCCACTGGAACTGGCCCGCAGCTCCGGCCCGGCGTTCTCGACCGTGTTCACACGCCTGGACAGTTACGGCGAGCCGCTTGCCGAGGATGTGCCGTCTGCTGAGGATCCACTCTCGATACCAGCGTTGTTGACCCGGGAGGGACTGGAAAAATGGTTCCTTCGGGAATCCGGATCGGTCACCGAACTGGCCTTGATTGACGCCTGGGTGCTGGGCCGTCGGGATGATGTTGATTTCAGCAAGGCCGATGAAGCCGAACTGCTGGCCAGCCTGCAAACGCTGTACGCCGAGCACTATGCCGAGGCCTGGCGCACAGCGCTGAGCCGACTGGATATCCATCGGTTTGAGGATCTCAACCACGGCGTTCGTATTCTCGACAGCCTGACCAGCGGCCATCAGCCACTGGCCCGATTGCTGGCGCAGGTGCGGGAAAACACCCGCCTGATTCCGGTAGGTGAAGGCGAAGCGGAAGCCGCACGCAAGTTGCTTGAGCAATCTCCCCATTACCGCATGCTGCAGGACATCGAGCGCCAGTTCAGTGATCTGAACCAGCTTACCCGCAAGCAGGGTGAGGAGCCGTCTGGGCTGGAGGAAGTCATGCTGGTTGTGGGTGAGCTGCATGAATACATGCGAAACATCCAGGAATCCCCGGATACCGGCAAAGCCGCCCTCAGTGCCGCTCGTGCTCGCATGGGCCTGCAGGGCGCCGACCCTATCTTCACCCTGCAACGCATGGCGGGTCATCAGCCGGAACCCCTGAACCGGATACTGAACCGCCTGGCCACCGAAAGCTGGCGGGTGGTTCTGGACAGTGCGGTGGCCCAGTTGGAGCGTGACTGGTATCGCGAGGTTTACCAGCCATTCCAGCAGAACCTGGCCCGGCATTATCCGTTTACCCAGGGGGCAGGACGTGATGCCGCGCTGCAGGACTTCGAGCGCTTCTTCGCGCCGGACGGTATTCTGGAAACCTTCTACAACGACAACCTGAAGCTGTTCCTGGAAGACCATCCGGAACATGTGGGTGATGCCCGCCGGGCCAGCCTGGTGCGCCGGGACGTGGTTGCTGCGCTGGACCGTGCCCGGCAGATTCGCCAGGCGTTCTTTACCCGCAGCGGTACGCTGGATGTGGAATTCGCGCTGGAACCCCTGAACCTCAGCAACAACAAACGTCGCTCGGTGGTGAACATCGATGGCCAGCTGGTGGAGTTTTCCCATGGCCCCAGCCAGAGCATTCCGCTGGTATGGCCAAACACCCTGCGGGACACCGTGGAGAGCCGGGTAACGCTGGTGCCGATTCAGGTTAACCGATCGCCCCGGAGCATCTCCGAGAGCGGCCCCTGGGCACTGTTCCGGTTGCTGGGTAAAGCGGACATTACCGGTGTCAGCAGCAATGCGGTGGACGTGAAGTTCACGGTGGATGACGGGGAAATGCGTTATCGCCTGCACGCGGCCAGCAATACCAACCCGTTCACAGAGCAATTGCTCTCAGGGTACCGCATACCCCGCAGCTTGTATTAAACTGTGTTCCGTCGCCCGGGTATGTGTGCCCGGGTTGGCGGGAGCCGGCACCCGGATGGCGCAGGCTGAAAACGGATACATTCAATCTTCAGGGATCGAAGTCATGCCCCAGGCAAGCGGATTGCAGTTCACCGCCCGTGTAGGCGAATTCCCCTCGGACCACTTTGTTGTTGTCGGCTTCGCGCTGACCGAACGGCTGTCCGATCTGTTCCATGGCCGGTTGCAACTGGCCAGCACCGACCCGGATGTGGCCGCCGCCGATGTACTGGAACAGCCGGTAGACCTGTTGGTGTGGCAGGACGGCCAGCCCCTGCGCCGATTTACCGGCGTGGTGAACGAATTTATGCGAGGCGACACCGGCCACCGCCGCACCCGCTACGAAGTCGTCATCCAGCCGCCCCTGTGGCGCCTGGGCCTGATGCACAACAGCCGCATCTTCCAGACCCAGACCACCGACGCCATCGTGCGCACCCTGCTCGAAGAGCGGGGCATTGTGGACTCCATCTTCGACTTCAAACGCCCACCGGAAGAACGGGAATACTGCGTCCAGCACCGGGAAACCGACCTGCAGTTCCTGGAACGCCTGGCCGCCGAAGAAGGCTGGCACTACCGCTACCAGCACGGCAGCGTGGATGGTGAAGAACAACCGGCACTGATTCTCGCCGACCACCACGGCGACGCCCCGAAACTGGACCCGGTCACCTGCAACACCAAAGCCGGTGGCAGCACCCAGCAGGCCTGCGTGTTCCAGTTCGCCTACGAAGAACGGGTCAAAGCCGCCTCCGTGGCCATGAAGGACTACACCTTCAAGAACCCCGCCTACGCCCTGATGCATGAACAAAATGCTGGCGGTGTTAACCACCGGGAA
>NZ_AXCC01000018.1:0-90472 GCF_000475315.1 Marinobacter sp. EN3
GTCGCCAAGATCATCGAGTAATTTATTCGATTGATCAGGAAAAAGGGGCTGAGCGTTCAGCCCCTTTTTCTGTTTAGGTCGCAAATGTCGCTCAACCCTGTCAATGGCAATGCTGTTGACAGGGTTGGGTATTATGCATACAATGCGGCTCCTTTTTTTGAAGGTCGGCTAACTAGTAGCTGCTACGAGTGGAGTTTGGTGCATCATGCAAAGCCAAAAAATTCGAATCCGGTTGAAGGCGTTTGATTATCGCCTGATCGACCAGTCCACGCAGGAGATTGTCGATACCGCCAAGCGGACCGGCGCTCAGGTGCGTGGTCCCATTCCTCTGCCGACGCGGAAGGAAAAGTACACGGTATTGATCTCTCCGCACGTCAACAAAGACGCGCGTGATCAGTATGAAATTCGTACGCATAAGCGTTTGCTCGACATTGTTGAGCCGACGGAAAAGACAGTAGATGCTCTGATGAAACTGGACCTGGCAGCAGGTGTAGACGTTCAGATCAGCCTCGGCTAATACCGCCCGGTATTAGTCTGTGTAACTGTCATAGGCCATAGAGGGTGCAAGCCCCGTACACTTAAGAGGTGAAACATGGCAATTGGTGTTGTCGGTCGTAAGGCCGGTATGACCCGTATTTTTACGGATGAAGGGCAGGCGCTGCCTGTCACGGTAATTGAGGTTGAGCCCAACCGCATTACCCAACTCAAGACCCTCGAAAGCGACGGCTACCGTGCAGTGCAGGTAACCGTAGGTTCTCGTCGTTCCTCCCGTGTAAACAAGGCGGCTGCCGGGCACTTTGCGAAAGCAGGTGTTGAAGCTGGTCGTGGCGTTTGGGAATTCCGTCTGGCTGATGGCGAAGGTGAAGACCTGGCCGCCGGTGGCGAGCTGACCGTTTCCGTGTTTGAAGACGGTCAGGTGGTTGACGCAGTAGGTCAGTCCAAGGGTAAGGGTTTCCAGGGCGGTGTTAAGCGCTGGAACTTCTCCATGCAGGACGCTACTCACGGTAACTCCCTGTCTCATCGTGCTCCGGGTTCCATTGGTCAGAACCAGACTCCGGGTAAGGTGTTCAAGGGCAAGAAGATGGCCGGTCAGATGGGTAATGCGCAGGTTACTGTGCAGAACCTGAAAATCGTCCGTGTCGATGCCGAGCGCAACCTGCTGCTGGTAAGTGGTGCCGTACCTGGCGCAACTGGCGGCGACGTTGTCATCAAGCCTGCAGTTAAAGCCTGAGGAGCGGTGCGATGGAATTGACAATTACTGGTAGCGGCAAGGGGATTTCTGTTTCCGACGCTGCGTTTGCCAAAGATTTTAACGAAGCTCTGGTGCATCAGGTGGTTACTGCTTACATGGCAGCTGGCCGTCAGGGTACCAAGGCCCAGAAGACACGTTCCGAAGTCAGTGGTGGTGGCAAGAAGCCATGGCGTCAGAAGGGTACTGGTCGTGCCCGTGCTGGTACCATTCGTAGCCCGATCTGGCGTTCAGGCGGCGTAACCTTTGCTGCCAAGCCCCGTGACTTCGAGCAAAAGGTTAACCGCAAGATGTACCGTGCGGCGATGCGTTCCATTTTCTCCGAGCTGGTACGCCAGGAGCGTCTGGTTGTGGTTGACGACATGAATGTCGATACACCCAAGACCAAGGCCTTCACTGCCAAGCTGAGCGATCTGGGTGTGTCCAACGCCCTGATCCTGTCTGAGAATGTTGAGCAGAATCTGCACCTGGCTTCCCGCAACGTTCCTCATGTGGACGTTCGCGATGTGGCAGGTCTGGATCCGGTCAGCCTGGTTGCCTTCGAGAAAGTCGTGGTGACTGTTCCCGCTCTGAAGAAGATCGAGGAGATGCTGGGATGAATCAGGAACGTATTTACAAGGTCCTGTTAGGGCCGCACGTATCAGAAAAAGCGTCTCTGGCGGCAGAGCGTGGTCAGGTGGTGTTTCGTGTAGCGCCTGATGCGACCAAGCCCGAGATCAAGAAAGCCGTTGAGCAACTGTTCAACGTCACCGTCGAAGGTGTTCAGGTTCTGAACCGTAAGGGTAAGCTCAAGCGCACTATCCGCGGGTTCGGCAAGCGTAATGACATTCGTAAGGCTTACGTCAAGCTGGCAGAAGGTCAGGACATCGATTTTCTGGATGTGGAATAAGGTAAAGGGGTCGTAATATGCCGATCGTCAAAACCAAGCCAACATCTGCCGGACGCCGTCACGTTGTAAAACTTTACAACCCGGATCTGCACAAAGGACGTCCTTACGAGCCGTTGGTAGAAACAAAGAGTAAGTCTGGTGGCCGTAACAATGTTGGCCGCATTACTACTCGTCACATTGGTGGTGGTCATAAGCAGCACTACCGTGTTATCGACTTCAAGCGGACCAAAGATGGTATCCCGGCGGTCATCGAGCGCCTGGAATACGATCCTAACCGCTCTGCGCACATTGCGCTGGTCAAATATGCCGATGGCGAGCGTCGTTACATTATCGCTCCCAAAGGTATGAAGGCTGGTGATCCTGTGCGCTCCGGCGTCGACGCGCCGATCAAGGTGGGCTCCACGTTGCCGCTCCGGAACATTCCGGTCGGTTCCGTAATCCACTGCGTCGAACTCAAGCCTGGCAAAGGTGCACAGCTGGCTCGCTCTGCGGGCGCATCCGTACAGCTGGTTGCTCGGGAAGGGGCGTATGCCACCATCCGCCTGCGTTCAGGTGAAATGCGTAAGGTGCTTGTAGATTGCCGTGCCACTCTGGGCGAAGTGTCCAACAGTGAGCATAGCCTCAAGCAGCTTGGTAAAGCGGGTGCATCACGTTGGCGCGGCAAACGGCCAACAGTACGTGGTGTTGCTATGAACCCAGTTGACCACCCGCATGGTGGTGGTGAAGGGCGTACCTCTGGCGGACGTCACCCGGTTACTCCGTGGGGTGTTCCGACCAAAGGGCATAAGACTCGTAAGAACAAGCGTACTGACAAGATGATAGTACGTCGTCGTTCGGCCAAGTAAACGACTACATAGAGGTAATTGCTGTGCCACGTTCTTTGAAGAAAGGTCCTTTTATAGACCTGCATCTGTTGAAGAAGGTCGAGGCAGCTCTGGAAGCAAATGACAAGCGGCCCATTAAAACCTGGTCCCGCCGGTCAACAGTCTTCCCGGAGATGGTAGGCCTGACCATTGCAGTCCACAACGGCAAGCAGCACGTGCCGGTTTATGTCACCGAAGATATGGTTGGACATAAGCTGGGTGAGTTCGCGGCAACGCGTACTTATCGTGGTCATGCGGCCGACAAGAAAGCTAAACGCTGATTCTGAGGTAATAGAAATGGAAGTAGCAGCCAAGTACAAGGGCGCTCGCCTCTCAGCTCAGAAAGCACGTCTTGTCGCTGACCAAGTACGCGGCAAGGCTGTTGAGGACGCCCTGAACATTCTGACTTTCAGCCCTAAGAAGGCAGCGGTTGTGATCAAGAAAGCTCTTGAATCCGCCATTGCCAACGCTGAGCACAACGAAGGTCTGGACGTAGATGATCTGCGGGTTTCCACCGTGATGGTGGATGAGGGCCCAACGCTCAAGCGAATCAAAGCTCGAGCCAAGGGGCGCGCTGACCGTATTTTCAAGCGCACCTGTCATATCACCGTCAAGGTCGCCGACAAGTAGGAGATGCTCAGATGGGTCATAAAGTAAATCCAACCGGCATTCGCCTGGGTGTGATCAAAGAGCACAACTCAGTGTGGTACGCCGACAAAAAGGACTACGCGAAGAATCTTCTGAATGATATTCAGGTTCGCGAATTCCTGGACAAGCGCCTGGTTAAGGCGTCTGTCAGCAAGATCGTGATCGAGCGCCCTGCTCAGAACGCCCGGATCACGATCCATACCGCCCGCCCCGGTATTGTTATCGGTAAGAAGGGTGAAGATGTTGACCGTCTGCGTCGCGAAGTCAGCGACATGATGGGTGTGCCTGTGCACATCAACATCGAAGAAGTCCGCAAGCCGGACCTGGATGCCCGCCTGGTAGCGCAAAACGTTGCCGGCCAGCTGGAGCGTCGTGTGATGTTCCGTCGCGCTATGAAGCGTGCGGTTCAAAACGCCATGCGTCAGGGAGCCAAGGGTATCAAGATTCAGGTTGGCGGTCGTCTTGGGGGTGCTGAAATCGCACGTTCCGAGTGGTATCGCGAAGGTCGTGTACCTCTGCACACACTGCGTGCAGATATTGATTATGCAACCTATGAAGCGCACACCACTTACGGCGTTATCGGCGTAAAGGTATGGATCTTCAAAGGTGAGATTCTTGGTGGTATGGAGCAGGTCCGTGCTGACAAGAAAGCCTCTGGGAAGAAAGGTTCTAAGTAAAGGGGCACTCTTATGCTGCAACCAAAACGCACCAAATTCCGCAAGGTAATGAAAGGCCGTAACACCGGTCTTGCTCAGCGCGCAAACAAGGTGAGCTTCGGTGAATACGGATTGAAGGCGACCAGCCGTGGGCGTATAACTGCGCGCCAGATTGAGGCAGCGCGTCGTACCATGACTCGCCGCATCAAGCGGGGCGGTAAGATCTGGATCCGGGTATTCCCGGATAAGCCGATCACCGGTAAGCCGCTGGAAGTACGTATGGGTAAAGGTAAAGGTTCTGTCGAGTATTGGGTGGCTGAGATTCAGCCAGGCCGCATGTTGTACGAGATGGAAGGTGTCGCGGAAGAAATCGCACGCGAAGCTTTCACTCTGGCTGCCGCCAAACTGCCGGTACAGACCACCTTTGTTAAGAGGACGGTGATGTGATGAAAGCAACAGAGCTGCGTGAAAAGTCAGTCGAGGAGCTGAACAAAGAGCTGATCGACCTCCTGAAGGAGCAGTTCAACCTGCGCATGCGCAAGGCGACAGGTCAGCTGAATCAGTCTCACCTTCTCGGCAAGGTGAAGCGCGATATCGCTCGCGTGAAAACAGTATTGAACGAAAAGGCAGGACAGTGACATGACCGAAGCTACCCAAACTGCCAGAACTCTGAGCGGCAAGGTCGTGAGCAACAAGATGGACAAGTCCATCGTGGTCCTGGTTGAGCGTCAGGTTAAACACCCGCTGTACGGTAAGTACATGAAGCGTTCAACCAAGATTCATGCACACGATGAAAGCAATCAGTGCAACATTGGTGACACCGTAACCATCCAGGAAACCCGTCCGGTCTCCAAGACCAAGAGCTGGGCCCTGGTGGAAGTTACCGAACGCGCTGCCAAGGTGTAATTCGCCCGGAGAACAACCATGATTCAGACTCAAACAATGCTTGAAGTCGCGGATAACAGTGGTGCACGTCAGGTTATGTGCATCAAGGTCCTGGGCGGATCTCACCGGCGTTATGCAACCGTTGGGGATATCATCAAGGTAACCGTCAAGGAAGCCATCCCCCGCGGCAAGGTGAAAAAAGGCCAGGTCCTGAAGGCTGTTGTAGTACGTACCCGTAAGGGTGTGCGTCGTCCGGACGGTTCTCTGATCCGTTTTGACGGTAACGCGGCGGTACTTCTGAACAATCAGGACGCTCCCATTGGTACCCGTATCTTCGGACCGGTTACCCGTGAACTGCGTAACGAGAAGTTCATGAAGATTATCTCACTGGCACCCGAAGTACTTTAAAGGACCAGAGGCCGGTTATGAAAAAGATCAAACGAGATGACGAAGTAATCGTCACCACGGGGAAAGACAAAGACAAACGTGGTAAAGTCCTGAAAGTTCTGGACGACGGTCGCGTGCTTGTTTCTGGCATCAATATGATGAAGAAGCACACAAAGCCGAACCCGATGCTTGGCACCCCGGGCGGTATCGTCGAAAAAGAAGCGCCTATCCAGGCTTCCAACGTGGCTATTTTTAATCCGCAGACCGGCAAAGCCGATCGTGTTGGCTTCCAGATCAAGGAAGACGGCACCAAAGTGCGGATCTTCAAGTCCACGAACGAAGCTGTCGATAACCAGTAAGCGGTGGTGGTTACGATGCTTAACATGAAAGAGCAGTACACTAAGGAAGTGGTACCCGCCCTGCAGAAAGAGTTCGGTTACAAGAACGTGATGCAGGTGCCGCGTATCGAGAAAATCACCCTGAACATGGGTGTTGGCGAAGCGGTTGGTGACAAGAAACTGATTGAAAATGCCGTGGCAGATCTTGAGCGCCTGGCAGGTCAAAAAGTGGTTGTTACCAAAGCGCGTAAATCCGTCGCGGGCTTCAAAATCCGTGAAGGTTGGCCGATTGGCTGTAAAGTGACCCTGCGCGGTGAGCGCATGTGGGATTTCTTTGATCGTCTGGTACACATTGCGGTTCCCCGCATTCGTGACTTCCGCGGTCTGAACCCGAAATCCTTCGACGGTCGCGGTAACTACAGCATGGGTGTGCGTGAGCAGATCATCTTCCCGGAGATCGAGTACGACAAAGTCGACAAGATCCGCGGGTTGGATATCACCATCACCACCACTGCCGGTACCGACGACGAAGGTCGCGAACTGTTGAAAGCCTTTGGCTTTCCGTTCAAGAAATAAGGAACGAGTGACATGGCGAAGGTTTCAATGAAAAACCGTGAGCAAAAGCGCGAAAAACTGGTAGCAAAGTATGCTGCCAAGCGCGCCGAGCTCAAGGCGATTATCAAAAACCCGAATACCAGCGATGATGACCGTTGGGATGCACAGATGAAGCTCCAGCAGCTTCCGCGTGATTCATCTCCTTCGCGTCTTCGGAATCGTTGCCAGGTGACTGGTCGTCCCCACGGCGTTCTGCGCAAGTTCGAGCTGTCACGGATCAAACTCCGTGAATACGGCATGCGCGGTGACGTTCCGGGCCTGACCAAGGCAAGCTGGTAAGATAGGCCGCCTGACTTCGGTCAGGTGCCTGTTGGTAAGCGGTGCGGCAAGCCGCTGCACAACTAAAAAGATCAGGAGCCTCATACCAATGAGTATGCAAGACACGCTTGCGGATATGTTTACCCGTATCCGTAATGCCCAGATGGCGTCAAAAGCTGACGTAACGATGCCATCTTCAAAAATGAAGGTCTCAGTAGCCCAGGTCCTCAAGGACGAAGGCTACGTAGCAGATTTTTCTGTTTCAGCTGACGCGAAGCCCGAGCTGACCATCACTCTGAAATACTTCGGCGGCAAGCCGGTTATTGAGGAGATTCAGCGGGTCAGCCGTCCGAGTCTGCGCCAGTACAAAGGCGCCGGGGAACTGCCGAAAGTAGCCGGTGGTCTGGGAGTCGCGATTGTCTCAACGTCCAAGGGCGTTATGACAGACCGCGCCGCACGAGCTGCAGGCGTGGGTGGCGAAGTCATCTGCACCGTATTCTAGGAGATACACATGTCCAGGGTTGCCAATAATCCTGTCGTGCTGCCTTCCGGTGTTGAGGTTAAGCTGAACGGACAGGAAATCAATGTGAAGGGTTCCAAAGGAGCGCTTCAGTTCACCATTCACCAGGCGGTTGAAGTAAAGCAGGAAGAAAACGTCCTGCGTTTTGCGGCCCGCGATGGTGCAAAACAGTCCCGCGCTCTTGCTGGTACTACTCGTGCGCTGGTTAACAATATGGTTACCGGCGTATCCACAGGCTGGGAGCGTAAGCTGCAGCTGACGGGCGTAGGTTACCGTGCGCAGGCGCAAGGTAAGAAGCTCAACCTGACACTGGGTTTTTCCCACCCGGTCGAGTATGAGCTGCCCGAGGGTGTTACCGCTGAAACTCCGTCCAATACGGAAGTTGTGATTCGCGGTATCGACAAGCAACAGGTTGGCCAGGTCGCTGCGGAAATCCGCGCGTTCCGTCCGCCCGAGCCGTATAAGGGCAAGGGTGTGCGTTATGCGGATGAGCAGGTCAGACGCAAAGAAGCCAAGAAGAAATAAGGCGGGACTATGAGCGCAAATAACGAAAGACTGCGTCGCGCGCGCAAAGTGCGCATGAAGATCCGTGAGCTGGGTACTGACCGTTTGTGCGTGCACCGTACACCGCGTCATATGTACGCCCAGGTTACGACTGCAGATGGCAGCAAAGTGCTTGCCACTGCCTCCACGTTGGATAAGGAGCTGCGCCAGGGTGCAACCGGTAACGTGGACGCTGCCAAGAAGGTCGGTCAGCTGATTGCTGAGCGCGCCAAGGCAGCAGGCATTGAGAAGGTCGCTTTTGACCGCTCAGGTTACCGTTATCACGGTCGTGTTCAGGCTCTTGCCGACGCTGCCCGTGAAGCTGGCTTGCAATTCTAAGAGGTGGAGAAGATGAGCGTTAACGAACAGAAGGCGCCTGAGCTCCAGGAGAAGCTGGTTCAGGTCAATCGCGTCGCCAAGGTAGTTAAAGGCGGCCGTATCTTTGCCTTCACTGCACTGACTGTAGTGGGTGATGGTAAAGGTCGCGTTGGTTTCGGTCGTGGCAAGGCCCGGGAAGTTCCGGTTGCCATCCAGAAGGCCATGGAAGCTGCACGCAAAAACATGGTAGACGTAGCGTTGGACGGCACTACCCTGCAGTACCCGGTTCGGGCGCAGCACGGTGGTTCCAAGGTCTACATGCAGCCTGCTTCTGAGGGTACCGGTATCATTGCCGGCGGTGCGATGCGCGCCGTACTCGAGGTGGCCGGTGTGCAGAACGTACTGTCCAAGTGTTACGGGTCCACCAACCCGGTGAACGTAGTACGTTCCACCATCAAGGGTCTGCAGGCCATGAAGGCGCCTGAAGACGTTGCAGCCAAGCGCGGTAAATCCGTGGAAGATATTCTGGGTTGAAGTCATGGCGAACGCAAAAACGATCAAAGTAACTCTGACCCGCAGCCCGATCGGCTGTCAGCCCAAGCACAAGCTGTGCGTCAAGGGCCTGGGTCTTCGTAAAATCGGTCACACCGTGGAAGTGGAAGACACTCCTTCCATTCGCGGCATGATCAACCGGGTAAATTACCTGGTTCGGGTTGAGGAGAACTAAGATGCGTCTGAACGAACTTGCTCCGGAACCCGGTTCACGTCCGTCCGCCAAGCGTGTCGGCCGTGGTATCGGTAGCGGTCTCGGCAAAACCGGCGGTCGTGGTCATAAAGGTCTGAAATCCCGTTCCGGTGGCTCCGTTGCCCCTGGTTTCGAGGGTGGTCAGCAGCCTTTGGCCCGTCGTCTGCCTAAGTTCGGTTTCACCTCGCGTCAGCAGCGTTACGTGGCGGAAATCCGCCTGAACGAGCTGGCCAAGGTTGAAGGCGACGTAGTGGATCTGGCGGCCCTGAAAAAGGCTGACATCATTCGCGAAGAAATTCGCGAGGCCAAGGTTATCCTGTCCGGCGAGCTGGACCGTGCGGTAACCGTGAAAGGCCTTCGAGTCACCAAGGGCGCACGCGAAGCGATTACCGCCGCGGGTGGTAAAGTCGAAGACTAAGACGAGTCGAGGACTAAATGGCCAAGACAGCATCATTGCCTGCGGGCGCCGGAAAAGGATTTGCAGAGCTGCGCTCGCGGCTCTGGTTCGTGTTTCTGGCGCTGCTGGTGTACCGGATCGGTGCCCACATTCCGGTTCCCGGTATCAACCCGGATCGGCTGGCGGCACTGTTTGATCAGAACCAGGGAACCATCCTGAGTCTGTTCAACATGTTCTCCGGTGGTGCGCTTGAGCGCATGAGTATCTTCGCACTCGGTATCATGCCGTACATTTCGGCTTCTATTATCATGCAGCTCATGACTGCGGTTAGTCCGCAGCTTGAGCAGCTGAAGAAAGAAGGCGAGGCTGGTCGTCGCAAGATCAGCCAGTATACGCGGTATGGTACGGTTATCCTGGCCCTGGTTCAGGGCTTTGGTATTTCTGTGGGTCTGGCATCACAGGGCGTTACCTTTAATGACAGCTTCAGCTTCCACTTTGTGGCGGTTGTGTCTTTTGTCTGCGGTGCGGTCTTCATGATGTGGCTCGGTGAGCAGATCACCGAAAGAGGTATTGGTAACGGTATTTCGCTGCTGATCTTCGCGGGTATTGTTGCCGGTCTTCCTGGCGCCATTGGCCAGACTCTGGAGCAGGCTCGTAACGGTGAAATGAGCTTGCTGGTTGTTCTCGGAATTGGTGTTCTGGCGATTGCTGTTGTCGGTTTCGTGGTCTTCATGGAGCGTGGGCAGCGTCGTTTGACCATCAACTATGCCAAACGGCAGCAAGGGCGGCGGGTATTTGCCCAGCAGTCCAGCCACCTGCCGCTGAAGGTGAATATGGCCGGCGTCATTCCGCCGATCTTCGCCTCTTCGATTCTTCTGTTCCCGGCTTCTCTGGGGCAGTGGTTCGGTCAGGGCGAAGGCATGGAGTGGCTGAGCGATATCTCTCAGGCATTGGCACCGAGCCAGCCGTTGTATATTATCCTGTTCGCAGCAGCAGTTATCTTCTTCTGCTACTTCTATACAGCGCTGATGTACAACCCCAAGGAAGTTGCGGATAACCTCAAGCGTTCCGGCGCGTTTATCCCCGGTATTCGTCCCGGCGAACAGACGGCCAAGTACATCGATGGTGTGCTGACCCGTTTGACTCTGTTCGGTGCTATGTATATTGCAGCAGTGTCCCTGTTCCCTCAGTTCCTGATGGTGGCCGGGAATGTGCCTTTCTATCTTGGGGGCACCTCTCTGCTGATTGTTGTAGTCGTGGTGATGGATTTCATGGCTCAGGTTCAGTCGCACCTGATGTCTCACCAGTATGAATCGCTGATGAAGAAATCCAATCTCAAGGGCTATGGACGGAACGGCTGAACAAGCCGTTCCCCTTGAAAACTGGAGTCGACAATGAAAGTACGCGCTTCGGTAAAGAAAATTTGCCGTAACTGCAAAGTAATTCGACGCAATGGCTCAGTTCGAGTCATCTGCTCGGAGCCTCGTCACAAGCAGCGCCAGGGCTGATCCGTTTCGGATAAGCGCTGACATTGTAAAAGGGGTTCGGAATAGTGGCGCTTGACTCACAGGTGGGTCAGGCGCTATTATTTCGCGCCCTTTTTGTGGCGGAAAATTCACACAGCAAAGCTTTGAACGCGGAGTAATTTGGATGGCACGTATAGCCGGTGTCAATATACCCGATAACAAACATGCTGTTATCTCGCTGACCTACATCTTCGGTGTTGGCAAGACAACAGCCCAGAAGCTTTGCGATGCAACCGGCGTTAAGCCGGACGCCAAGGTCAAAGACCTGAGCGACGAGCAACTTGAAGCACTTCGTACTGAAGTGGGCAAGTTTACCGTCGAAGGCGATCTGCGTCGTGAAGTACAGATGAACATCAAGCGTTTGAAGGATCTCGGTTGCTTCCGTGGTCTGCGTCATCGTCATGGCCTTCCGGTCCGTGGCCAGCGCACCAAGACCAACGCCCGCACCCGTAAAGGTCCTCGCAAACCTATTCGTAAGTAACAGGTAGGCAAACATGGCAAAGCCAGGTACACGTACCCGTAAAAAGGTGAAAAAGACGGTTGTTGATGGCGTCGCGCACATTCACGCGTCCTTCAACAACACCATCGTGACCATTTCGGACCGTCAGGGCAACGTCCTGTCCTGGGCCACTTCTGGTGGTTCCGGTTTCCGCGGCTCACGTAAGAGTACACCTTTTGCTGCGCAGGTAGCAGCTGAAAGAGCCGGTAATGCGGCTGCTGAATACGGCCTTAAAAACCTGGACGTAGAGGTTAAGGGTCCTGGGCCCGGACGTGAATCTGCAGTTCGCGCGCTGAATGCGTGTGGCTACAAGATCACCAACATCACTGATGTGACGCCGATTCCCCACAACGGCTGTCGTCCGCCCAAGAAGCGCCGCGTCTAACACAGGAGACAGTGAAATATGGCTCGTTATATAGGCCCGAAGTGCAAGCTGTCTCGTCGTGAAGGGACAGATCTTTTTCTGAAGAGCGGCGTTCGCGCGCTCGATTCCAAGTGCAACATCGAGACTCCGCCGGGTATGCACGGCGCGCGTCGCGGTCGTCTGTCCGAGTACGGCGTTCAGCTTCGTGAAAAACAGAAAGTCCGTCGTATCTACGGCGTTCTTGAGAAGCAGTTCCGCAACTATTACAAAGAGGCCGCCCGAGGCAAAGGTGCAACTGGTGAAAACCTGCTGCAGCTGCTGGAAGGCCGTCTCGATAACGTTGTATATCGCATGGGCTTTGGTTCTACCCGTGCAGAAGCCCGTCAGCTCGTCTCTCACAAGGCGATCCTGGTCAATGATAAGCCGGTTAACATCCCGTCCTATCAGGTCAAGCCGGGCGACGTTGTGAGCGTGCGCGAAAAGGCCAAGAATCAGCTGCGTGTTAAAGGCGCGCTGGATCTGGCTTCAAGCCGTGCACCGGTAAGCTGGGTAGAGGTTGACGCCAACAAGATGTCCGGCGTTTACAAGTCAGTACCTGAGCGTACTGAACTGCCGGCCGACATCAACGAGAACCTCATCGTCGAGCTTTACTCCAAGTAAAGCCCAGTTAGCAACGATAGCAGATAGGGGCGTCTATGCAGCGTTCAGTACATGAGTTATTGACACCTCGTACCATTGACGTGAAAGAATCCAGCGCTACGCGCGCCAAGGTGACCCTGGAACCGCTCGAACGCGGTTTCGGGCACACCCTGGGCAGCGCGCTGCGTCGTATTCTTCTGTCTTCGATGCCGGGCTGCGCCGTGACTGAAGCACAGATCGACGGTGTCCTGCACGAGTACAGTGCCATTGAAGGTGTCCAGGAAGACGTCATCGAGATTCTGCTGAATCTCAAGGGCGTTGCCGTAAAGATGAACGGCCGTGACGATGCTGAGCTGACCCTCAGCAAGAAAGGTCCGGGCGTGGTGACTGCCGGCGATATCAAGCTGGACCACGATGTGGAAATCGCTAACCCGGAGCACGTGATCTGTCACTTGAGCGAAAACGGCGAAGTGAACATGCGCTTGCGCGTGGCACGGGGCCGTGGCTACGAGCCGGCTGATCAGCGTGGTCTGGACGAGGACGAAACTCGTGCCATCGGACGCTTGCAGCTGGATGCAACGTTCAGCCCGGTTCGTCGTGTGGCCTATGCCGTCGAGAGCGCTCGGGTTGAGCAGCGTACAGACCTGGACAAGCTGGTTATTGATCTGGAGACCAACGGTACCATCGATCCGGAAGAAGCAATTCGCCGGGCCGCTACCATTCTCCAGCAGCAGCTGGCTGTGTTCGTCGATTTCGATCATGAGAAAGAGCCTGAGCGTGTAGAGGAAGAGGAAGAAATCGATCCGATTCTGCTGCGCCCGGTTGATGATCTGGAGTTGACTGTGCGTTCAGCTAACTGCTTGAAGGCTGAAAACATTTACTATATCGGCGATCTGATCCAGCGCACGGAAGTGGAGCTGCTGAAGACGCCTAATCTTGGCAAAAAGTCGCTGACCGAGATCAAGGACGTTCTTGCGTCCCGTGGTCTGTCTTTGGGTATGCGTCTTGATAACTGGCCGCCGGCAAGCCTTCGTGGTGATGACCGGGTTCTGGGCGGTTGATCGCCGATTAGTTTAAGGTAAGGAATCAGAGCAATGCGTCATCGTAAGAGTGGTCGTAAGTTCAACAGGACCAGTGCGCATCGCAAGGCCATGTTCCGTAACATGACTGCGTCACTGGTTGAGCACGAGCTGATCAAAACGACGCTCCCGAAAGCCAAAGAGCTGCGTCGGGTAGCTGAGCCGTTGATCACGCTCGCAAAGAATGATTCGGTAGCAAATCGTCGTCTGGCGTTCTCTCGCCTGCGTAACGATGCTGCGGTAGCCAAGCTGTTTGATGAGCTGGGCCCCCGTTACAGCGAGCGTCCGGGTGGTTATCTTCGTATTCTGAAGTGCGGTTTCCGCGCTGGCGATAATGCCCCGATGGCATTCGTTGAGCTGGTCGGCCGTCCTCTGGACATCGAAGCTGAAGAGATGGACGACGAAGAGTAAGTTCTTCTGAGTCCAAAAAAAACCGGGTTCCGCAAGGTTCCCGGTTTTTTTGTGCCCGTCGCTCGGGCGGGCTATTTGGTGAGCATCGGTTTGAGGTAACGTCCGGTGTGCGAAGCCGGATTGGCGGCCACTTCCTCGGGCGTTCCTTCAGCAATAATCTGTCCGCCACCGGACCCACCTTCCGGGCCGAGGTCGACAATCCAGTCTGCGGTCTTGATGACGTCCAGGTTGTGCTCGATGACAACGATGGTATTGCCGTGATCGCGCAAGCGCTCCAGCACGTTCAAAAGTTGCTGGATATCGTAGAAGTGCAGGCCGGTCGTGGGCTCGTCCAGAATGTACAGGGTTTTGCCTGTGTCCCGTTTGGACAATTCCTTAGCCAGCTTGACCCGCTGTGCTTCGCCCCCCGAGAGGGTCACTGCGCTCTGGCCCAAACGAATGTAAGACAGGCCCACGTCGATCAGCGTTTGCAGTTTTCTGGCAATGAAGGGGACTGCGTCGAAAAACTCCCGGCCCTCCTCAACGGTCATTTCCAGAACTTCGTGAATGTTTTTGCCTTTATACCGAACCTCGAGGGTCTCCCGGTTGTAGCGTTTGCCTTTACAGATGTCGCAGGGCACGTAGACGTCTGGCAGGAAGTGCATTTCGACTTTGATGACACCATCGCCCTGGCAGGCCTCGCACCGGCCGCCCTTCACGTTGAAGGAGAAGCGGCCAGGTTTGTAACCGCGTGAACGTGCCTCCTGAGTGCCGGCGAAGAGTTCCCGGATGGGGGTAAACAGGCCGGTGTAAGTGGCAGGGTTAGACCTGGGTGTCCGTCCGATAGGGCTCTGGTCAATGTCGATCACCTTGTCGAGCTGATCAAGTCCTTTCAGGCTCTTGTAGGGCGCATGATTGAGGCTCGTCGCTTTGTTCAGTTTGGCGGCCGCGACCGGATAGAGGGTGCTGTTGATCAGAGTGGATTTGCCTGAGCCCGATACCCCGGTAACGCAGGTCATCACGCCCAGCGGCAGCGTGAGCGTTACGTCTTGAAGATTGTTGCCAGAGGCGCCGGTCAGTACCAGCTTCTTGCCGTTACCCTTGTTTCGCTCAGAAGGTACCGAGATCTCCTTCTCGCCACTGAGGTACTGGCCAGTCATTGAAGCCGGGTTGGCGATAATCTCTTTCGGGGTTCCCCGTGCGACAATCTCTCCGCCGTGGACGCCAGCGCCGGGGCCAATGTCAATAACGTAGTCGGCAGCCCGGATAGCATCTTCGTCGTGTTCCACCACAATCACCGTATTGCCAAGGTCCCGGAGGTGGGTGAGGGTGGCAAGCAGTCGGTCGTTGTCCCGCTGGTGCAGGCCAATGGACGGCTCGTCCAGAATGTACATCACGCCCACCAGGCCTGCGCCTATCTGGCTGGCCAGCCTGATGCGCTGGGCTTCGCCGCCTGAGAGGGTGTCTGCGCTGCGTTCCAGGGTGAGGTATTCGAGGCCCACGTTGACCAGAAATTGCAGGCGCTCCCGTACCTCTTTCAGGATTTTTTCGGCGATCTCACCTTTACGCCCGGGCAATGCCAGAGTGCTGAAGTAGCGATGGGCATCACCCACGGGCAGGTGGGTTATTTCCGGAAGGTTTCGCTCTTCGATAAAGACGTGACGGGCACTGCGACGCAGGCGCGAACCGCCGCAGTCTTTACAGGGCTGTGTACTCAGGTTGCGAGCCAGTTCCTCACGCATGCTCTGGGATTCCGTCTCGCGGTAACGGCGTTCCAGGTTAGGCAGTATTCCCTCGAATGGGTGCGCTTTTTCCATGATATGGCCGCGAGAGTTCACATAGCGAAAGGGAATGTCCTCGTCGCCGGAGCCATACAGGAGCACCTCCTGGAAGTTTTCGGGCAGCTCTTCCCAAGGCGTTTCCAGGTCAATGCCGTAGTGTTCGGCAACACTGGTCAGCATCTGGAAGTAATACACGGCACGACGGTCCCAGCCCTTGATGGCTCCTGATGCCAGGGTCGCTTCCGGGCTCTGGATCACCTTTTCGGCATCAAAGAACTGGCGCACCCCCAGGCCGTCGCAGGTGGGGCAGGCGCCGGCCGGGTTGTTGAACGAAAACAGGCGAGGTTCCAGTTCGCTCAGGGAGTAGCCGCATTGGGTGCAGGCATAGCGCGCCGAGAAGGTGTGTTCCTCGCCTTCTCCACTCATGGGCGCCACCAGAGCAATGCCGTCGGCCAGCTCCAGGGCGGTTTCGAAGCTCTCGGCCAATCGTTGCTCCAGCCCCTCCTTGACTTTGAATCGATCGACCACAACGTCAATCTGGTGCTTGCGCTTCTTGTCCAGGGCAGGAACGTCGTCTATGTCGTATACCGCTCCGTCCACTCTCAGGCGGATGAAGCCCTGGCTGCGCATGGTGTCGATCACCTGCAGATGCTCACCTTTGCGATCCCGGATCACCGGCGCCAATATCATCAGCTTGCTGCCTTCCGGCATGGCGAGAACCTGGTCAACCATCTGGCTCACGGTCTGGGCTTCCAGCGGCTGGCCGTGATCAGGACAGCGGGGTTCACCAGCGCGAGCGAAAAGCAGTCTCAGATAGTCATAGATCTCGGTGATGGTCCCCACGGTAGAGCGGGGGTTGTGAGACGTGGATTTCTGCTCGATGGAGATGGCTGGCGACAAGCCTTCAATGTGATCCACATCGGGCTTTTCCATCATCGAGAGGAATTGCCGTGCGTAGGTGGACAGCGACTCGACATACCGGCGCTGGCCCTCGGCATAGAGCGTATCGAACGCCAATGAGGACTTGCCGGAGCCGGACAGACCGGTAATGACGATCAGTTTGTCCCTTGGCATATCCAGGTCGATGTTTTTCAGGTTGTGGGTGCGCGCGCCCTTGATCTGGATATGGTCCATAACACCTCGCTTGGTAAAAACTGCCAGTATATCGGTTTCGGGTCGTTCCGGCTAAGTGCGGAACGACCCGCTCTGCGGGTGTCCCGTCGCCGGGGTGGTTCTGGTACAATGCGCCGCCTGCGGTTACCGGCCGCTCACCATTCATTCAAACCGCACGGGTAGGCATGAACGCGCTCGAAAAACGCTCAGTTGTGGCTCTGGCTTCGGTTTACGCCATGCGTATGCTGGGCCTGTTTATGGTCATGCCCGTGTTTGTGCTGCTGGGTACGGACCTGCAGGGTGCGACGCCGGCGCTATTGGGCCTGGCGATTGGCGCTTACGGCCTGAGTCAGGCGCTGCTTCAGATCCCCTTCGGCCTGTTGTCGGATCGGGTTGGCCGCAAGAAGATGATCTACCTGGGGCTTATTCTGTTTGCCAGCGGGAGCCTGCTGGCCGCGTCGACCGACTCAATATACGTTGTGATCGCCGGTCGGATTCTTCAAGGTGCCGGTGCCATCGCCAGTGTACTGATGGCACTGCTGTCAGATCTCACCCGGGAGGAAGAGCGAACCAAGGCCATGGCCACGGTGGGTATTTCCATCGGCCTGTCGTTTTCGGTATCGCTGGTGCTGGGCCCGTTGCTGGGCGCGGCCTGGGGCTTGTCGGGCATTTTCTACGTGACGGCCGTGATGGCTCTATTGGCCCTTGTTGTGGTCGCCAGGGTGGTGCCTACACCGCATACCCATAAAGTCAGCGCCGATACCCATCCTGCCCGTGAAATGGTCGGGCGCGTTCTGGCCGATGGCCGTCTGCTCCGGCTCGACTTCGGAATCTTTGTGCTGCATCTTGTTCTGACAGCCCTGTTCCTGGTATTCCCGACCATGCTTCAGGATCAGTTGGGCCTGGCCAGCAGCTCCCACTGGTGGTTCTATTTGAGTGTGATGGTGCTTTCTTTCTTGGCCATGGTGCCCTTTATCATCATTGGCGAAAAGAAACGCAAAATGAAGCCGATACTATGCATGGCCATTGCCTTGCTAACAGCGGCAACGGCAACGCTGACCCAGGTAAATGCCAGCCTCTGGGCGGCCTGGGGTGTGCTATTTTTCTTCTTTATGGCGTTCAATCTTCTGGAAGCCAGTCTGCCTTCGTTAATCAGTAAAGAGGCTCCCGCTGCCAGTAAGGGAACGGCCATGGGGGTTTATTCCACCTCCCAGTTTTTTGGTGCTTTTCTGGGCGGGGCCCTGGGAGGGTACCTGCTGCAGAATACCGGCGTTGAGGGGGTGCTCTGGTTGATGGCCGGCTGCCTCCTGGTGTGGCTGCTGGCAGCGTTAACCATGCCGGCCCCGAGTTACACGACCAGCCTGGTTGTGGAGCTGAGAGATGCGCTGGAAAATACCTTCGATGAGGTAGACCGCCAGCTACGGAAGCTGCCGGGCGTGCAGGATGTTGTGATTGTTGAGGATGCATCCACAGCCTACCTGAAGGTGGACCGTCAGCATTTTCGGGAAGATCAGCTTGCGGACTTTGACTTTGTCCGGCAGGGTAAGAGTTCTTAAACACAGGATGCTGGCATGGATGGCTGGCACTCCGCAAAACATGATCAGGAGCATACGATGGCACGAGGCGTAAACAAGGTAATTCTCATTGGTAACCTGGGGCAGGACCCGGACACCCGCTATACCCCCAACGGCAATGCCGTGGTCAACCTGAACCTTGCCACAGACGAGAGTTACAAGGATCGCCAGACCGGACAGCTGGTGCCGAAAACTGAGTGGCATCGGGTTGTGCTGTTCGGCAAGGTGGCTGAAGTGGCTGGGCAATACCTGCGCAAAGGCTCCAAGGTTTACATTGAGGGCAAGCTGCAGACCCGGAAATGGCAGAACAAGGAAGGTCAGGATGTATACACCACCGAAGTGGTTGTGGATATCAATGGCCAGATGCAGATGCTGGACAGCCGCGGTTCCGAGGGTGGCATGAATCAGGGCGCTCCCCAGGGACGGCCTCAGCAGCAGTCACAATACAATGCGCCGCAGCAACAGGGTGGGCCTTCGGGTGGTTACAACAACCCGCCGTCGCAGCAGCCTAGCAACAGCATGCCAGAGCCGATTGATGACTTTGACGATGATATTCCGTTTTAGTCGAGAGCATACGGATAAACTACAAGCGAGAGAGCTGAGCAGCAGCCGGGTGGGGGTCAGTCATCCCCTTCCGGCTGATCCATCCCCAACTCATTAATCTTCCGGGTCAGCGTATTCCGCCCCCAGCCCAGCAGGATGGAGGCATCCCGGCGGCGGCCGCCGGTGTGCTTCAATGCGGTTTCGATCATGATTTTCTCAAACTCGGGCACAGCGCTGTCCAGTATGCCTTTCTTGCCGCGCTTCAGTTCCTGTTCTGCCCAGTTCCTCAGACCTTCCTGCCAGGTCAGACCGGTAGCAGCATGCTCGTTTTCCGCTTGATGCAGCAGTTCCGGGGGCAAGTCATCAATGTGGATCTCCCGGCCACTGGCCATGACGGTCAGCCAGCGGCAGGTGTTTTCCAGCTGGCGGACGTTGCCGGGCCAGGGCAGGGTGGTGAGGTATTCCTCGGCATCCGGGCGCAGGATTTTGGGTTCTACTGCCAGTTCTTTGGCTGCTCTTTTGAGAAAGTGCTGCATCAGTCGTGGAATGTCTTCGCGGCGTTCGGCCAACTTGGGCAGGTGCACGCGAATCACATTCAGGCGGTGAAACAGATCTTCCCGGAAGTTGCCGGCCTGTACCAGTTTTTCCAGGTCCTGGTGGGTTGCGGCGATGATGCGCACATCCACCTTGATGGGGGTGGTACCGCCTACCCGGTAAAACTCGCCATCGGCCAGCACCCGCAGCAGGCGGGTCTGGGTGTCGGCGGGCATGTCGCCGATTTCGTCGAGAAACAGGGTGCCGCCGTTGGCCTGTTCAAAGCGGCCCTGGCGGGCGGCGCCGGCGCCGGTGAAGGCGCCTTTTTCGTGGCCGAACAATTCGGATTCAATCAGGTCTTTCGGAATTGCCGCCATGTTCAGGGCGATGAACGGGTTTCGTGCTCTGGGGCTGTGATTGTGCAGGGCCTGGGCCACCAGTTCTTTACCGGTGCCGCTCTCACCGTTGATCAGTACGGTGATGTTGGAGTGAGACAGCCGGCCAATGGCCCGGAAAACCTCCTGCATGGCCGGGGCTTCACCGATAATTTCAGTATTGCGTGGTGTAGCATCGGCCTGGGGTTCGCTGGCGGCGCGTTTTTCATGGCTGTGGGCAACGGCCCGTTTTACCAGTGCTACTGCGTCATCCACATCAAAGGGCTTGGGCAGGTATTCGAAGGCGCCGGTCTGGTAGCTGGTCACCGCGCTTTCAAGATCCGAGTGCGCAGTCATGATGATAACCGGCACATCCTGATGCAGTTCGACGATCTGGGAGAGCAGAGTAATACCATCCACCCCTGGCATCCGGATATCGCTGATGATGGCGTCCGGTTGCTCGTGTTCCAGCCGCATCATGATGCTGTCGCCGCTGTCGAATACGCGCGGTTGCATGCCCGCCTGGCTCAGGGCGCGTTCCAGCACCCATCGAATACTTCTGTCATCGTCGATAATCCAGACGTTTGCCGGTTGGCTCATTTGCTGTCCTCCAGAGGCAGGAAGATGATGAAATCGGTTCTTCCGGGCTCACTCTCGCACTCCACCAGCCCCCGATGCTGGCCGATGATGCTTTGGGTAATGGAAAGGCCGAGTCCGGTGCCCGAGGCCCGACCACTGATCATGGGGTAGAAGATGTTCTGCACCAGCTCCGGCGGGATGCCCGGGCCGTTATCGATGATGTCGACCCGGCACACCAGCCGGTGGCGACGATGGCCGATGGTGAACTGCCGCAAGGCCCGGCTGCGAAAGGTAATGGTGGGCGTTGCGGAACGCCCGCTTGCGGCTTCGTTTTCGAACGCCGCCTCCATGGCGTTGCGGGCGATGTTCAGGAAGGCCTGGATCAGTTGCTCTTTGTCGCCGGGAAATTCCGGGATGCTCGGGTCGTAGTCGCGTCTCAGGCGCACTCGGCCTTTGCTTTCGGCCTCAATCAGAGTACGGACCCGCTCCAGAATTTCGTGGATATTGGTGGGCGCAATCTTCAGGGCTTTGTTCGGGCCGAGCATGCGATCCACCAGGCTGCGCAGACGGTCCGCCTCGTCGATAATCACACGGGTATACTCACGCTGGTCGTCGTCTGAAAGCTCACGGTCCAGCAGTTGCGCCGCGCCACGGATTCCGCCCAGCGGGTTCTTGATCTCGTGGGCCATGCCCCGCACCAGGATTCGCGTGGTCTCCTGTTGCGAGATGATGTCTTCTTCCCGGCTGATACGCATCAGTCGGTCTCGGGGCTGGATCTCGATCAGCAGTTCGGTCGGGTCCAGGCTGATGGGAGTCACTGAATAATCCACCGTCAGTCTGGCACCGCTGATCAAAGCAAATTCAGCTTCCCGGCGGGTGTAGGACTGGCCGTTCTCCACCGCGGCATGCAGAGTGGTCAGGGCATCCTCGGAATCCACCAGAACCTCCTGTAAGGGGAGGCCATGGCTTCGGGTCATACTGGTTTCAAACAGGCTCTCGGCGGCGGGGTTGAGGTAACGGATAGCCAGATCATCGCCAAGTACCAGTACTGCGGTTGTCAGACTGTCCAGAATGCTCTTGTAACTGCTTCCGGATGTGGTGACTGGATGGGATGGCATGCGTTGCTTCCGTTCTCGACTCATTGGTTGTATCCCTGTGGCTGCAAAAAGCGAACCAGTTTTGTGATGTCGGGTAGCCAATGGGCAAGGGTCGGGCAGAGCGGGCGCAGCGGCCGGTGCGTGCTGCTGTAGCTTGGTGCAGTAGTGAACGGTCAGGCGACAGGCAGCCCGGATTTTGCCCCTTGGCTGCCCAAAGTATGGTCACAACATGGTGCAATTGCACCATGGTGGTGCAGATAAGATTTAGTTGAGAACGGATGGGCGGTGAATCGTGAAGGTAATTGAATTGCCGGATTTCACGCGTACTCCGTTTTCATCGACAATATGAACGCCCGCATTGTGAGTGCCCCGGTCGATATTGCTGACGGCTACTGAGCCTGAGCTGCTTTGCCCGACCGGTTGTCCATCCAGGGTCACTTCAAATTTATGGCCCCGCTTCAGCGGTGGTGTACTTTGAACCTCGAAAGTGACGTTGCCGTTGCCGCTGTGAAAGGCCTGTTCATTGGCCGGATACTGGAATGAGACAGCCTGGTAGGCTGCGCCCTCACGTTCCACCCGCTCGCGGAGTTGTTCGGGTTCCTGAACCGCTTCCGGCTTGGGCAGGGTGATGGTGGTCACGGGCTTCACCTGGACCTCTTCACCGCCTTCCATGGGTTCGTCGGAAAAGGTGACGTTGCCATAGGCGTCAACGTGGCGGTAGACCTCGCTATGTGCTGTGGTCGAAGCCAGCATCAGCAGGCCAGCGGCGAGTACGAACGGTGCTTTCATGGCGATAACCTGTGGTAATGAACTGCTTTGATTATCGATTGCGGGCAAGGTCATTTCAATGTTGTGGCCTGCTTCCTTGGTTACATATCGTTAAGGGCGTGGGTCTTGGTTAAGAACTGGGATTGAGGCCACAAAAAAGCCCCGCACGGGGCGGGGCTTCTGGTCTGCATAGTCTGCATAGTCTGCACCGAATTGGTGCAGGGCTTTAGCAGGAGTAGTACAGATCGAACTCGACCGGGTGAGTGGTCATGTTCAGACGCTCGACTTCGCCACGCTTCAGGTCGATGTAGCCTTTGATCATGTCTTCGGTGAACACGCCGCCACGGGTCAGGAACTCGTGGTCTGCTTGCAGGCAGTCCAGGGCCTCGGACAGAGTCTCGGCAACCTTCGGAATGTTCAGGGCTTCTTCCTTCGGCAGGTCATACAGATCCTTGTCCATGGCATCGCCAGGGTGGATCTTGTTCTGGATACCGTCCAGGCCGGCCATCATCAGGGCAGCAAAGGCCAGGTACGGGTTAGCGGCCGGATCCGGGAAGCGCACTTCAATACGACGAGCTTTCGGGCTGTTCACGTACGGAATACGGATAGAGGCAGAACGGTTACGGGCGGAGTAGGCCAGCATAACCGGTGCTTCGTAACCCGGAACCAGACGCTTGTAGCTGTTGGTGGCCGGGTTGGTGAAGGCGTTGATGGCCTTGGCATGCTTGATCACGCCACCGATGTAGTACAGAGCCGCTTCGCTCAGGCCTGCGTAGCTGTCGCCGGCAAACAGGTTCTTGCCGTCTTTGCTCAGGGACATATGCACGTGCATGCCGGAACCGTTGTCGCCCACAACCGGCTTGGGCATGAAGGTGGCGGTCTTGCCGTAGGCGTGAGCTACGTTGTGCACGCAGTACTTCAGGATCTGAACTTCGTCTGCTTTGCGGGTCAGGGTGTTGGCGCCAACACCGATTTCACACTGGCCAGCGGTGCCCACTTCGTGGTGGTGAACTTCAATTTCCAGGCCCATGGATTCCATGGCGGCACACATGGCACCACGCAGGTCGTGCAGGCTGTCGACCGGCGGAACCGGGAAGTAGCCGCCTTTTACGCCCGGGCGGTGGCCAATGTTGTTGCGGTCAAAGTCTTCACCGGAAACCCACGCGGCTTCTTCAGAATGGATGTGGTAAGAAGCGCCTTGCATGTCCACGTTCCATTTGACGGAATCGAACACGAAGAACTCAGGCTCCGGGCCGAACAGAGCGCCATCAGCGATGCCGGTGGACTTCAGGTATTCTTCGGCGCGACGGGCAACAGAACGGGGATCGCGCTCATAACCCTGCATGGTAGAAGGCTCTACAATGTTGCAGGTGATGTTGACGGTGGTTTCTTCGGTGAACGGGTCCAGAACGGCGGTTTCGTCGTCCGGCATCAGGATCATGTCGGATTCGTTGATGCCTTTCCAGCCGGCAATGGAGGAGCCGTCGAACATCTTGCCGTCAGCGAAAAAGTCTTCGTCCGCCTCGGTGGCGGGCAGGGTTACGTGCTGCTCTTTACCACGGCTGTCGGTGAAACGCAGGTCAATCCACTTGACTTCGTGTTCTTTGATCAAATCAATCGTCTTGGACATTGTGCATGCTCCGTAAGGTTTTACATGTTCGTTGTGCCGGATCGTTCAGTGTTCTGAGGCCCGATCTTTTTTCAGGTCAGGGAAGCTTACCAGAAGCTTGTGGTCCTTACCTTCACTATGCGGCTGCTTTGGCATAAGCAATCGGCTTGCCAGTTTTTGTCGGCTGCGCCAGAACAGCGCAGCGACAAGGCTTTCGGGCTAATGTGGCGCAGCTTTCTGGCCGAAGACCATGCTTATTGCACCACTGCAGTGCACCATGGTGGTGCAAGTTCTCTGATAACGCATAATTATGGTGCAAGCCCCGATTGGTTACATATTAGGCACTAATCTTCATATTATCGCCATGGACTTTTCGATATACTGCGCGCCGCTAATTTCTTCAGGATACCCGTTGTGATTGATAAGCTTAGAAACGTTGCCATTATTGCCCACGTTGACCATGGCAAGACTACCCTGGTTGACCAGCTGCTGCGCCAGTCTGGCACGCTGGACCGGAAAGAGCTCGAAAACGAGCGTGTAATGGACTCCAACGACCAGGAAAAAGAACGTGGCATTACCATTCTGGCAAAAAACACTGCTCTAAAATGGAAAGACTACGACATCAATATCGTAGACACCCCGGGCCACGCTGACTTTGGTGGTGAAGTAGAGCGTGTAATGAGTATGGTGGACAGTGTGCTGCTGGTGGTGGATTCCATCGACGGCCCCATGCCGCAAACCCGTTTCGTGACTCAGAAAGCTTTCGCAGCGGGCCTGAACCCGATTGTGGTCGTGAACAAAATTGACCGTCCGGGTGCCCGCCCGGATTGGGTGGTGGATCAGGTGTTTGACCTGTTCGACAACCTTGGTGCCACCGATGAACAGCTCGACTTCCCGATAGTCTATGCCAGTGCGCTGAACGGCATCGCCGGCATGGATCATGAGAATCTGGACGACAACATGGACGCTGTGTTCCAGGCCATTGTTGATCATGTGCCAGCGCCTTCGGTTGATCTGGATGGCCCGTTCCAGATGCAGATCTCCCAGTTGGACTACAACAGTTTCCTGGGTGTTATCGGTATCGGTCGCATTATGCGAGGTAAAGTGAAGACCAACACCCCGGTGGTGGCTATCGGTGCCGACGGCAAGAAGCGTAACGGTCGTATCCTGAAGATCATGGGCCACTCTGGCCTGCAGCGTGTGGAAGTTGAGGAAGCCCAGGCTGGCGACATTGTGTGCGTGAGTGGTCTGGACCAGCTGTTCATATCTGACACTCTTTGTGATCCCTCCAACGTAGAAGCCCTTCCGGCGCTGACCGTTGATGAGCCCACCGTATCCATGACGTTCCAGGTAAATGATTCACCGTTTGCCGGTAAAGAAGGCAAGTATGTGACCAGCCGGAACATCAAGGAGCGCCTGGAAAAAGAGCTACTGCACAACGTAGCGCTGCGGGTTGAAGAAGGCGACTCGGCCGACAAGTTCAAGGTATCCGGTCGTGGTGAGCTGCACCTGTCGGTTCTGATCGAGAACATGCGCCGCGAAAACTTCGAGCTGGCCGTGGGCCGGCCGGTGGTGGTCATCAAGGAAGTCGACGGCCAGAAGCAAGAGCCGTACGAAAACGTGATCATCGACATCGAAGAGCAGCACCAGGGCCCGATTATGGAGCAGATGGGGCTGCGCAAAGGTGACATGACTAACATGATCCCGGACGGCAAGGGCCGTATCCGCCTGGAATACACCATTCCGGCCCGTGGCCTGATCGGTTTCCGTAACACCTTCCTGACCATGACTTCCGGTACCGGCATCCTGACCTCCACCTTCAGCCACTACGGCCCGGTGAAGATGGGTGACGTAACCAGCCGTCAGAACGGTGTCATCGTTTCCATGGCCACCGGTACTGCGCTGACCTACTCCCTCGAAACTCTACAGAGCCGGGGTAAGCTGTTCCTGGACCCTGGCCAGGAAATCTATGAAGGCCAGCTCTGCGGTATCCATAGCCGTGACAACGACCTGGTGGTTAACCCCACCAAGGGCAAGAAGCTGGACAACATGCGTGCCTCTGGAAAGGACGAAGTGATCGGCCTGGTGCCGCCCATCAAGTTCACTCTGGAGCAGGCGCTGGAGTTTATCGACGATGATGAACTGGTTGAGGTGACGCCCAAGTCGATTCGTCTGCGCAAGAAGCTCCTGACCGAAAACGAGCGTAAGCGCGCTAACAAGAAGTAATCCCTCAGGGGCCGGGACATCGTTGTGAGGCGGTAAACGCTTCCGTCTGTTTTCCTGGCCCCTGTATTTTTCTCGCCTGTCTCAGCTAGACTGCCGTTATCCCCGAAACGGAGTTTTTCATGCTGACCCTCTATCCTGAAATCGAGCCCTACGCCCGCCACCGATTGGCGGTGGATCATCCCCATGAGCTGTACCTCGAGGAATCCGGCAATCCGGACGGAATTCCGGTGATTGTCGTTCATGGCGGGCCGGGTGGCGGTTGTGAGGACTACCACCGGCGCTTTTTCGATGCCGAACGTTTCCGGATTATTTTGCTGGATCAGAGGGGCGCCGGACGATCGACCCCGTTGGCCGAGCTGGAGGGTAACAGGACAGACAAACTGGTTGAGGATCTTGAAGCGGTTCGGCATTTTCTCGGCATCGATCGCTGGTTGCTGTTTGGGGGAAGCTGGGGCTCGACGCTAAGTCTGGTTTATGCCGAGACCCACCCTGACCGGGTTCTGGGGTTGGTGTTGCGGGGTATCTTTCTGTGTCGGCCCCGGGATATTCACTGGTTTTATCAGGACGGCGCCAGCCGGGTATTCCCGGATTACTGGCAGGATTACCTTGCCCAGATTCCGGAGGTGGAGCGCGACGATATGGTGGCGGCCTACTACCGGCGCCTGACCAGCGCTAATGAGCTGGAACAGATTCAGGCCGCGAAAGCCTGGTCCGTCTGGGAAGGGCGGTGCGCCACTCTGCATCCCAATCCCAAGGTGGTGGAGCATTTTGGGCATCCTCATGTGGCCATAGCGCTGGCCCGGATTGAATGCCACTATTTCATGAATAATTCGTTCCTTGAGCCCGACCAGATCGTGCGTGATGCCTCGCGGCTAAAGGACATTCCGGGCGTCATTGTGCACGGCCGCTATGACATGGTTTGCCCGCTGGATAATGCCCTGGCGCTGAGCAAGGCCTGGCCGGAGGCGGAGCTTCAGATTATCCGGGATGCTGGCCACTCCGCCTCCGAGCCGGCGATTGTGGATGCCCTGATGCGGGGCGTTGAGAATGTGGTTGCCAGAAGTCTTCCCACTGCTGGCTGAGAATGCGACCTTTTATTGATCTGGCAGGGTTGCGGTGGTTACACGGGGTCTATACACTTTTTCCGTGTCATGAATTTAATCCTCGGTGTCAACGCTCAAGGGACTGAATGAAAGGACTAATCCAGCGCGTTTCGGAAGCCAGTGTGGCCGTAGAAGGTGAAACGATTACCCGTATTGGTCCCGGGTTGCTCTTGCTTCTTGGCGTAGAGCGCAATGACACAATACAAGCGGTACAGGATCTGTGCCGAAAAATCCTCTCCTATCGAGTTTTTCCCGATGAGCAGGGCCGGATGAACGTGAATGTTCAGGATGCCGGTGGTTCTCTGCTCGTTGTCCCCCAGTTTACGCTTGCTGCCGACACATCTTCTGGCACGCGCCCGGGTTTTTCCCTGGCGGCTGCGCCGGAGCTGGCGAATCGGCTTTATGGTGACTTTGTGGCTGAAGCGAGTGGGCTGCTGGGTGCTGGACGTGTGGGTACGGGGGAGTTTGGTGCTGATATGAAAGTGGCACTGATCAACGATGGTCCGGTTACCTTTATGTTGGAATCTGGCCAGAGAGGGTCGTGCACAAAAATGTGACGCAGTTGCCAGCAGTGCCTCACGAAAGTGCGTGATTTGAGGTATTGTTTTGTGGCTCTCAGCTGAGGAAGCGTTGAGCGTAAGATAACCGGTTGTTTTTCAGATTTTTTTGGTTATCTGGCCCTGAATTTGTTGTGGAAATGGGAGAGGTTGTTAGTCCAGGCTGATCTAACGACAAAGGTTACGAATGCAAATGGGGCTAAAAAATAGCCATTAAAAATTTGCAAAAAATGGAACATTGTATTAAAACAGGTTCATCACGCAGAGCTTTAATAAAGCTGTGTAAGTGGTTGAGATCTAAGGCAAGCGTGCTTGTCTTATAAAAAGAAGAAAAGCTGGTCCCGCAGGAATGACAGGGGCCAGTCAGATACCCGGCAGGCAGAGCCAAGCGTTGTGCCGGCCAATAAAAATCGGGATTTAGACCCGTCGAAAACCTGAGTTAACTCAAAAAGGAAGACGCAACATGAAAAAAACGATTCTTGCTTCTGCTATTGCAGCTGCAACCTTCTCTGGCGCTGCCATGGCACAGTCTACTCTGTCTGCCTCTGAGCTGGCGGCAAAGATGGATTCCATGCCGACTGTTTACGGTAACATTCAGTACGCGATCACCCACACCAACGTTGACGGTGGTGGCTCCGAGGTCAAGCACTTTGACAACGGCACTACTCTTGGTGTGAAGCATGACCACGAAGTTGCTCCGGGAATCACAGGCTTCTTCAAGCTGGAGCTCGAAGATATCAATGCTGATGATAAGAGTGGCAGCAACGGTATCGACGGTCTTGACGAAGCCTACATCGGTATTAAGGGCGACAGTTTTGGTCAAGTTTGGGTGGGTTCTGACGACTCCATGTACGAGTCTGCCATTGACGAAATCTACAACTTTCACGAAGTTGGTTCAGATATTCAGGGCAACTACGACACTGGCGAAGGTGACTTGATTCAGTATCTGTCTCCGAGCTTCAGTGGCCTGACTTTCGGTGCTGCTGTGCAGTTCAATGGCGACAACGATGCTAAAGATGGCGACAAGTCGTTCCCGTATCAGCTGGCTGCCATGTATGAAGTTGACGCCCTCGAGTTGGCATTCGCGATTGACTCCAACGATAACGGCAATGGCAACAACGAAAACACCTATGGCCTTCGTGCAAGCTATAACCTGGACAATCTGCGTCTGACAGGCTCATACGAAACCCGTAAAGATGTTGCTGACATTTTCGGTGTGATGGGCGTTTACACCATGGGTAAAAACCAGTTCGCTCTGTCCTATCAGCTGAATGACGACGATGAGTCTGGTGATAAGAACGACACCATCATTCTGCAGGCGCTGCACAACGTGTCTGACCACATGTACGTGTATGTTGAAGGCTACCTGAGCAACGCAGACGAAGAAATCTATTCTATTGAAGATGAGCCCACGTCAGGTTCTGGCGACGAGCAGTCCATCGCCGCTATCGGCGCTGTTTACTACTTCTGATCAGCTAATAAGCTAGTCAAGTAGTATCGAAAGCCGGTGATTCTGTCACCGGCTTTTCTGTTTTTACAGGAAGAGAAATCATCAGGAGCGTTTCAGTGGCCACGGAACTTGAAGTAAAGCTGACCCTTTCAGAATCCGCGCAGTCCCGGGCCTTCGAGTGGCTCAAAGGTCGACCGGGTGCAAGCGAAGGTCCGGTCAAAATACTGGTCAATCGCTACTACGACACCCCGAATGCCGGGTTAAACCAGGCCCGTGCTGCTTTGCGAGTCCGTCAGGCTGGTGATCGCTATATCCAGACCTTGAAAACCCAGGGCGAGTTCGTAAACGGAGCCCATCGCCGCCAGGAGTGGGAGTGGGATCTGCCGGGGCCGGATCTGGATCTTGGGCTTTTGGAGCAGACTCCGTTGAGGTCTCAGGTCGACCTTGACGAGTTGGCGTTGGCATTCGAAACCAACTTCCAGCGGCGCATTATCATGCTGGAACAAGCGGAGTCTGTAATTGAGGTCGCTCTGGACTCAGGCGAAGTGGTAGGTGGAACGCGGGCAAGGCCTCTTCATGAGGTGGAATTTGAGCTGAAAGCGGGAGAGCCCGCAGCGTTGCTTGAAAACGCCCGTGCTCTTGCGCAAACGGTTCCGGTTTTTCTTAACCTGGTAAGCAAAGCCGAGCAAGGTTATTACCTTGCCGGAATCTACTGCCCGTCTCTGGTGCTGCCTGCTTCCGGGGTCAGCTCGGTATCTTTTCTGCATTATCTGAGTCAGGCCTGGTTAACCGGTGACACGATATGTCTGCCCGCAAGCGCGCTTGCGAAGATTGAGCCGCAGGTGGAAGCGGCCGGACTATTGCCCGTTTGGAGGCCGGTAGCCAAGGCGCTGCAAGCCGGAATTACGGTGCCGACCCTGGTTGAGCAATTTCCTGAGTTCGGTCAGTTGCAACTAGCGCTCGCTGCCGCCGGCTGACGGGGGCTCTTCAGAGCTCTCGGTGGCGGCTTTCTGGTTTTGCTCATGCATGGTGCGCCACTGCTTGAGAAACTCCCGGTACCGGTCCAGCGCTTCCTCTACCACTGAAACCTCCGGCGTCTCGCTGGAACGCACCAGAACAATCAGCCCCTTGCCCTCAACCTCAGTGTTGGTATCCGGGTGGCAGATGACTTCATTGTCGTGATCGATGTAGGCCAGAGCGGTTCCAATACCGTGGCGGATCAGAGCACTGACAATATCCGCCCAGGTAAGGTCGTCGAGCTTGAGATCATAACGATGCGGATGATCTCGCTCGTAGTTGAACATGTCTTCCAGAACTTTTTCGGAACCAGGGGCAACCACGGAGCGAACCATGATTTCAGGGTAGGTGCGCACGGGGCGAATGGTGGTGCGAACGCCCAGTGCTTTGAATCTTGCACGGTTGTGGTCGCCGACACATTCAACCGTGGTTCTGCCGCCCAGATTGGATTCGGCCAGTCGATGGGCGATATCGAAGGTCAGGCTGTCTGACATCGGGTCTGATTCGTCGGCTGCCAACACGATGATGTGCTTGGCGCTGCCAGCGTGCACGGATTTCAGGGCTTCCGGGTCATTTCCTGCGCCGTGAAAGTGAACGACGCCGCAGTCGGACAGTTCTGCAGGCAGACCTCCCGGAAATTGCCGCGTAAGCAGCATTATCGGCACCGTGTGGTACTCAGGAACCGAGCGAATCTGCGAGGCGAATCGCATGAAGTACTGTTCGCCGCCGCTTCGAGGGGTGTTGATGATGACAATGTGGTCTTTCATTTTGTAAATCCAGCGTCCGGTCAGTATGCGTTCTCTGCGGTAGAATCGGTATTCGATGTAATCACTTACGATCAGGGTTAACAGGGTAATGGCGGAGACGAACATCAGCACAATGGTGCTGATCCGGCCGACGGGCGTGACCGGGGAGTAGTCGCCATAGCCCACGGTAACCAGCGTCGTCATGGTGAGCCATACGGCTTCAAAGAACGAGAGTGGCTCTGCTGCCCACAGGATAAGAATCTGCGCCGATACCAGTCCCCCGAGGATGGCAAAGAGCCGGTTGATCCGGCTTCTTATAAGCCCGCCCATAGGGAGGTGGGATTGGGTATGTTCCGGATTCAGAGGGCGTTTATTTCGCATCATGGAGAGCGGGTGCCTGTTCAGTCCTTGGCGAGTTCGTTATACAGTACCTGAAATATATCAGAGAGACAGAAGGATGCGTTATGTCTGAGCCATGGGCTTCACTGCCGGGAGCACTCGCGGACGAGATTTCCGGATGCTGGCCATCGGTATTCCCGGAGGGGCTGCCCCGCTGGCTGGCTGGTGACCATGTCTCAGAAGCCGATGTGGCAGAGGCTATTTCCCGGAGCCTGTTTCTCCGGCAAACCCTTGAGCGACATCCGGAGCAGATTCGCGCCGCCGTTGCTGCCCGGCCTCTGACCGAACCAACCGCAGATGGCTGGCTGGCCGATCGCTGGCGGGATTACCTCCAGGGCGTTGACTCTGAACCGGCCTTGCATGCAGCACTTCGCCAGTACCGGCGGGAAGTGCAGTTCCGGATTATCTGGCGCGATCTCATGAAGTGGGCCGATCTGCATGAAACCATGGCCGCCACCAGTGCCTTTGCGGATACCGCCATTGATGGTGCCTTGAATTGGCTCTACGAACGAGCCTGTGAAGAGTTCGGTACTCCAATGGGCGATGATCCGGTAACAGGGCAAGAGGCACCCCAGAAAATGGTGGTGCTTGGAATGGGCAAGCTTGGCGGCCGGGAGCTGAACGTTTCCTCGGATATCGATCTGATTTTTGCGTTTCCCTCGAAAGGCGAAACCCATGGCGGCCGGCGTGCTCTGGATAATCAGCAGTTTTTCATCCGCCTTGGCCAGCGACTGATTCAGGCGCTGGACCAGATTACGGCGGATGGTTTTGTGTTCCGGGTGGACATGCGCCTGCGGCCCTACGGCCAGAGTGGCGCGCTCGCTCTTAGCTTTGCCGCCCTGGAAACCTATTACCAGGATCAGGGGCGCGACTGGGAGCGTTATGCCATGGTCAAGGCCCGCGTCGTGGCAGGCGACCAGCGTGCCGGTGAGGTGCTGATGGCTAGCCTCAAACCCTTCGTTTACCGCAAATACATTGATTTCAGCGCCTTTGAATCGCTTCGCAGCATGAAAGAAATGATCAGCCGGGAAGTTCGCCGGAAGGGGCTGGAGAACAATATCAAACTGGGCAGTGGCGGTATCCGCGAGATCGAATTCGTGGTGCAGGCTTTCCAGCTGATCCGCGGCGGCCGAGACCGGGAGCTGCAACAGCGGGAATTGCTGAATATCCTCAAGGAACTGGAAGAGCTGGAGCTGCTGCCGTCTTCTGTTGTGAAGGAGTTGCGCGAGGCCTATGTGTTTCTGCGCAACCTGGAACACGCCCTGCAGGGTATGGAAGACAAGCAGACCCAGGTTCTGCCGGACGATGAACTGTCGCAGGCCCGGGTTGCGCGCATTATGGAGTTTGATGACTGGGCCGCCTTCCAGCATGCGCTGGATGAACACCGCAACCGCGTGGCCCGGCACTTCGCCAACATCATTGCGACCGAGGACGAGGAAGGCGATTCCGAAAACGGCGTTGATGACGGCTGTTACGAGCTCTGGCTGGCAGAAATGGAAGAGCCCGCCGCTATAGAGTGGCTGGCGGAAAAGGGCTTCGAAAACCCGGAAGACAGTTACAAGCGCCTGGCGAGCCTGCGGGATAGCCGAACCGTGCAGACCCTGCAAACCCAAGGCCGCAAACGCCTCAACCAGTTCATGCCGTTATTGCTGAACGCGTTGATGGATGTTGAGAATGCGTCGGAAACCCTCGACCGGGTATTGCAGCTGGTCGAGGCCATTTTGCGCCGCACCGCCTACATGGTGCTGCTGGTGGAAAACCCCGGCGCGCTTACGCAGCTGGTGCGCCTGTGTAGCGACAGCCCCTGGATTGCCCGCCTGCTGGCAGAAACCCCGCTGCTGCTGGACGAACTGCTGAATGCCGAGAGCCTGTACAGCCCGCCTGCCAAGGAAGAGCTGCAGGACGACCTGCGCCAGCAGATGCTGCGCATTCCCTATGAAGACCTGGAAGAGCAGATGGAGGCGTTGCGCTACTTCAAAAAGGCCCATGTGCTGCGGGTGGCGGCTTCTGAGCTCAAGGGAACTTTGCCCCTGATGAAGGTGAGTGATTACCTGACCTGGATTGCCGAAGTGGTGCTGGACCATGTGGTGGATGTGGCCTTCTCCAACCTCGTCAGCCGCCATGGTTATCCGCGCCGGGCCGATGGTTCGGCGTGTGACACAGACTTCGCCATCATCGGTTACGGCAAGCTCGGCGGTATCGAACTCGGTTACACCTCGGACCTCGACTTGGTGTTTGTGCATCAGGCCGATCCGCAACTGGCCACCGATGGTGACAAGCCCATCGACAACGCGGTGTTCTACACCCGCCTGGGCCAGCGCATTGTGCACATTCTCAGCACCCAGACGCCCTCAGGCCAGCTTTATGAAGTGGATATGCGGTTGCGCCCGTCCGGTAACTCCGGCTTGCTGGTGAGTACCCTGCAGGCCTTTGAGAAATACCAGCAGAACGATGCTTGGACCTGGGAGCACCAGGCCCTGGCCCGGGCCCGTGGCGTGGCCGGCTGCCCGGATACCCTTCAAGCCTTCGAGGATATTCGCCACCAGATTCTGTGCGCGCCAAGGGATAAAACCGCCCTGCGCCAGGAGGTGGTGGAGATGCGGGAGAAAATGCGCAGCAGCCTCGGCACGCCGGAAATCCGGCGGGACGAAGTGTTTCACATCAAACACGACGCCGGCGGTATTGTGGATATCGAATTCATGATGCAGTACCTGATGCTGGCCTGGAGTGCTGAACACCCGGAGCTGACCCAGTGGAGCGACAATATTCGCCAGATGGAAGAGCTGGGCCGTGCCGGTGTATTGCCGGTGGAGGACACAGAGAAGTTGCGGGAGGTATACATCACCCTGCGTTCGACCATTCACCGCAGGGCGCTACAAAACCTGAACAGCCAGGTGGAGGGTAGTGCCTTTCAGGAAGAGCGTGACTACATCCAAAGTATGTGGAAAAAAGTGATGATTCAGTAGCAAGCTAAATTTATTTCTGTCCGGCTTTCCTGCTAGAATGCCCGATCCCCGAAAAACCGCTTATTCAGGAGCAAAATACAATGTCGATGGCTGATCGCGATGGCGTTATCTGGCTGGATGGTGAAATGGTTCCCTGGCGGGAAGCCAAAACCCACGTACTCACCCATACCCTTCATTACGGCCTTGGCTGCTTTGAAGGCGTGCGTGCCTACAACACCGCGAACGGCCCGGCCATTTTCCGCCTGAAAGAGCACACCGACCGCTTGTTCCGCTCGGCCCACATCCTGAACATGAAGATGCCGTTCACCAAGGAAGAGCTGAACGAAGCCCAGTGTGCTGCGGTTCGTGAAAACAATCTGGACGAAGCCTACCTCCGCCCGATGGTGTTTCTGGGCTCCGAAGGCATGGGTCTGCGCGCTGACAACCTGAACAGCCACGTGATGGTCGCCGCCTGGAGCTGGCCCTCGTACATGTCGCCGGAAGCCAAAGAGCTGGGCATCAAGGTGCGCACCTCTTCCTACACCCGCCACCACGTGAACATCACCATGTGCAAGGCGAAGGCCAACGGCAACTACATCAACTCCATGCTGGCCCTGAACGAAGCCATCTCCGGCGGCGCGGAAGAGGCCCTGTTGCTGGATAACGAAGGCTACGTGGCTGAAGGTTCTGGCGAGAACATCTTCATCGTACGCGACGGCGTGCTGCATACCCCGGAATTGACCTCCTGCCTGGAAGGCATCACCCGCGCCACGATCCTCGACTTCGCCCGCGACATGGGCCTGGAAGTTCGCGAGCGCCGCATTACCCGCGACGAAGTCTACATCGCCGAAGAAGCCTTCTTCACCGGCACCGCCGCCGAAGTACTGCCCATCCGTGAACTGGATGGCCGTCAGATTGGTGAAGGTAAGCGTGGGCCGGTTACCGAGAAGCTGCAGGCTAAGTACTTTGCGGCGGTTAAGGGTGAGTTGCCGGAGCATTCGGATTGGTTGACGCTGGTTAACGCTTAATTCCGCCATAGTCCTGGGTAAAAGGATTGGAGAATCATGTCGAGTCAAGGTATTGGTCGAGAAGTCTTTGAAGTGCAGGCCGAGGCCTTGCGCGCAACGGCAGAAAAGTTGAGCCAGGAGTTTGATCAGGCGGTAGACATGATTCTGTCAACGTCCGGTAGGGTTATTGTGTCTGGCATGGGGAAGTCCGGGATTATCGGTAACAAGATTGCGGCTACACTGGCCTCTACCGGCACCCCCAGCTTTTCTGTGCATCCTGCGGAAGCCTATCACGGCGATTTGGGGATGTTTACGGCAGATGATGTTGCCATTTTGATCTCATACAGTGGTGAAACAGAAGAGGTGATACGCCTGGTTCCCTCATTGCGCCATTTCGGAGTCAAGATCATTGCCCTGGTGGGCAATCCTCAGTCGACATTGGGGCGCAACAGTGATCTTGTTTTAGATGTGTCGGTGGAGCGAGAAGCTTGCCCAAACAACCTGGCACCAACTACCTCCACCACAGTAACGTTGGCGATGGGCGATGCTCTGGCAGTTGCCTTAATCGAGCGCCGCCAGTTTAAACCGCATGATTTTGCTGTTTTCCACCCCGGCGGGAGCCTTGGGCGGCGATTGCTCACGCGTGTGAAAGATGTGATGCATACCGATCTGCCGATATGCACATCGCGCGATAGCATGAAGGAAGTGATCATGACCGCAAGCCAGGCGGGATTGGGGCTTGCTGTTGTTGTCGATGATGGCGAAATAAAAGGTATTATCACCGACGGCGACCTTCGCCGGGCGTTGTTCAATCATGACTCGCTTGATGGTTTAACAGCAGAAAGCGTGATGACTCGCAGCCCAATGCTGATCAACGAGAATGAGATGTTTGCTGACGCAGAGAATATCATGCTGAAAGCGAGTATCACTTCTCTTTTGGTTGTTAGTGAGCAAGGGGCTTTAAGTGGGGTGTTGAAGCTGCAGGATGCGGGTAGGGTTGTTTACTAATCCGAAATAAAGTAAGCGGACATCACCCGGATATATAAGCCAAGTCCGGATGACCAAAAAACGACTTCAATAACCGTGGCAGTTTCTGCAAGCGCCGAAGCTGCCGGTAAACAATGCTCCGAAGTTGTTCTTTACTGTTGATGATCTTTTTACCGACGTGGTGGTACTTGATGTAGCCCCAAACAGACTCATCAGGATCCAGCTCCGGTGAGTACGGTGGCAGGAAGAACAGCTTGAGTTTGCCGTCAAGACTCTCGACATACTCGCGAGCGCGACGAGCATGGTGAACCGGGTGGTTATCGAGGATCAGGAAAACCGGCTTGTCAGCGTCTTGCACCAGAGCCTTGAGGAAACCGAGAAACGCATCGGTGTTCATGGTGCCCTGAATCGTTTTGAAGCGAAGCTCACCGCGAGGGGAGATAGCCGAGATCAGATTGATGCTGAATCGACTGCCGGTATTGCGGATGACCGGAGTGTCACCCTTGGGTGCCCAGGTTGTACCACTGTGATAATCAGACCGGATACTGGCTTCGTCACCGAAGTAGATGGTAGCACCGACTTTTTTGGCTTCCTTGCGGATTTCCGGGTAGGTCTCTTCTTTCCACTGCTTCACAGCCTCTGGTTTTTGCTGGTAAGCCCGATGCAGTGGTTTCTGGGGCGTCAGCCCCAGGTTTCGAAGCAGACGACCCACCGAGACATCGCTTAACCGGACGTTGAACTTTTGCCGGATGAGCTCACGCACACGCCCCCGGGTCCACAGGGCAAAATCAAACTTCAGCTGGTCCGGTGTAAAGGTCGTTATCCAGGTATACAGCTCCCGGATCTGGGCGCCGCTCAGTTTTTTGGGGCGACCAGAAATTTGCTTGGCCTTGAGTGCGTCAAAGCCACCCTCGCGGTAGGCAGCCAGCCATTCATAGATTCGTGCGCGGCTCATGCCAAGTGCTTTGATGACGACTTCCGGGCTCTCACCATCCATGACTCGTTGAACGGCGCGAACGCGAATTGCTTCTAAGGTTTTGTGATCAAGTTTACGACCGTCATCGTGGCGCATGTGTGCAAATATCCGATAAGCTTGGCGAGCGACCGCTACATTATAAATGATGTTCGCTTACTTTCGTACCCATTAGTAATTTTTTACTTTGTTAGAATCGTTTGTTTGCATCCTCCAAATATGGGTAACAATGCCGCCTACAACTAGTGCGAAAGCGTATTGGCCAGTTGAGTAAAACATAAAAGACTCAAAGGAATTAACTATTAGCCAGAACGTAACGAAACCTAAGTAGAATGTAAGCATATCGCCCGGCATAACACCTCGTCTCCAAGCTTTGATTCCCTGTTGTGTTGTCCAAATCAGGATCGCCAGAAAAAGAGCGAGTCCAAGAAATCCAAAGTTCGTTAGAATATCCATATATGAGCTGTGTAAATGCTCAGTGCGGGCCTCTATCCAGGAAGGAAGGTGTTTCGAATGGTCAAGCACCAACTTTCGACCGTTGCCTCCCCAGCCAATTAACGGTCGTTCCTTAATCCAAGGGATGGCCGCTTCCCAGCTAACAATACGGTAGGCGATACTTGAGGACGTGTTGTCGATACTAACGTCAGAAAAAAGCTTCTCAATAACTTTGGTTTCGGCGATGATTCGGTGTTCAATGACGTTACTTAATGCGAAAGTTGTGAATGCTGATATGAAGGCTGCTACGGTTATAGCCACGATGATAATTTTTTTACGTATTTGTGGCGAACGGATGCGGATTAACCAGATGATTAGGGCTGTAACGAAGATAGAGCCTGCAGCAATGCAGCCTAACCATACGCCACGAGTTTGCGCCATGACAGTAACTGCGCCAGAAATAAGCAATCCAGCTATCCAGAGTGATGTACGTAAGATTCGTGCTTTGCCTGGTTTGATGAACCTCCGACTGAATGCGATTAGCCCAAGAAATGCTAGGGCATAGAGCATGGCTGTATGCTGAGCATTGTTTATTCCAAAATCGATTCGTTTCCCTTGGAATCCTAGGAGCAATTCCTCTATGCCGTCTCCAGTTAACCAGGGTGCGGAGAGTAGTGAGAGGGCGAACACGCCCCAAGTTGCAAAAGTTCGGTGGGTTTCTCCTCCTAATAACCAAGCCACAGCAATAAATAGAAACCAGATGGTAAGGCGATGTACTTTAGGAGAGCTTTCTGCCCAATCTGGATGGTGGACATGAGAAAAGGTCCAGGATAGTAGGACGACAATGACGGCTCCAAGTAGCATCCATATGGGAGGGGAGAATCGTAGCTCACGGCCCATTAAGAAAATGCCGCCAAAGCCCAGTAAGACCAAGAGTACGGATACATAACTCTCAACTGGTTCTATAAGCAGTCTAGTGGCGGTATAAATAAGAAGAACCAAAAAACCCACGATAGATAGCCACCTTTGGCAATGGTTGTTTCCAAGTGGTGTAATTCGCTTGAGCGAAGAGTCTTTGGGGAAGTCTGTTAACAAAAGATGGCTACCTTTTGAGCTCATGATTTATGTATATTCAAGCAGGTCTTATAATGGGTGATTGTTTCGCCACCAATTGCGGTCCATGAAAACTCCTCTATTGTACGTTCACGGCTGCGATGCCCCATTTGGGAGCAGGTGGATGGCGCATTTATTAATTCTTGAAGTGCATTAGCCAATTGCTCTGGGGACTTGGGTTCTACAAGTAACCCATTATCTCGATGACGTAAAATGGCGGGTATGCCGCCAACATTGGTGCCGATTAATGGAAGGCCGCACGCCATGGCCTCCAGTCCGGCTATACTTGTTGCCTCCATCAGGGATGGCAGTACAGATACATCGCATCCTCGATAAATTTCTGGCATCTCATGGTTGGGCACTCCGCCGAGCATGTGAACCCGATCTTCAACTCCCGCGTTTCGGATAATTCGCTCAAACGCTTCCTGATCAGTTCCTGCCCCGGCTACAACCAGGTGGAGGCGGGGGTGGTTAAGCTGAGCAATGGCATCGGCTAAATAGAGAACCCCGTTTTTTTCATAGAGACGTCTGGCGAGAGCGACAACAAATGAATCATGAGGGATATTAAGTCGCTCTCTCAAATTGGATGGACTTGGTGCAAATATTTTGGTGTCAACGCCATTGGCAATGAATTTCACTGGGCCTTTATAGCCGCACTTTCTCGTTGCCTCGGCTAACTCTTCGCTAGGTGCAAGAATTAAGTTGGCTACAGATAGCTCAGCTGCCATTTTATCCAGTTGACTTTGGTGTTGCTTTACGCGCTTAAGAAAAGACGATGTGTGGTTAGTAAATATCACCGGAATGTCTAGATTTGAGCAGGCCCTTAGAGGCCTCATGCCGTGTACATGAAGGATGTCAAGCTTTCCTTCAGTATTTAATTTCTTGAGGTAGCGGCTCAGTTGCCAATCGTAGATCCAGTGGCTTTTCGCAAGCGGAATTCGGTGAACATGCATTCCATTTAGGGTTTCTTGTCGAGGCGTTGATCTATCTTTCCAGCGGGTCAGAACATGCACCTCGTGGCCCAGATCGACGAGCGCTTTACTTAGCTCAAATACGTGCGTTTGCACACCCCCAATACTCGGGGGAAATTCATTTGTCAGCATTGCAATTTTCATGGTCGCCCCTTTTAAGAATGGTGTGTATGTTTGAGAAAGTACTCCACAATCCTCGTGGAGGCTTGTCCGTCGCCATAAGGGTTGTGGGCGAAAGCCATCCGGCGATAGGAGTCGGGATCATTCATGAGTTCTTCCACATTTGCGACGATATCGTCCTCTCGCGTGCCGACCAGTCTCACTGTGCCGGCTTCAACGGCTTCGGGGCGTTCCGTAGATTCCCGGGTGACTAGCACTGGCTTCCCTAACGATGGTGCTTCTTCCTGGATTCCGCCGGAATCTGTCATTATTAGGGTTGCTTTCTGCATCAGATAAACAAAGGGAAGATAATCCAAGGGTTCAATGAGGCTTACATTGGGTAGCCCTGATAGTAATTTGTATACTGGCTCTCGGACCTTTGGGTTCAGGTGGACGGGGTATACAATGCCAAGGTCAGGGCGCTTATTGGCAAGCCTTCGCAGTGCTTGACAGATCTGTTGGAAGCCCTGTCCGAAATTTTCTCTGCGGTGGCCCGTAACAAGAAGTATGTGCTTGTAGCTTGATAGTTCATCCAGCTTTGAAGCCTGACGACATCGGGCTTGTAGCTCCTTATCTTGCTCCAGCTTCTGTACTGTATCAAACAGCGCATCAACGACCGTATTTCCTGTAACTAATACATTATCCGGAGATACACCTTCCTGAAGAAGGTTTCGACTTGCAGCTTCTGTGGGAGCAAAGTGCGTATTGGCAATTGTTCCGGCAAGTCGACGATTCATTTCTTCCGGCCAAGGTGCATAAATGTTACCTGTTCGCAGGCCGGCCTCTACGTGGAAAACAGGCACTTTCTTATAGAATGCAGCGAGGCTTGCCGCCATTGTGGTAGTGGTATCTCCGTGAACCCCCACCCAATCTGGGTGCTCAGTCTCCAAAACGGCTTCAAGGCCTTTCAAAACGCCTACAGTGATATCTGTGAGATTCTGATGTGGTCTCATAAGATTCAAGTCATAGTCAGGCACAATCTCAAAAAGTGACATGACTTGGTCTAGCATTTGGCGGTGCTGTCCGGTAACGCACACACGAACATCACAGCAGGCTTCTTTGAGCCGCTTGATTAACGGAGCCATTTTGATTGCTTCAGGGCGTGTGCCAAATACGAGCAGAATTTTCATAGTAGGTAGAAGTTTCTCAAAATAAAATGAGTAATTAACTAGTCTGTGATCGTGTTGAATTATGATCAGGGACTAGTGGCGCAGTCGTGAGCTTTTTCCCACCCGATATGGTGGTTTGGCTGTTGGATAAAACCCATTCTTGTTTCTTAATAGATGGGCGTGACGATTTATGCTAAAAACGGCCTTAACGATAGGGTGGAGTAGATAGTAAATTCTCGAAACCTTGGCCCTTTGTCTATTGGACTTGGCAATACTGCTGGGCGCAGCGTTGGCTTCGTACACCAGGTGAGGTTCAACACCGAACAGGCGAAGCCCGCCTTCCCAAAAGTGGTCATACATCTTGTCGATAGGCTCTTTAATCGTGCTGGCATGTTTTAGCACCTTTTCCATGCCTGTGCGATTCAGGTAATACGCTTGGGTTCCCAGCCAGCCTCGCTCCGGACGCACAAGTTGGTGGCTGCCATCTCCCAGGGGCTGGACAACCTTCCGCTTGCGGATTTTTAGTCCCATCAGCCGGACCATCTCTACCTCGGAAGGTAGCTTCGTGATCTCTTCCATAATCCGGGCGAAGTCCGGCTCAAGCTTAACGTCATCTTCCAGAATACAGATTGACTCGAAGCCTTCGTTCCACGCCTTTTTAATCAGTCTCAGGTGTGAGAGATAACAGCCCACCTCAGGAGGGGTTAAGTCGCACAGATGGCGTAGGCGAGTCCGGTGTTTCGCCAGCTTTTCACCAGGTTCAAGGGCTGGCATAGCAGTACGGCCATCCACGGCCTGAAACAGGCTTGCCTCTAGTCCCTGGCTTTTCAGTGCTTGCTGCAGCTCCTGAACACTCTCTGATTCCGGTTTGAGAGTAATAATCCAGTAGCTCGTGTTCATTGAGGTTGTCAGTTACTTCTTGTGGATGGATTGGTAGAGATCGAGATATTGCCGAACAATGACTGACTCGCTGAAGTTTTGCCAGTAATGCTGGCTTGCGTTATGGACAAGCCGGCCTGCTTCCGTCGGGTTTTCCAGAAGCTCGCGAATCGCTCTAGCCAGAGGCTCTGCTTGATCAACCGGCGTAATGATGCCGGTCTCGCCAGAATCTATCAGCTCCCCCGGTCCTTGGGAGTTGGTGGCGATAATTGGGCATTCGTGCGCCCACGACTCCATGACAATAGACCCCAGCCCTTCATGTCGGGAAGGGCAGACAAAGAGGTCGGCCGTTTTCATCAGGGTAGTTACATCGTTTCGCCAACCTAGAAACCGAACCCGTTTGTCCAGCCCCAGTTCCGAGCATTGCTGCTTGAGGGCTTTTTCCTCTGGGCCGCTACCTGCCAACCATAGTGTGGCTTCGGGTACTTGTTTGAGTGCCTTGAGTAGGATGTCGAACCCCTTATTTTCGTGCAAGCGTCCGGCGGCCAGGATCAGCGGCTTGTCTTCGAGAGTGTCGAAGCTGTTTCGAGGCAAGGCCTCGACTGGGGTTTCATCAGCGAAGTTAGGGATGTAAAACACTCTTTCGGCGGGCATGCCTCCCTTGACCAGGTGGTCACAGATGCCCCGGGAAATGCCCACCCAGTAGTCGGCGTGGCGGTAGTATTTCAAGTTGTAATAGTGTCCCAGTCGACTTACCAGCGTGTAGTCACCAGGAGGTGTCGCAATGGAAGCCCGGTTCATCCAAGTCATGACAATGTCGGGATGGAACTGCCGAAGTGCTTTTTTGAATTGTATGCGGTCCACCAGGTTGAGTTTCCCCCCAAAGCGGAAGCCGCGTGTGGGTACACCGGCGGACTCCAGAGAATCTATTCGATTCTGGTGAGCCCGGATGAAGGCCTGCTGATCTACTTTCCCGCTTTCCTGGAGGCCTTTGACCAGTCGCACGAAGAAATTCTCGGCGCCTCCCCGTTCGGCACCGGCAAGTACCTGGGCAATGCGTGGCTGGGTCATGTCTGGCCCCCTAGTTGGTTTCGTGTAAACGATGCACTGTTACGATTGTCGATTAGGCTTTGGAAGAGGGCTTTGTATTGGCCCACGATGACGTCTTTGGAAAACCGCTCCAAGAAAATTTGGTGGCCATGCTCGGCTAGTCGTTGAGCCAAATCCTCGTCTGCCAGGACACGGTTCACAGCTCGGGCGCATTCGGGGGAGGAATCCACCTCGAAAAGCAGCCCGTTTTCCTCATGACTGATGAGCCAGGAAGGGCCTTGGCTGGCTGCCGCAACGATCGGTGTCCTAGTGGCCCAGGCCTCCAGCACCACATTTCCCAAGGGCTCAAAGCGCGATGGGAACACGCAGACATCCGCTAGGTCGAAGAGCTCCTGAATGTCTTTTCTGAGCCCCAGGAACTGAACCCGATCCCCAACCTCGAGGCCCTCCGCTAGCTGTTCTAACTGCTCTTGAAGCTCCCCGATACCTGCAATTAGCAGGGTGGTGTCCGGGATGTCTGGCAGCGCCTTGATTAACGTATCGTGAGCCTTTTTTTCGTGGAGACGGCCCAGCGCCAGGAGCACTCGGTGTCCCTCGGGAATTTCTGGCTTTGGGGCTGGTACGCTCAGGCGTGAGGGCAGTTCGCCAAAATTGCTGATCATGCTGACATGTTCGGCGGACCAGCCATTGTCGGTGACGTGCCTCACGAGGTCCTGGGTGTTTACAATCAGGTGGTCACACTTCTGGTAGTTTTTCAGATTGTAGTAACCACCGAGCCGGCCTACGACCACCGCGCTGGTGGGCGGGCACTTTCTGGATGCCCGGTTGACCCAGGTAACAATCAAGTCCGGCTTGAAATTCCGCACAATGGATTTCAGCTTCCAGTCATATAGCAAGGGCTTACTCAGTTTGCCCATGGGCAGCGTGAAGTAGTCGACACCGGCGTTGTCCAGTCGCCGCTCTCTCGGGGGCAGCGCTTCAATTACAACCTTCTGTGTGATGGAAGGGTCCTGGGCAATCGCCGCTGCTACTTTCTCAAAGTAGGTTTCCGCCCCTGCCTGGGACTGGGAAAGGAGTATTTGCATTATCCGCATGAATCAATGGTCCCCATGCATACCTGGCCGAGATGGTTCAGGTGTGTCTCGGTCGCCTCTGTGGTTCAGAAAGCCCACCTGACTAGGTGCGATTCCACGCTCTCTGTTGTCCATGGCTTCTTTGATCTTTTGCTGCAGATGTTGGATCCGACCTTGCACGCGTTTATCCCGGAGGGAGGCCGGTAACCAGCCCCACGGAAGCAAGTTGGGGGAGCCGAGCCCGTCAATTACAACTAGGCGACGGATCTCGCCATTCTCGGTCTGCTGCACCATGATGTTGTGGGTCAGTAGTTTTCTGGAGGGCACCCGATGGCTAACCCAGAAGCGTGTCAGGACGTCTACGGCTTTACGGCAGCTGTCGGTGTAGCCATGTTCCCAGATGTACTGTTTCAGAGACAGGGAAATCAGGCCGGATGCATCCCGTATCAGTTCGCATTCCAGGCCGAGACCTAGGTCTGTTTCTACAAAACCGTAACACTTGTAGATGTGTCGGAATGTCTCTGGCCCGACCTGCTGGCAGATGTCATTGATGACGCGGTATTCCTCCAGATTGTCATCGAAGCTGCTTAGTGGTCTCAAGTTTTTTGGAAACCCTTTGGATCTGCGGAGATCTTCCAGGGTGAAATCCGGCCGCCGGACCTTGATGCATCTCTGGTCGTCTTCGGGATGCACAAAGCACAGGCGGTTACCGCCTTGGGCAAACGGTTCCTGTCCGGACAGAATCACGGTCATCGCTGACTGCCATCCAGGTTGATATCCCGGGCCCAGACATACTCATGTGAGAAGGGCTGCATCAGGGACGCTTCAACAATGTACTGGGCGTAAAGTCGGGAGTTGATTTCGGTATGGAAGAATTCCCGTGCCCGGGAAGCCCACAAGCGGCGTTTGGCATCGTCATGATGGAATTCGCGGATTTTGCTGAGCAGGTCTTCCTGGTCGTTGAAATAGACCACGCTTTCCGGCGGCAGAAGCTCGTCAAACCGGGGGCCGCTGTGGGTGAACTGCAGGATGCCGTTACCCGCCAATTGCGCCATTCGGGCGGATGAATACCAGTAGTGACCCTCCTGACGGTTCAGGTTAAGGCCCATGCGGGTCTGTGCCAGCGCGCGGTCGTAGTCCCGTCCCCAGACTGGGGGCTCGCCAAAGCTGCCAAAGGTCTTGAAGTTCAACTCGTCACCGAGTTGGTCCTTCAGCCATTTGACCATTTCCAGGCGCTTGGTGAAGTTGGTGCTGTTGCTGCAGAACAGCAGGTCAATATCCAGGTCCATGCGCTGGTCGTTGCTCATGCACTCGATGGCAGGGTCTACGGGGTTGGGCATGTGGTAAACCCGAGCACCCAGGCCCTCGAAGATATCCAGTTCGCGGCGGCCGGTGGAAACAAAGATGGCATCGGCCACTGAGGCACGGTGCTTGATCCGCTCGACATTGTCCGGCACAAACAGGGGATCGTTGTTGCAGTGGGCAATGGTGATCGAGGGGCGCCGCTTGCGGATCTCTGCCAGGGTGTCGTTGGTGATGATGTCGCAATGCCCGGCGATGATCAGATCGGGCTCAACGGCATCCACGGTTTCCAGTAGTTTCTGGTTGGCCTTGTTTTTACCCAGGTCGCGAATACCCAGCGGTGCTTCGAAGGCTGCCACGTCCCGGTCACTAAAGACAGAGACATAGTGATCATTCTTGATCAGGCCGTTGGTCAGCTTCTGAGCCCAGCTTACCCGGGTCTGGCCGTACCGGCGCAGCTGCTGGTAGGCAATGTGTAGTACTCGCATGTCTGGCGGGTCCCTTGGATAATAAAACGACTATTGTACCAGCCGGCCTGGTCAGGGTCTTCAGCTGTGGGTTACAGCTCTGTGATAGACCTCAAGGGTTGCCTGAACCTGGTGCTCCAACTGAAACTCTGGATGCACAACAATCCGGGGATGCTGGTGTAGCTGTTCATGCACTTTGGCGGCAAAGGTTGTTAGGTTATCCGGTGGTACCAGGCCTTCGGGGAAACAGGCGGACAGCGACTCTGCCGCCCCGCCACGGTCGAAGGCGACAACCGGTGTGCCCACCGCCAGGGCTTCCGTGAGGGTGCGGCCGAAAGGTTCGGGTTTGTTCGACATATGGCAGACCACGTCGGCCAATCGATAGAACTCGACAATGTCCGAGCGGTGGCCGGTGAAGGTGATCTGCTGGTCAATGCCAAGCTCTCTTGCCTGTGCTTCCAGTTCTGCCAGGTAACTCTCCTTGTTTTTCTCGGCGCCGCCAACAACAACGCCGTGTGCCTCGGGCTCGCGCTGGAGCAGGTCCGCCATCATGGCCAGGAACGCCTCCTGACCTTTCCAGCGAGTCAGCCGGCCAGGCATCAGGATCAGCTTTTTGTCTTTTAGCTGAGGATGTTCAGAGTAAAGCTGCTCCAGCCAGGCGGCATCGGGAGGTGCCGGGTGGAAGGCGCGGGTATCCACGCCGCGCTGAATGACGGTAATGCGCCCAGGGTCCACCTTGTAGTTATCGAGTATGTACTGTTTTACGCAGTGGGAAATGGCGATCAGGTGCTGCGGTTTGGCCATGATGGCACTGTAGGCGTTCACGGAATACATGCCGTGAAAGGTACTGACCAGGGCCGGGCGATCCTTTTCCGGCACACCCCTCCAGGCCAGCCAGATGATCCAGGCCGGGAGCCGTGAGCGGACGTGAACAACATCCGGTTTCAGTTGTTTCAGGAGTTGGCGCACCGGCAGTATCTGTCCAAATGAGGCCAGGGATTTACGGTGGACCGGCATGGTGACGTGACGGGAACCTTCGGCTTCTAGTTGATCAACCAGGCGCCCGCCGGAGGAAAGCACGATGGATTCATGGCCCTGTTTGACCAGTTCCCGGGCGAACTCCACCGTGCCCCGTTCCACGCCGCCACTGTTCAGTGCCGGCAGGACTTGCAGTACTCTCATTGATGAAACTCCCTGAATTTTCTGATCACCCACTCAGCGGCACGGTCGGCTTCCCACAGTTTGGGGGCTTTGCCGGGTTCCGCCTGCATGAGTTGAGCGCGGTCCTGCCATTCAGTCACCAATCCATCGGCCTTTAGTGACTCCAGGCCCCGAACGACACGGCTGTTGTTGCGGGCTTTCAGATCTAATAATCCTGTAGATGTGCCTGCGGTGAGTGCTTCATAAACCATGGACACGCTGTCTGGGGAGACCCAGGTAGTGCGTGTCTCGGCCAGCGTGTCGATTAACCAGTTGGGGCCGGTCTTTTCGTGGTGGTGGAATGTCACGTTGTTCCGCTGGATGTCGGTCAGTTGTTCGAGCAGGGCGGCTGGCGTCCGGCGTGAAGAGGTGACTGTCCAGTGCCAATCGCGGTATTCGTCGGCCAGGGTGCTGACCTGCCCTAAGATGGCTTCACCGTCCCATTCGTAATGCTCTGAAGGGCCTCCAATCAAGATCAGACCGTTTTGTGCTTCGACGGGCTGCTCTTGTGGTTTGATGGCGTTGAGAACACCTCGGGTGATCAGTACATCCGGGCGGTCCGGCGGGTTGTCGTGGGCCGGAATGATCGAAAGGTCTGGTTTTGCGAATGGAAGTGCCGGGCGCATCAGCACAACAGTCATTGCATCATAACGTTTGCGGCAGGCCAGCAGCAGTTTTTGGGTTTGGCTGCCGGCAGCGATGATGATGTCTGGCGTCGGTTGATCGATCACTGGTGCTCGCCCAAAAATGGCTTGCCACCAGGATGCGCTATACCGCTGGGCTTCGATCCAGTGTATTTGGGGGGCGAAGCGAGTGGTTAACCGGTCACCGAGCCCGCGTAGCTGGTTCCGGTGGCCGGGCTTCTGGTCTGTGATCATCCACACTACGGGGGCGGAGGGAAAGCTGGCGCTCACGAATTAGGATGTCCTTCTGGATTCCGGGGCATCGGCTCCGATCTTGTCCCACAAATCAAAATAGTCCCAAACCGCTTTGAACTTGACATCGTTGCTTTGGGGGCCGGATTTGTTGGATCGTTTCAGTGCGGTTACCTGAGAGTCTTCCACGACAAGGAACCGAGTGCCCCAGTTGCGATAGTCTTCCACGCGCTTGCATAGAACGCCTTTTTTGAGGCTCATGGCTTTTAGCCAGATGTCATCTGCTTTGGGGCAAATAGACATAAAAAGTTCTTCATCCAGAATTCTTTCATCGAAACAGCCCGGAAAGTAAAGTACGCCGCCGACGCCGGTGGGAAAGGTCAGCAAGGAAGGGGTTGTGCTCGCTTTTCCTTTGTTCCATTGCTTGTAGGGCAGCAGCTTCCCATTGCCATCAAACCCAATGGTATGAGCCCGGTGACAGTGAATCACTTCCGGTTCTTTTACCCAGTTCCGGTACAGCATGTCGACCATGTCATGTGGATATAGGATGTCGTCATCGATGGTGATGATCAGACTATCCGGGTGTTGCTTCAGTGTGTGGAAAAACTTGCCATAGGGCCCCAGGTCTCTTTCCATAAACCGGATTTCCAGGCCTCGCCGTTGCTGCTGCGTGAGGATCTCCGGAAGGTTATCCTCATCCATATCCCGGGCGAGCCACAGGATAATCCGGTCAGGGCGCAGGGACTGCTGAAAAATGCTCTCAATGGTGAGGTGAACATTATCAATACGCTTATGGAAGCTGGTCAGGGAAACCGTTATTTCATGAGGCTTGGCATTGCCGACCCCCGCCTCCCGGGATGCCAGGGCCGACTGTAAGAGTTGCGCAGAGACCACCGTTTTTTTGGTCAACTCCAACGCTTCCTGTTTCGCTTTAAGGCGCTTTTGCCGTCTCTGTGCTTTGAACATAAGGTTGCGATTCTAGCTTTTGAAATTGTAAGGGTTTGTTTTGCCGTCAGGCTGATGACGAAAACGCTTGTATTCCCACTGGTATTGTTCAGGAATAAGGCGGACTACGTTTTCCACCGACTGGTTCAGGGCGGCAGCCGCAGTGGTTGAATCCTGGTCGGTCAGGCCGGGTTCCGCTTCGGTGACCACCAGGCGATAACCCTGATGATCCGGCAATCGTTCGGCGTAGGTTACCAGAACCGCAGCGCCGGTTTTCTGAAGTAGCTTGCCTGCCAGGGTCATGGTGCGAATCTCTGTGCCGAAGAACGGGGCGTAGGCGTTGGTTTTCCCCCGGGGGGATTGGTCCGGCAAAATGCCGGCAATGCCACCTTCCTTGAGGATCGTGACCAGCCTGGAAAGCCCTTTACGGTCACCGCGGACAAGTTCGCAGCCAAGCCGGCCCCGGACTTTGATCATGTAGTCCTCAAACTCGGGGATCTTGGGAGGGCTGTACAGCGCCGCCATGTTGTAGCGGGCCGAAAAGTAAAGGCCGGCCAGTTCCCAGTTGCCCAGGTGTGGAGCCAGGAAGATCAGCCCCTTGCCGGAGGCCAGTGCCTGATCAACCAGTTCAATGCCTTGGGTTTCGCGGATCTGGTCCAGGCATTTCTCCACCGGCCATTCCCACATCATGGGAATTTCCAGGGCAGTCATGCCCGTATGCATCAAAGACGTTCGGGCGAGTTCTGTCTGTTCCTTTTGGGAAAGCTCGGGAAAGCACAGCCGGATGTTGGTCTCGGTGACTTTTCGGGCATCGGCTCCCAACGCCCACGCCAGTTTGCCGCCCCAGGCTCCAAGACGCTGCGCCAGGCCCAGAGAGAGTGTGCCAACGACCTTAATGGGACTGATGATCAGATAGTATTTTAGCTTGCTCATGACCTTCCGTATTTGTCATCAAAGCGCACGATGTCGTCCTCTCCGAGATAGGAGCCGGACTGAACTTCAATAAGCTCCAGATCTATAACGCCGGGGTTTTCAAGGGAGTGAACCTGCCCGATGGGAATATAGGTGGACTGGTTTTCCGTGACCAGATAGGTTTTCTCTCCGTTGGTCACTTTTGCGGTCCCGCTCACAACAATCCAGTGTTCTGCCCGGTGATGATGCATTTGCACCGAGAGCTTGGCGCCGGGCTTCACGGTAATGCGTTTGACCTGATAACGGCTGCCGTTGTCGATGCAATCGTACACACCCCAGGGGCGATAGACTTCCCGATGGTTCATGTGCTCGTGCCGGCCATCGTTCTTGATGGTTTCCACGATTTTTTTCACATCCTGCACATGGTCCTTGTGGGCGACCAGCAGTGCGTCTTTGGTTTCCACGATGACCAGATCTTTCACGCCGACGGTGCTCACTAGGCGGCTGTCGGCCCGAACCAGGGTGTTGGCTGTGTTTTGGGCAATCACGTCGCCGTTGAAGCTGTTGCCGTTGGTGTCTTTCTCACTGACTGCCCAGAGGGCGGACCAGGAGCCAATGTCACTCCAGCCGGCGTCCAGTGATACGACGGCGGCGTTGTCGGTTTTTTCCATGACCGCGTAGTCGATGGAATCTTCCGGGCAATCGGCAAATACGTTTTCGTTCACACGAACGAAGTGAAGGTCCTCGCTGGCATCATCCATGGCTGCCTGGCAGATGGCCAGGATGTCGGGGCGATGCTTTTTCAGTTCTTCAATATAGGTGCGGGCGCCAAACATGAACATGCCGCTGTTCCACAGGTAGTCCCCCGAGGCCAGGTATTCTTCGGCCGTCTTCTGGTCCGGCTTCTCGACAAAGCGATTAACCTTGAAGCTCTCCTCGTCCAGTGCCGGGCCTTGCTGGATGTAGCCATAACCGGTTTCTGGGTGTCCCGGCACAATGCCGAAGGTAACCAGTTTACCTTGGTTGGCCAGTGGAATGGCGCGGGCAATGCCCGCCTGGAAGGCTGGCGTATCCTGAATAAGGTGGTCCGCTGCCAGTACCAGCATCAAAGGGTCTTCGTTTTCGTCGACGGTTTTTGCCAGTTGGAGGGCAGCCAGGGCTATGGCCGGCGCGGTGTTTCGCCCGCAGGGTTCCAGAATGATTCTGGCGTCGTCATGGCCTGCTTGGCGCATCTGCTCAGCGGCCAGGAACCGGTGCTCCTCGTTGCAGATGAGCGTTGGGTCGGCTGCTTCCATGCTTTTCAGTCGCGCAACTGTCAGCTGCAGCATCGACAGTTTGTCATCGGTCAGTTTCAGGAACTGTTTCGGATTCAGTTGTCTGGACATCGGCCATAGGCGCGAGCCGGTGCCACCGGCCATGATGACTGGATAGATCATTTTGATGCTCCGGAGCGTTTCCTGCGCTTCTTGTTATAGAATCCGGGGTCCTCTGGGTTCGGTCGGGTCTTGAACCGGCGGTGCATCCAGAGATACTGATCCGGTGCTTTTCGAATTTCATTTTCAATAACCGCGTTGATGCGCGTGGCATCTTCGAGATCGTCCCCGCTTGGGAAATGCTCTAAAGGTGGGTGGAAATAGATGTCATATCCGGGCTTGTCTTCTCGACGGAAATGACTGAATGGCATCACTACGCACTTACTGCGTTCAGCAATGCGGGAGGTTGCTGTGATTGTGCCTGCGGGTACGCCGAAAAAGGGTGCGAAGACGATGTCTTTCCTGCCATAGTCCTGGTCGGTGGCGTACCACACAGCATGGTTGTCTTTCAGGCTGCGTAACAGTCCGCGAAGATCTTTGGCCGCCAGTACTTTGCCGTAGCGTTTGGCGCGTGAGCGGGTCATTACGGCGTTCATCAGCGGGTTGTTGTGGTCGCGCTGCATGACATCAGAATCGATATACAGGGTTGCCAGGGAACCACCCATTTCCAATGTGCTGTAGTGGCCGCCAATCAGCAAAATGCCGTGACCTTCCTGTTTGGCTTTCTCGAAATGTTCGAGGCCATGAATAGAGGTGATTTTTTTCAGCTTTTCAGTGTTTCTGAACCACCCAATTCCAATTTCCATCAGGCCAATGCCATTGGCGATAAATGAGTTGCGGACCAAGGCCGCCCGTTGTTTGTCATTGTATTCCGGAAAACACAGCTGGATATTTGTTTCGGTGATGTGCCGGCGGCTCTTCGCCAACTTCCATGTGATCAGTCCGGCAGCTTTCCCCAACTTCCACTGAATACGCAGGGGAAGCTGTGCGGTAAACCACATGAGAGCAATGCCCACCCAGGTTGGCCACCAGCGGGGATGGAGGTAGGCTGAGTAGTCAGTATTCCGGGATTTTTGGCGGTACTTCTTATTCAAAATTGCTGTTCCTGAATCGACAAAAAGTTTGTCCGAAGGCAAGATGCCCCGCGATACAATGATTTCACTATGATAACGCATCATTTCGCCGGGAGTCCCGCGTGTTGCTCTTCATTTATTCGCAGCTAATCAGGTTGGCGTTGCCATTGATTTTGTGCCGGTTATGGTGGCGTGGTCGGAAGGCGCCCGCGCGTCGAGAGAAATGGTGGCATCGTTTAGGCTATGTTCCAGAGATGTCGGGTACAGTTATATGGGTACATGCGGTATCCGTTGGTGAGACGATTGCAGCAGGTCCTATGGTCGGGCGGCTGGTTGCGGAAAATCCCGATGCCTCCATTCTAATGACTGCGACAACTGAAACAGGACTGGCCCAGGCCCGGAAGATGTTTGGCGACAAAATTGCCTACGCCTACGCCCCATACGACACGCCAGGCTCCGTAGGGCGCTTTCTGAAACAAATAAAGCCTCGCATCCTGGTAGTGATGGAAACCGAAATCTGGCCGAACCTGATCACCCAGTGCTACCGCAAACAGGTTCCCGTTTTCCTCATCAACGCCCGTCTCTCGGAGCGTTCGGCCCGGGGCTACGAGCGGGTGCGGGGACTGGTCCGACCGGTCATGCAGAAAATTACCTGGATCGCCGCCCAGGCGGAGAAAGATGCTGAGCGTTTTCGGCGCATTGGTGTCGCACCGGCCAGTGTGGAAGTGACGGGTAGCGTGAAATTTGACGTGGATATCACCGAAGGCATTCGTGAGTCAGCCCGCCAGTGTCGACAAATCCTGGGAGCGCGGCCCGTGTGGGTCGCTGGCAGTACGCATGCCGGCGAAGATGAACAGCTGCTGGAGGCCCATCGGGCGGTGCTCGGGCAACACCCGCAGGCTTTGCTGGTGATTGTGCCCCGCCACCCGGACCGGTTTGGTTCGGTGGCGGAGCTGGCGGAAAAAGCCGGTTTCAACGTGGCCCGCCGCTCACTGCAGCAAGATCCTGCCCATGCTCAGGTATACCTGGGCGACACCATGGGCGAGCTGATGATGCTCTACGGCGCGGGTGACATGGCGTTTGTCGGCGGTTCATTGATTGAAAGGGGCGGGCACAACCCGCTGGAGCCGGCGGCCTGGGGTATTCCGGTACTTTCCGGCCCGCATGTGTTCAACTTTGAGACGGTGTATGAGCGCCTTCGTGCCGGCGAGGGTGTGGTGATGGTCCAAAGCGGGGACGAGTTGGGCCAGGCCGTGGTCCGTTTAATGGCGACCCGGGAAGAACGGCAGGCTCTGGGGGAGCGGGCACTGGCGGTGGTGAATAAAAATCGCGGGGCACTGGACAGGGTCGTTGAGGGTATTGTCGAGCGCCTGTAAAAACGGGCCCCTGAATCAGGAGGCCCGCCTGGCTGGTGTAATGCTCAAGGCCAGCGTTATTGCATCGGGTCGTCCAGCACTTCCTCATCGTTGGCCAGTGCCTCTATGCCCTGAGCGCCTTCACTGAGCCAGTTGTTCAGGTCAATCAGGTCCTGCGGGCTCAGGGTGCCTGCCGCCTGCTTCAGTTGCAGGGTGTTGATCACGTAGTCATAGCGGGCGTTGGCGTAATCCCGCAGGGCCACGTAGTACGCACGTTCTGCATCCAGCACTTCCACAATGTTCCGGGTACCTACATCATAGCCGGCGCGGGTTGCATCCAGTGCACTGCGGCGGGAGATGATGGTCTGCTCAAGGGCAGAGGCTGTCTCCACGTTGTTGTTCACGGTCAGGAACAGGCTGCGGGTGTTTACCTGTACATCGCGACGGACGGTGTTCAGATCCTGCTCTGCAGCGGTGACCAGAGAGCGTTGTTGGCGCACGCCGGCCTGGGTGCCGCCGCCCATATAGAGAGGCACGTTGAGCTCCAGGCCAATAACCCCCTGGGTTCCTTCCTGCTGAGGGTTTCGGGCGCCGTCCAGCTCGGACTCGCCATAGGATGCCACCAGGTCCAGTGTTGGCAAATGGCCGGATTTGGCAACTTTAAGATTGGCCTCGCTGGCGTTCAGTTGTGATAAAGCCGCTTGAATGGACCAGTTCTGGTCCAGGGCTGTTGTTTCCCAGGCATTCGGGTTCATGGGCTCAGGTCGACCGAGCGGGAAATTCTCGCGCAGGTTTTCCAGGTCATCGGCGTATTCGCCGGTCAGTCGCGCCAGCTGCTCGCGGGCGACATTCAGCTGGTTGTCGGCTGCGATGCGCTGGCTTTTGCTGTCGTCATAGCTGGCGCGGGCTTCGTACACCTCGGTGATGGCGATCAGGCCGACGTCGAAGCGTTCCTGCGCCTGTTCATACTGGCGCTGGATTGCTGCTTCAGTCGCGCGAGCTGTTGCAACGGTATCCTGAGCGCGCAGGACATTAAAATAGGCGGTTGCAACATCCAGAATAAGTTGTTGCTGGGCCAGGTTGTACTGGGCCTGGGCGGCTTCGGTCTGGAACTGGCTGGCGTCGTAGCGGAACCAGTTGTCGGCGCGGAAAACCGGTTGCGACAATTGCACGCCATAGTTGAATGACTTGTAGCTGTCTCCCGGGCCGTTTTCAGCGTCGAAATCCGTGTGGTTGGCTTCGGCAAACGCACCAACCTGCGGCAATAAGGTACTCTTGCTCACATCGCTGGCGGCTTGCTGGGCCTGAAACTGTGCCAGCGCAGAGGCGATGCCGGAGTCATATGACAGTGCCTGCTCATAAGCCTCCACAAGATCCAGAGAGAAAGCGGGCTGGGCTGCCAGCAGGGTGATCAAACCTGGAAGTAAACGTTTCTTCATTATTGCTCCTGAAAACTATCTCCGGGCATCCGTGATCTGGACACAGGTATTGGCAGGTCAACGTGTAGAGCTCGGGTTTATCCCGATAGTGACCCAAAGGTATTGGTGGCCCATTATGGACAATAATCGTTCCCGTCTCTACACTTGAAAAGCTCACTCATTTTGTGAGCAAAACAGAATATTTATCGCGTCTTGACGGGGTGCTGATTTGCCTGAACCAGGTGATCGGCTGAGATTGCAACGCAGAACCCGCGACCTGATCCGGATAATACCGGCGTAGGGATTAAGACCGTACGAACCATGCCAGAAGTAGGTTTCGAATTACCTTCGGCATAACTCCGTCATACGCGACCCGACCACCTGAGCAAACACGGGAGCAGACGATGACGGACATCCCATCCTACCTGAGCGATTCCGCACAAGTAGACTCCGCAGCAATCAAACCATTACCAAGCTCACGAAAAATATACGTGCAGGGTAGCCGAGCCGATCTGCGCGTGCCTATGCGGGAAATTACTGTGGGTGACACGCCCACTGAAATGGGCGGGGAAAAGAATCCGCCAGTGGTGGTGTACGACACCTCCGGGCCCTATTCAGACCCGGAAGCCAGCATCGATCTGCGTAAGGGGCTGTCGCCGGTGCGCGCTGCATGGATTGCCGAACGCGGCGATGTCGAACAACTGGAAGGGTATACCTCTGAGTTTACCCGCCGGCGTATGAAAGATCCGACTCTGGATCCGCTCCGGTTTATGGACGAGCGCAAACCCCTGCGTGCCAAACCCGGCAACAATGTGTCCCAGATGCATTACGCCCGGCAGGGCATTGTTACGCCGGAAATGGAGTACATTGCCATCCGGGAGAACATGAAGCTGCAGGAAGCCCGAGAGAATGGATTGCTGGCCGAGCAGCACCCCGGCCAGTCATTCGGTGCCAACTTGCCGAAAGAAATCACCCCGGAATTCGTTCGCGACGAAGTGGCCCGTGGCCGCGCCATCATTCCAGCCAACATCAACCACCCGGAAATCGAACCGATGATCATCGGCCGCAACTTCCTGGTGAAGATCAACGGCAACATTGGCAACTCGGCAGTGACCTCCTCCATTGAAGAGGAAGTGGAAAAACTCACCTGGGGCATTCGCTGGGGAGCGGATACCATCATGGATCTGTCCACCGGCAAGAACATTCACGAAACCCGGGAATGGATCATCCGCAACTCCCCGGTCCCCATCGGCACCGTGCCCATCTACCAGGCCCTGGAAAAAGTCGGCGGCGTGGCCGAAGATCTGACCTGGGAAATCTTCCGCGACACCTTGATTGAACAGGCGGAGCAGGGCGTGGATTACTTCACCATCCACGCCGGCGTGCGCCTGCACCACGTACCACTGACCGCCAAACGCACCACCGGCATCGTGTCCCGAGGTGGTTCCATCATGGCCAAGTGGTGCCTGGCTCACCACAAGGAAAGTTTCCTGTACGAGCACTTTGAAGACATCTGCGAAATCATGAAGGCCTATGATGTCTCCTTCAGTCTTGGTGACGGCTTGCGCCCGGGCTCTATTGCCGATGCCAATGATGCCGCCCAGTTTGGTGAACTGGAAACTCTCGGAGAACTCACCAAAATTGCCTGGAAGCACGACGTCCAGTGCATGATCGAAGGCCCCGGCCATGTGCCGATGCAGTTGATCAAGGAGAACATGGACAAACAGCTGGAATGCTGTGACGAAGCGCCGTTCTATACGCTCGGACCGCTGATCACCGATATTGCCCCGGGCTATGACCACATCACGTCTGGCATTGGGGCGGCCATGATCGGTTGGTACGGTTGTGCCATGCTTTGTTATGTCACGCCCAAGGAACACCTTGGACTGCCCAACAAGGACGACGTGAAAACCGGCATTATCACCTACAAGATCGCCGCGCATGCTGCAGACCTTGCAAAAGGTCACCCGGGTGCCCAGATCCGCGACAATGCGTTGTCCAAAGCACGATTCGAGTTCCGCTGGGAAGACCAGTTCAACCTGGGGCTGGACCCGGATACTGCCCGCGCCTACCACGACGAAACCCTTCCCAAGGAATCGGCCAAGGTGGCGCATTTCTGTTCCATGTGTGGCCCCAAGTTCTGCTCGATGAAAATCTCCCAGGAGGTCCGGGATTACGCGGCAGAGCACGGTATCGATGAGGTGTCGGCGATTGATGCCGGTATGCAGGCGAAATCACGGGAGTTCGTGGAATCGGGTAGCAAGATCTACGACAAGATCTGACCCGCATTCACTTGGTTCCGTGATGGCGTGAATCCGTGCCTGGCGGGGTGTTAACTTGCACACCGCCGTGGCTCCGGCTATCGTTCAAGGCCGAATGCGCAACCGGGTGAAGTAATGCCAAAACCATTCCAGTTCAACGCCAGCGACGTCAAAGTCGAAAAACGTGAAACCGTGTTCCAGGGCTTCTTCCGAATGGACAAACTCTGGCTGACGCATCCGCGCTTCGATGGTCGCGACATGCCCGTCTTTACCCGGGAACTGTTTATCCGAGGTGATGCCACCTGCGTGCTTCCATACGACCCGGCGCGCGACGAGGTTGTGCTTCTGGAGCAGTTTCGTTTGGGGGCGCTCCACCGTAACCAGTCCCCCTGGTTACTGGAACTTGTTGCTGGCATGAACGAGGATGGTGAGAGTCCGGAAGAGGTGGCCCAGCGAGAAGGTCAGGAAGAGGCTGGGCTGAGTTTCAGTCGCCTGGACAAAATCTGCGATTACCTGGTTTCCCCCGGCGGTACCACGGAAATGATCCACCTGTATTGCGGTCAGATCAGCACCGCCGAGGCTGGTGGTGTTTTCGGTATGGAACATGAGCACGAGGACATTCTCAGCCACGTGGTGTCAGCGAAAGAATGCTTTGCCATGATTGCTGATGGCCGCATCAATAACGCCGCCGCGATTATTGCCATCCAGTGGCTGCAACTGAACCGGGAGCGTTTGCGGCGGGAGTGGCAAGCATGACGGAGTGGGTAAAGCGGCCCAGGCAATATGTGCCGGACCTGCGCCAGTTGGGGGCGCTCTGCGACGGCAACTATCAGCGCCTGCGCAAGCTGCGCCAGCTTGAGGTGGATGGCAAACCCGTATGTGAGTTCGAACTGCACCGGGAGAACCAGTACCTGGGCCGGGTGCGAATTGAAGTGCTGCAAACGGCCAGATTCACAGAAACCCTGCTGCTGGAGCAAGTCCACAACAGCGGCCGATGGCTGAACAACCCGCGGATGACTGTGCGCGTATACCACGATGCCCTCATGGCCGAAGTAATCAGCTGCTACCGGCAACGACAGATTGCGCCCGTGAATGACTATCCGAACCGGTTTATGCATCACCCGGATGAAAAGGTTCAGGTGAACGGCTTCCTGGCCGATTGGCTGGACTACTGCCTGCGTTTCGGGCACCTGCCGATGGAGCATGCAGCCTGGTCTGCGGGCGAAGGCATCGATTGAAAACCCTCATCTCTGAACGGTTTCTCAGTTCGCCGAAAGTCTATAAAGCCGGTTGTCGGACCTGTGGCAGAGTTGTCAAATACTGCAAAATATAGCGTGCCGCTGGTCAGAATGTGATCCACCTTCCATTCGTGAACAATCAATCTGAACTAAGCCATCGTACACTTGTCTGGATTATCAACTGCTTGCAGAAAACAGAACAGGCCTGGCATGACCAAACCCACAACGGCGCGCCCACTCAATGTGTTGCAGCTTACCGATCCGCACCTGATGGCGTCTGCGGATGGCGCCTTGCTGGGAGTCAACACCCGTGACAGCCTGGCGGCGGTGATTAACGAAGTGCTTCGCAATCACGGCCAGCCCGACCTGATTCTTGCCACCGGAGATCTCACCCAGGATGCATCGCCGGAGGCGTATCGCTATTTCGCTGAACAACTGAAGGCGTTTGATTGCCCCTCGCTCTGGATTGCTGGCAATCATGACGATTCCGCGCTCTTGTCTTCCATTGCGGCGGAGTCCGGCTCTGATCAGAAACAATGGATCCAGGGCGGCTGGCAGTTTGTCATGCTCGATTCCTCGGTACACAGCAAGGTGTTTGGAGAGCTTTCGGCCGATGAGCTGAGTTTTCTCGACAGGGCTTTGTCCGAGCAACCAGAGATGCCTGCTGTGGTTAGCCTGCACCACCACCCTGTGGATATCGGCTCAGACTGGATGGAAAAAATCGGGCTCAAAAACCGGGACGCCTTCTGGCAAGTGATTGACCGGCATCCGCAGGTTCGGGTAGTGCTGTGGGGCCATATCCATCAAGAGCTTGAGCAGCAGCGCAATGGTGCTTGCCTGCTGGCCACCCCTTCTACTTGCATCCAGTTCGCCACAGGATCCAGTGACTTTGCCGTGGAACCTCTGGCACCGGGTTATCGCTGGCTGGAACTTGATCCCTCAGGTAGCTTCAAGACGGAAGTCCGCCGGGCAGACAGTTTCGAGTTTGACCTGGATGAGGACAGCTCCGGGTACTGATTAAGGCTTGCCTCAGGCTGTTCTGTCTGAGTCAAGCCTCGCTTAATCCGGGCAGCGCTGCAACCCGGCAGGTGCATTCAGCTCAGTACACCTGCCGTTCTGAATCCTCAGAACTCAGCTGCGCAGCTCCCGCGCTGCCGCCACCATGGTTTCCAGTGCCGGCGTCACTTCTTCCCATTTCCGGGTTTTCAGGCCGCAGTCCGGGTTAATCCACAGCCGTTCTGCGGGGATACGTTCAGCTGCCAGAGTCATCAGGTTGATGATGTGTTCCTTGTCCGGAATGTTGGGCGAATGAATGTCGTATACGCCCGGACCAATGTCATTGGGGTATTCAAAGCTCCGGAACGCATCCAGCAGTTCCATGTCTGACCGCGAGGTCTCGATGGTGATGACATCGGCATCCATACGGGCAATGGCTTCGATGATGTCGTTGAACTCCGAGTAGCACATATGGGTATGAATCTGGGTGCTGTCATCTACGCCGTTGGCGGCGATGCGGAAGCTGTTGATCGCCCACTCCAGATACGTTGCCCAGTCCGACTGTCTCAGCGGCAGGCCTTCGCGCAGAGCGGCTTCGTCGATCTGGATAATGTTTACGCCAGCTTGTTCCAGATCCTGAACCTCCTCGCGAATCGCCAGGGCCAGTTGCAGGCAGGAATCCTTGCGAGGCTGATCATCCCGCACGAAAGACCAGTTCAGAATCGTCACCGGGCCGGTCAGCATCCCTTTCACCGGTTTGTCCGTCAGCGACTGGGCATAGCGGATCCATTCCACGGTCATGGCCTGGGGTCGGCGGATATCGCCAAACAGAATCGGCGGTTTCACGCAGCGCGAACCGTAAGACTGAACCCAGCCGAAGCGCGTGAAGGCATAGCCGTCCAGTTGCTCGCCAAAGTATTCCACCATGTCATTACGTTCGGGTTCGCCGTGTACCAGGACATCCAGTCCGAGCTTTTCCTGCTCTTCCACGCAACGAACGATTTCTGCTCGCATTTGTTCGATGTAAGCCTGTTCGCTCAGCTCGCCCTTACGGAATTGCAGTCGCGCCTGTCGAATCTCGCGGGTTTGTGGGAAAGATCCGATGGTCGTGGTCGGGAAGGCGGGCAGATTTAGTCTCTCCCGCTGGCGGGCGATTCGCTGAGGGTAGGGGCTCTGGCGATTGCCAAGCTCAGGTGTAACCGAAGCAACGGCCTTTCGAACCTCCGGATTGGTCACGCGATGGGAGTTTCGGCGGCTATCGATGGCCAATTGGTTGTCTGCCAGCTCGGCGCGCACACTGCTGCGGCCCTCGTTCAGTGCTCTGGCAAGAATCTGCAGTTCGTCGAGTTTCTGTACAGCAAACGCCAGCCAGTTGCGGATGTCGCTATCAAGCTCCTGTTCCCGGGAGAGGTCGACAGGGACATGCAGAAGCGAACAGGACGGTGCCAGCCACAGACGTTGGCCCAGTTTTTCGTTCAGGGGCTCCAACCAGCCCAGGGTGCTGTTCAGATCCGATTTCCAGATGTTGCGACCGTTGACCACACCGAGAGAAAGCACCTTGTGACTCGGCAGCCAGTCTGCCACGCGACTGACTTCGGCCGGCGCGCTGATGGCATCGATGTGCAGTCCTGCAACGGGCAATTCGCACGCCAGCTGAAGATTGTCCCTGAGCTCGCCGAAATAGGTGGCCAATAGCAGTTTCGGGCGGTTCGTTTTGAGCTGGTGGTAAGCCAGATTGAAGGCATAACGCCAGTTGGCGTCCAGGTCCGTGACCAGGGCAGGTTCGTCAATCTGAACCCATTCCGCGCCGGCATCCGCCAGGGCTTCCAGGAGTTGGGAGTACACCGGTAGCAGGCGCTCCAGCAAATCCAGAGGATTGCTTCCATCCGAGCTTTTTCCCAGCCAGAGATAGGTCACCGGGCCAATAATCACGGGTTTTGCGTTGAGTCCCTGTTTCCGTGCTTCGGACAGTTGTGTTAACAGTCGTTCCGGATTGAGTTCAAAGTGAGTGTCAGCTGTCAGCTCCGGCACAATATAGTGGTAGTTGGTGTCAAACCACTTGGTCATCTCGCCAGCGGCAGTGGCGCAGCAGGGGCTATCATTGGCACCCCGGCCACGTGCGGCACGGAAGTAAGCGTCCAGCTCCGAGCCTTCTTTGCTGGCGGCCCGGATGGGGAGGTTTCCCAGAGTGACGGACATATCCAGCACCTGGTCGTAAAGGGAAAAATCGCCTACCGGCACGTAATCGAGCCCGGCCTGTTGCTGCCAGTGACGCCGGCGCAGATCGGCTGCCGTGATGGCCAGTTCCTGTTCGGTTTGCTGGCCGCCCCAATAGTCTTCCAGCGCGAATTTCAGCTCACGCTGGCCACCGATACGGGGGAAGCCGAGGTTATGTGTGGTTGCCATGATCGAGTCCTTGAATCCTGTGTGGTGAGTCAGGCCTCAAGGTTAGGCGGGCTTTTGCATGAATAAAAATGGTATTATTTCACTAAATCATGAAAAAGATTCACGGACAGGTCATGGTCGAGCGGCATCATCTGGAAATCATGCGAGCGGTGGAGCGCCAGGGCTCGCTGACGGCTGCGGCGGAACAGCTACACCTCACCCAGTCGGCGTTGTCCCACGCTATTCGTAAGCTGGAGCAACAACTGGGCACGTCGGTCTGGCTCCGAGAGGGGCGTCAGTTGCGTTTGACTCAGGCTGGTCATCAACTGCTGGCATTGGCCAATCGTTTGCTCCCGCAGTTTGAACACGCTGAGATGCAGATTCACCAGATTGCCCAAGGGCAGCGCGGCAGCTTGCGAGTTGGCATGGAGTGTCACCCCTGCTATCAATGGCTTCTGAGAGTAGTAGGCCCTTACTTGCAGCAGTGGCCGGATGTCGATGTGGATGTGAAACAGGAGTTCCAGTTCGGCGGCATGGGCGCGTTGTTTGGTCATGATATCGACTTGCTGGTTACCCCGGACCCGTTGCATAAGCCCGGTGTACGTTTTGAGCCCGTGTTCGATTATGAACAGGTGTTGGTGGTGTCGGAAGATCATTCGCTTGCCGATGAAAAATGGGTAGAGCCGCATCAACTCGAAAAAGAAACGCTGATTACTTATCCGGTGGCAGTAGAGCGTCTGGACATCTTCACGCGGTTTTTTCTGCCGGCGCATACCGCACCGGCACGCCATAAGACCATTGAGACCACCGATATCATGTTGCAGATGGTTGCTGCAGGGCGAGGGGTGAGTGCGTTACCACGCTGGCTGGTGGATGACTATGCCCGGAACATGCCCATCAGAGCCCTGAAACTCGGTCAACAAGGTATGCCCAAACAGATTTTTCTGGGTTTCCGGGAGCGTGACGAGGCGGTGGATTATCTGAACGCGTTCGTGAAGCTGGCCCGCAGCATTCGCTGGAACTAATCTCTTCGGTTAAACTGCGCGGAAAATTATCACAGGACACACAAATCATGAGTGAAATCCCTTCTGATCTGAAGTACATCGAAACTCACCAGTGGGTGCGCGTTGACGCTGACGGCACCGCCACCGTGGGCATCACCGATTTTGCCCAGGAGCAGCTGGGAGATGTGGTCTACATCGGTGTGCCGGAAACGGGCGCAACGGTAAACGGCGGCGAAGAAGCCGGAGTGGCAGAATCCGTGAAATCCGCCTCAGACGTATTCAGTCCGGTAACCGGCGAGGTCATCGAGATCAACGAAAAGCTCGAAGACGAACCGGAAATCGTTAACGAAGACCCCTACGGCGATGGCTGGATGTTCAAGGTGAAGCTGGCCGACGAAGGCGAGCTGGAAGGCCTCATGGATGCGGCTGCCTACGCTGAACACGTGGCTGCTGAGGAATAGTTGTTGATGGAATTCCCCGTTCTCTATCTGCGCAAAGGCGCAGAACGTCGTCTCCGGGCCGGTCATTTGTGGGTGTACAGCAACGAGGTGGATACCCGCCGCAGCCCGCTAACGGAGTTTCAGCCCGGCGCGCAGGTGCAGGTTCGGGCATCGAACGACAAACCGATGGGGGTGGCGTTTGTGAACCCCCATGCCCTGATCTGCGGTCGTTTGATCAGTCGTGATGCTGCTCACGGCATGACCCCCAAGCGGCTGACTGATCGCATGGAGGCGGCACTGAGCCTGCGGGAGCGATTGTTTGATAAACCCTTTTATCGCTGGGTATTCGGCGACAGCGATGGTCTCTCTGGCCTGGTAGTAGACCGGTTCGATGATGTCGTCGTAGTGCAGATCTCCACCGCCGGCATGGAGCAGATGAAGGAGGCTATTGTCCGTGCCGTCCAGCGCCTGGCTCATGCCCGCATCATCGTGCTGAAGAACGATGGAAAAATGCGCAAGGTTGAAGGGCTGGATACTTATGTGGAATTTGCCCACGGTCCGGAAGCCGACACCGTACTGGTGGAAGAGAACGGCGCCCGCTTTGAAGTGCCCCTGGCGGGCGGCCAGAAAACCGGTTGGTTCTATGACCACCGCATGAATCGCCAGCGCCTGCAGGCCTACGCGCCCGGCAAAAAAGTTCTCGATGTGTTCAGTTACGTGGGCGGTTGGGGCATTCAGGCCGCTTGCGCCGGCGCATCCCAGGTGACCTGCGTGGACGCATCGTCAGCCGCTGTAGATGCGGTACACCACAACGCCAAACTGAATGGGCTGGAAAACGTGGATACCATTGAAGGCGATGCCTTTGATGCCCTGAAAGCCCTGGCGGACGAAAAGGAAAAATTCGACATCGTGGTGCTGGACCCGCCCGCACTGATTCCCCGCCGCCGGGACCAGAAAGCCGGTGAGCAGGCCTATGCCCGGTTGAATCAATTGGGGCTCCGGCTGCTGGAACGCGACGGACTACTGGTGTCGGCCTCCTGTTCCATGCACCTTTCCCAGGAAAAGCTGATCGATATTATTCGTAGCAGCGGCCGCAAGATCGACCGGTTTGTGCAGTTGCTGGAACAGGGTCACCAGGCGCCGGATCATCCGATCGTACCGGGCATTCCGGAGACGGACTATATCAAGTCCTGCTTTGTGCGTTCCCTGACTGGGTTTTTGTGATCTGCGGGCGTTACGCCCGCAGCGAAATCACCGCCCAGCCATTCTCAATTGCCGTTTTCTCCAGGGTAGGGTCCGGATCCACCGCCACGGGATTGTCCACCTTCCGCAACAGCGGCAGATCATTGTGAGAGTCGCTGTAGAACCAGGCACCTTCGAGACTCTCACCGTGGGCCGCCAGCCAGTCGTTCAGCCTCTCCACCTTGCCTTCCTGAAAACTCGGTGTGCCCGCCACTTCGCCGGTAAACTTCCCGTTCACCAGCTCAGGCTCTGTGGCAATCAAGTGATCCACGCCCAGCAATTCCGCGATGGGCTCCGTAATAAAACGGTTGGTCGCGGTAATAATCATCAGCGTGTGACCCTGCTCACGATGGTCTGCGAGTAACTTCACCGCCTTGTCCTGCATCATCGGCTGCACCTTCTTGGCCATAAAAGTCGCCCGCCAGTCCTCGAGCTCATCCATGTTGTGGCGAGTGAGCGGCGCCAGCACAAAGCGCTGGTAATGGAAAACATCCAGCTCTCCATTCAGGTATTCCTGATAGAAGCGGTCGTTGGCCCGCTTGTACTCCTCCGCATCCACCATGCCCTCTTCCACCAGGAATTCGCCCCAGGCGTGGTCGCTGTCCCCGGCCAGCAAAGTGTTATCCAGATCAAAAATCGCGAGCGTCAAGCCTTCTCCTCCCATCCGTACAGGCGTCATGGCAAAGGCGACAGTCTACCACGGCACGCCAGTAACGTGCCGCCAACAGCTCCGTTTGCCGAAGTCTTGGGTTTCTGTAAGAATGAGAGCAACTTGGACAATTTTCGCCGGTTAAAAAATAACCGGCAGCCGACTACTACGAGGACTGTGCCGTGATCGACTCAGACGGTTTCAGACCCAACGTCGGAATCATTCTGGCCAACCACAGGGGAGAAGTTCTCTGGGCAAGGCGAATAGGGCAGGACTCCTGGCAGTTTCCTCAGGGTGGGATCAAGCACAACGAAACCCCCGAGGATGCACTCTACCGGGAGCTTGGAGAGGAAATCGGCCTGTGTGCCAGCGATGTGGAAATCATCAGCTGCACCCGGGGCTGGCTGCGTTACCGGCTTCCGAGGAGGATGGTACGCCATAACTCGCACCCCGTATGCGTGGGGCAAAAACAGAAATGGTTCCTGCTGAGGATGTTATCGCCAGATGCGTATGTACGCGTGGATGGCACGGATTCACCGGAATTCGACGGCTGGCAGTGGGTGAGCTACTGGTATCCGTTGGGGCAGGTGGTTTCATTTAAACGAGAAGTATACAGACGCGCGTTGAGGGAGCTGGCCCCAAGACTGTTTCATAACATGGAGCAGTGGCACCGGGCCGAGAACCCACGGCGTATGAAGGAACATCAGAAATGACGGACTGACTCCATGCTGAGCATCCTGCGAAGTCTAGTACAAGAGGTAAACAGCGCCCGCGATCTCCAGGAGGCGTTGGAAATCATTGTATCGCGGGTGCAAAAGGCCATGGGCACAGAGGTCTGCTCGGTTTATCTGCTGGATCCCGCCTCTAATCGCTACATCCTGATGGCCACCGAAGGCCTTTACAAAGACTCCGTGGGTCAGGTCAGCCTGGCCTACTCCGAGGGTCTGGTGGGGCTTGTCGGTTCCCGTGAGGAACCCATCAATCTTGAAGATGCGCCATCCCACCCGCGCTACCGTTACTTCCCGGAAACCGGTGAGGAGCGCTTTCGCTCGTTTCTGGGGGTGCCGATTATCCACCATCGCCGGGTAATGGGCGTGCTGGTGGTGCAGCAGCGGGAGAGTTCCCGTTGCTTCGATGAAGGTGAAGAAGCTTTTCTGGTCACGGTTTCAGCTCAATTGGCAGGTGTGATTGCCCACAGCGAGGCGACAGGGGCCATCAGTGGTCTTTCGCTGACGGGTGAGGAAGCGCGGGATGTGAGTTTTAGTGGTGTTCCCGGCGCGCCGGGTGTCGCCATTGGAACGGGTGTGGTGGTTTATCCTGCTGCCGATCTGGACGTGGTTCCGGAAAAGCCGACCGAAGACATTGACCAGGAGCTGGAGCTCTTTCGTTCAGCTGTTTCGGCGGTGCGGGAAGATATCGAACGCGTTGCCAACCGCCTTGCGTCCCAGCTCCGGCCGGAAGAGCAAGCGTTGTTCGATGTCTACCTGCGGATGCTGGGAGATGAGGCGCTTCCGGGTGAAGTGGCGAATCGAATCCGGGAAGGCGTATGGGCTCAGGGCGCCTTGAAACAGGTGGTTCAGCAGTATGTTCGTCATTTCGAGATGATGGACGACCTGTACCTGCAAGAACGCGCAGTCGACATCCGTGATCTGGGCCGCCGATTACTCTCACACCTGCAGGAAGGTGAGCAGAAGCATCTGGAGTATCCCGAGCGCACCGTGCTGGTGAGTGAAGAGCTGACGCCGGCCATGCTCGGTGAAGTGCCCAAAGGTCAATTGGTTGGACTGGTCTCGGTTAAGGGATCGAGCAACTCCCACGTTGCCATTCTGGCCAGGGCTATGGGCGTGCCCACGGTGATGGGGCTGGTAGACATCCCGGTTAACCAGCTAGATAGCCGGGAACTGGTGGTAGATGGTTTCGAAGGGCAGATTTTCGCGTCTCCCTCGGCCGATCTTAGAGCCTTTTTCCAGGCCATCTGCGACGAAGAAGACGAACTGGTTCGGGGCCTTGAAGCATTGCGTGACAAGCCCTGTGAGACCACTGACGGTCATCGGGTCTCGCTGCTGGTGAACACCGGTTTGATGACCGACGTGGTGCGCTCTCTTTCCCATGGTGCCGAGGGCATTGGCCTGTACCGCACCGAAGTGCCGTTCATGATCAAGGATCGCTTCCCGTCAGAGCAGGAGCAGCGGGAATACTACCGGGAACAGCTGGAGGCCTTTGCCCCTAATCCGGTGACCATGCGAACCCTCGATATTGGCGGTGACAAGGCACTCACCTATTTCCCTATTCAGGAAGAAAACCCGTTCCTGGGCTGGCGCGGTATCCGGGTAACGCTGGACCACCCCGAGATCTTCCTGGTTCAGGTGCGGGCCATGCTCAAGGCCAGTGAGGGTCTGAACAACCTGCAGATCATGTTGCCGATGATCAGCAATATTTCTGAGGTGGAGGAGTCCCTGCACCTGATCTATCGGGTCTATCACGAAGTTCGTGAAGAAGGGTACGACATTCATATGCCCAAGGTGGGTGTGATGGTGGAGATTCCGGCCGCGGTTTACCAGATTCGTGAGCTGGCGGAGCGGGTGGACTTCCTGTCGGTGGGCTCCAACGATCTGACGCAATACCTGCTGGCAGTAGACCGCAACAACCCGCGGGTGGCGCAGCTTTATCACTCCTATCATCCGGCGGTACTGCAGGCGCTGGTGCGGGTGGCTCAGGATGCCCATTCGGTGGGTAAGCCGGTGGGTATCTGTGGCGAGCTGGCGGGTGATCCGGGCGGCGCGCTGTTACTGATGGCCATGGGCTATGACTCCCTGTCGATGAACGCAGCGAGTCTGCCGAAAGTGAAATCCGTGATCCGCAGCGTGGGGCGGGAATGGGCCATCCAACTGTTGGAGGATGTGCTGCTGCTGGATTCGCCCCATGTCATCAAGAGCTGTGTTGATCTGGCGTTACGCAATGCCGGTTTTGGTCGCTACTTGCGCCCTGCCCGTACCTCGTCGGCAGCGCTGGCAGAACAGGCCGTTTCCTGAGCATCGTGAGGGTTATAGTGTGCGCACTCTAAATTCCCTTGTTAGGTTGTTGGATAACTGAAATCCTGCAGCAGTATCCGATAAGGACAGGCAATGAAGACAGCGACCGAGCTCAAGCCAGCACCGAGAATCGGCCTCGCCCTTGGCGGTGGTGGCCCTCTGGGTGGCATTTACGAGATCGGTGCCCTGCGGGCTCTGGACGAAGCTCTGGATGGTCTCGATTTTAATAATATAGACGTCTATGTGGGCGTAAACGCTGGCTCTTTTGTGGCTGCGAACCTGGCAAACCAGATGACCACGGCCCAGCTTTGCCGCATCTTCGTCCGGAACGAAGCTGAGGTGCATCCGTTCCACCCTGAGGTCTTCTATCGTCCTGCCTTGCGTGAGATCGGGCGCAGACTGCTCGCCGTGCCTGGCCTGCTTTCAACGGCGGTCAGCCGGTTCGTGAACAACCCATACGATCAGAGCCTGCTGGAAGCCATGACTATTCTGGCCCAGGCGGCACCGGCCGGACTCTTCGATAACGAGGGGTTGCACGAGTATCTGAAACGCGCCTTCACCATGCTTGGCCGCACGAATGATTTTCGTCAGCTCAAGCGGAGTCTGTATGTGGTTGCTGCAGACGTGGAGAGCACAGAGGCAGTCTGCTTTGGTGCGCCCGGGTACGATCACGTCCCCATATCCCGGGCGGTTCAGGCCAGCACCTCGTCGCCAGGTCTGTACGTACCGGTCGAGATTGATGGTCGCTATTACGTGGATGGCACTCTGAGAAAGGGGCTGCATGCTTCTGTCGCCTTTGAAGATGGCGCGGATCTGGTGTTGGCGGTCAATCCCCAGGTGCCCATTGATGCCAGTGCTGCGGTACGCGCGGGGACCATGAAGCCGGGAGAGCTTACCCGTTCGGGAATGCCGAATCTGTTGTCCCAGATGTTCCGGACCATGGTTTATTCCCGTATGCAGTCGGGTATTGCCCAGTACGCTCGTGATTATCCGGATAAGGACATACTGCTGTTTGAGCCCACCCGGGATGACGCCAAGCTGTTTTTCTCAAACGTGTTCAGCTTCCAGAGTCGCCGTATGGTGTGTGAGCACGCCTATCAGATGACCCGCCGAGATCTGCTCCGGCGGGCAGATGAACTGGAGCCCAAACTGCGCAAGTACGGCATTACGCTGCGCCGGGATCGTCTTGAGGATGAGCAGAGAACCATCAGTACCAGCCTGTATGGTGAAATGCTGCCCCTGTATGTGGCCAAAGGTCGCAAGAAGCAGGGCGAGAAGAACCGGATTGCGAGCGGCTTCAGTACCGTCACGCACCTGTTCTCAAAGGCAGAATAAGTACTGATGTTGCCGATACGGGCATGAAAAAGCCGGAGAGGTTATCCCCTCCGGCTTTTTTGTTGGCATTTCAGGAAACCGCGAATCAGAGAATGTAGCGGCTCAGGTCTTCGTCTTCAGATAGCTCGCCGAGCTTCTCGTCAACGTAGTCCGCTGTCACCTCAAAGGTATCGGTGACCTGGTCGCCGGCGTCGTAGGACAGACTTTCCAGCAAGCGCTCAAGCACGGTATGCAGGCGGCGCGCACCGATATTCTCGGTGGTTTCGTTCACCTTGTAAGCCACTTCCGCAATGCGGGCGATGGCATCGTCGGCGAAGGTCAGTTTCACACCTTCGGTGCCCATCAGCGCTTCATACTGCTGCACCAGCGAGGCATCCGGTTCGGTCAGAATGCGCTTGAAGTCGTCCGGCGTCAGCGCCTGCAGCTCCACGCGAATCGGCAGGCGGCCCTGCAGTTCCGGAATCAGGTCAGAAGGCTTGGACAGGTGGAAGGCGCCAGAGGCAATAAACAGAATGTGGTCGGTCCGAATGGAACCGTATTTGGTGCTTACGGTGCTGCCTTCAATCAGAGGCAACAGGTCGCGCTGAACGCCTTCCCGGGACACATCCGAGGAGGTGTTTTCCGAGCGTTTGGCAACCTTGTCGATCTCATCGATAAAGACAATCCCGTTCTGCTCAACCGCCTGAATGGCCTTCTGCTTGATCTCTTCCTCATTCACCAGCTTGGCGGCTTCTTCGTCCTTCACCCGCTTCATGGCATCCGCCACTTTCATCTTGCGGGTTTTGCGCTTGTCCGAAGACAGGTTGGAGAACATGCTCTGCAACTGGGAGGTCATCTCTTCCATGCCCGGAGGCGCCATGATCTCCACGCCGGCTCCACTGCTGCGCAAATCGATCTCGATTTCCTTGTCGTCCAGCTCGCCTTCCCGCAGTTTCTTGCGGAAAAGTTGTCTGGTTGAGGAGTCCGCATTGGTGCGCTGGCTGTCTTCGTTAAAATCCCTGGGGGGCGGCAGCAGGGCATCCAGAATGCGGTCTTCGGCGGCATCCAGTGCACGGTGTTCATGCCGCTTCATTTCCTGTTCGCGCAGCATTTTAACCGCCATGTCGGCCAGGTCGCGGATGATGGACTCAACATCCCGGCCTACATAGCCCACTTCGGTGAATTTGGTGGCTTCCACTTTCAGGAAGGGGGCATCCGCCAGTTTGGCCAGCCGGCGGGCAATTTCGGTTTTGCCGACGCCGGTGGGGCCGATCATCAGGATGTTTTTCGGGGTAATTTCATCCCGCAGGCTGCTGTCCAGTTGCATGCGGCGCCAGCGGTTACGCAGGGCAATGGCGACGGCGCGTTTGGCTTCTTCCTGGCCCACGATGTGTTTGTTCAGTTCGTGGACAATCTCTCGGGGAGTCATTGCAGACATGGTCGCTCCGGTCGTCAGTCTTTAATGGGCAGCACTTCCAGAGTGCGGTTCTGATTGGTGTAAATGCAGATGTCGCCGGCAATTTCGAGCGCCTTCTCGGCGATTTCGTGGGCGCTGAGCTCGGTGTTTTCCAGCAGCGCCCGGGCGGCGGCCTGGGCAAACGGCCCGCCGGAACCGATGGCGATCAGCCCCTGCTCCGGCTCGATTACGTCGCCGTTGCCGGTAATGATCAGAGAAGCGGTTTTGTCCGCAACGGCCAGCAGGGCTTCCAGCTTGCGCAGGGCGCGGTCTGTGCGCCAGTCTTTGGCCAGCTCTACAGCGGCACGGGTGAGATTGCCCTGGTGCTTTTCCAACTGGGCCTCGAATCGTTCGAACAAGGTGAAGGCATCGGCGGTGCCACCGGCAAAACCAGCAATTACCTGGCCGTTGTACAGGCGGCGTACCTTTCGGGCATTGCCTTTCATAACGGTGTTGCCAAGGGATACCTGGCCATCACCGCCCATGGCGACTTCATTCTCCCGGCGTACGGAAACTATCGTGGTCATTGGCGCTCCAGTTGCCTGTTTGAATTTGTATTTTGGCTTTATGGAGGCGCGGGGCGGGATTTCAAGAGCAGGGGAGGTGGCTGAACATAGTTCAGCCTTCTTTCGGGATCTTCCGCACCAGAGGCTGGATATTGATAGTCACCAGCTTGTCGACCGCCGAGTTCATCTGGCTGCGGGAGTTGAATGGCCCCACATTCACGCGGTACCACACACTTCCGTTGTCGAGATCGATGCGCTGTACATGAGCTCTGAGTCCCTGGAAGGCGATCTGCGCGCGCTGTCGCTCGGCATCTTCCTTGCTCCTGAACGAGCCGGACTGTACGACATAATCGAACTCCTGCATGGCCGGGCCCGGGGTATATTCTTCCACTTTGGGCGGCACCACCTCGGATTCCGGCAGCATTTCGTAGAATCGGAAATTCTGCTCTTTCGGCCGGGTATCCTGTTTAGCCGTGGTGTTGGCGGGTTGCTTCGGCGCTACCGGGGTTTGTTCCTGAATCGGAGTTTGCCTGGCCGTTTCCGGCCCGCCGGGCAAGGTGTTCAGGTAGACGATAAAGCCGATGAAGCCACCCACGGCGGCCAGAGACAGGATGGTTTTCATAGACAATGCGCCATGCTGTGAATGCGAGGGTGCACTCTTTTTGGGCTTGGACGCGGGCTTGCTGGCGGCGGCCCCTTTGCCCGCAGGGCGATCTTTCCTGGCGTAATCTCTGGCCATGGCCTGATTACATCTCCTCTGGGGCGCTTACGCCAAGCAGGTCCAGGCCGTTGGCAATCACCTGGCGCACGGCCAGGTAAAGGCTGACTCTGGCGTCCCGCAGGCCGGTATCTTCAATCAGCACCTTGTGGGCGTTGTAGTAAGTGTGGAACTGGCCGGCCAGCTCACGAAGGTAATGGGTGAGGTGGTGCGGCTCGCGCTGGGCGGCGGAGTTGGCAATCAGTTCCGGGTATTTCGCCAGCTGATTGGCCAGTTCCTTCTCTTCATCCAGGGTCAGCAGGCTCAGGTCGCCGACGCATTCGTTCATGCCACGCGGTACGCCCTCGGCGGCCAGCTTGCGCAGCACGCTGCAAATCCGGGCATGGGCATATTGGATGTAATACACCGGGTTTTCATTGGTCTGGGAGCGCGCCAGGTCGATATCGAAAGTCAACTGGGAATCCACGCGACGCGCCGCCAGGAAGAAGCGGGTGGCATCCCGGCCCACTTCGTCGATCAGATCCCGCACGGTAACGTAGCTGCCTGCGCGCTTGGAGATTTTTACTTCCCGGCCAGAGCGGGTCACCATCACCATCTGGTGCAGAACGTAATCCGGCCATCCCTGGGGGATATCTGCCTTCAGGGCCTGCAGTCCCGCGCGAACACGGGTTACGGTGGAGTGGTGGTCAGCGCCCTGCTCGTTAATTACGGTGGTAAAACCGCGCTGCCACTTGTCCAGGTGGTAAGCGACATCGGGCAGGAAGTAGGTGTAGCCGCCGTCTTTCTTGCGCATTACCCGGTCTTTGTCGTCGCCGAACTCGGTGGTTTTCAGCCACATGGCGCCATCCTGCTCATAGGTGTAACCGTTGGCCTTGAGGCGCTCAACGGTGGCTTCCACCTTGCCATCCTCGTACAGAGAGGATTCCAGGAAATACACATCGAACTGAACCCCGAAGGCTTTCAGGTCCAGGTCCTGCTCACGGCGCAGGTAGGCGACGGCGAATTCCCGGATGGCATCCCGGTCTTCCGGATCTGCTTTTGCGGTTACCTCACGGTCGTCAGCCACCACGGTTTCGCCGGCAAGGTAGGCGTTAGCCACGTCGACGATGTAATCGCCCCGGTAGCCATCTTCTGGCCAGCTTTCATCTTCCGGAGTCAGGCCCTTAACGCGGGACTGCACCGACAGGGCCAGGTTGTTAATCTGGGCACCGGCGTCGTTGTAGTAGAACTCCCGGGTAACATCGTAACCGTTGGCTTCCAGCAAGCGGCACAGGCAATCGCCAATGGCGGCGCCCCGTCCGTGACCCACGTGCAGAGGGCCGGTGGGGTTGGCAGACACAAACTCCACCTGAACCTTTTCGCCGTTACCGGAGTTGTTGCGGCCGAACTGCTGCGCTTCGTCCAGGATAGTGTTCACAATGCCGAAGGCGCTGGCAGTGCTCATGAAAAAATTGATAAACCCCGGCCCGGCAATCTCCACTTTCTCCACGGCAGAACTCTCTGGCAATGCCGCCACCAGGGCTTCGGCCAGCTTGCGAGGTGGGCAGCCGGCGGCTTTGGAGGCCACCAGGGCAATATTGCAGGCATAGTCCCCGTGGGACTTGTCTTTGGTGTTGCCCACCTGAGGAGTGAAGCTCTGGTCTGCCGGCAGTGTGCCGTCAGATTGCAGGGTCGCCAGTGCAGACTGGAGAAGCTCGGATACGGTCTCTTTCATGCTGTCGAATGACTCGGTTTGCAGAAGAATGGGTGTCAGGGCAGGGCGCCCGTTGAAAATAGAAGGGGCGTATTATCGCGGAAAGTTGGTGTGTAAGCAAAAAGCCCGGCGCTGGGGCCGGGCTTACTTGGGATCTAAAGCGTTTTTGGGGGGGCGTTACAGACTAATTAAGTCCTCGGACACCGTTTCACCCGGTGTTGTGACAGTTGCTGTCAGGCGTGCTGGAACACCGCTGTCACTTCGTTGTGCGAAAACGCAAGCGGTGAACTGAGTTTCGTCTGCCGGGAGTGCGCTGCCCCGAACCGTTTTCGTTGACTCCGATGACAGAATTTCTCCGTCGGTGATGGTAAATGCAATTTCGGTCCCTGCAGGAGGATGAATCCGGCCACCTGAGCGCTCTAATACAGACACCGATGCACAGTATTCATCAGGCCTTGGCCCTGCTGAAAGTGTAATTAATGGATCCCTGGAGCTCGAAACAAATAGCTCTCCTGTCTCGGAGATAGTACCTACGCCGCCCGCGCTGAGCTCGCCTATCGTTGTCGCTGTAATTTGTGGCTTAGTTTGCCACGGATCCTGGCTTCTCCAAACGACAGTGCAGGTTCCTTCTTCAGTTAATTGGCATTCAGGTGTTATTGAGCCGCCTGTAGTCGTGAAGTTTACAGTAGTGTTGCCTCGGACATTCTGGCCATTTTTGTCTGTGGCAAAGACGCTGAAGTCTACGGTAATGCCTGCGGTAAACTGCGCATCCGGAATAAAGTTGCTGGCGGCAAGAGTTAGGCCCGTCTCAATCGGTATGGTTGAGTTTATCGCGATTGGTGGTGACTGGGTTTCACTCAAGCTACCATCTGAGGCTTCGATTCCCGCAATAACTCGAACGACGGTGGAGTCCGAGCCGGCAATTACCAATGTTGAAACCTCGCCGTTGTTGTCAGATGTTGCTTCAGTCGGGTCGATGCTTACGGGAATGCTTGGTGCGGCTGTGTCGCCAGTTATTCGAAAGCTCACTGTGACATTTGGCACCGGGTCGCCGGCCTGATCAACTACTTGGAAGCTGACCTCTGATTCGGAAGGCCTGGAAAGAGAGCCTGAGCCTGCAGGGGCGATTGATGTGAATTCCGGTTCGTTTGATAGAATTCGGTCTGCTTCAGCGCCATCAATGTTCAGCACGATACTGGCTGTAGCCTGGGTTCCGTTAATAAAGGCTGTCACCGTATCGGTCGGAGTGCATCCGCTTGCAGTGTACGTCGTTTCTGCAACGCCCGAACCCGTAACAATGGGAGTGCTAATAGTTGCCGTACCATTGGTCAGGCAACCTGATCGGAAGCTTATTTCTAAATCGCGATCATCTATTAGGCTGTTACCATTGCCTGCGTCAACCGCAGAGACGGTAAGAGAGGTAGTTCCTCTTGGCGGCAGGTTCGTTATCTCGGACTCTATTTGTCCTTCAATGAACGATGAGCCTTCGCCAGAACCCAGGACAATAACTTCTTCCTGCCCGCCATCGTTGGTTCCGCTTCCGCCTGTCGAATCTCCGCCACCTCCGGAGCCGTTTCCGGACACAAGCGGCGTTGAACTATCATCTCCGCCACAGGCCGCCAAAAAAACAGCCAGCGACAACGCCGACGCACGCGCAAGGAATTTCCCTGACATTTTATATCTCCAGTTTTCGTTTACAGCAAAAGCCTTTTCGCTGCGCATTCCCTGCACGAGAACCGCAACCTCAGGTTTCTTTCTAGGTTTGTTGGTTATATGGCTGAAAATCATAGCACAGTCAATTCAAACGAAATGCTTACGAATGGGGAATTCTGAAAAAGATTGTAACGAATTGCATGGTGGGCGCTGTGTCACATTTTGGAGTATAGGGTATTACCCGGTCTCCTGAGGATCCACATCCACAATCCATTTAGTGCTTGCCGGCAGCTTGCTCTGATCCAGGTGCTGACAAAGGTGACTAAGCAAGTGGTTGAGTCGGCGCCGGCTATCGCTGACCAGTATCAGTTGCGCCCGGTGCCGGTCGGCTTTACGTGCAATTACCGCCGGTAGCGGCCCCCAAGTTTCTATGCCGCTCACTGCCGTCATGGGTTTAATGGTGTCCAGCAGGTGCAGGCTTGCCTGCATGGTGTCGGCTTCCGCGCGGAGTATGGCCATGGCGCGGAATGGTGGCAGGGCGCCGATTCGGCGTTCGGCCAGAAGTTGGTCTGCCAGAGCGGTATAGTTACCCTGACAGAGCGATTTCAATAACGGGTGGTCGCTGTGGCAGGTCTGGATAAGCACTTTGCCGGGTTTTTCGCCCCGGCCAGCGCGGCCGCTCACTTGCAAAAGTGTCTGCACCATCTGTTCCGGCGCCCGAAAATCGACACTGAACAGGCCTCCATCGGCGTTGACGACGGCAACCAGGGTTACGTTGGGAAAGTCATGGCCCTTGGCGAGCATCTGGGTGCCCACCAGTATGCAGGGCGCACCGCTGTTAACCTGAGCCAGTATATTCTGGATACTCCCTTTGCGCTGGGTGCTGTCCCTGTCTACCCGCACAATGGGGGTATCCGGAAACTGTTCGGCCAGGGTTTCTTCGGTGCGCTCTGTGCCCTGGCCTACGGGTTTGAAATTTTCACTCCGGCATTTGGGGCAGCTGTGGCTTGCAGCCATCTGGAAGTCGCAGTGATGGCAACGCATGGCTCTGTCCCGGCGATGGTATGTCAGTCGGGTATCGCAGCGCGGGCATTCCTCCATGTGGCCACAATCGAAGCACATCATGATGGGGGCGAATCCCCGCCGGTTCACAAATACCAGTGCCTGCTCACCTCGTGCCAGTGTTTCCTTTATAGCGTTCAGGGTGGGGCGCGAGAGGCCGGCTTCCAGAGGGCGGCTGCGGATGTCGAGCAGCTCCACTTCCGGAGGTGAGGCATTGCCAGCCCGTTGTTCCAGGCGGATAAGGTGGTATTTGCCTTGCCTGGCGTTGTGCCAGGATTCCAGCGAAGGCGTTGCTGAGCCCAGGATGACGGGGCATTGATTCAGGTGAGCCCGATAGACAGCAACGTCCCGCCCCGAGTAGCGAAACCCTTCGCCCTGCTTGTAGGAGTTGTCATGTTCTTCGTCCACAACAATGGCGCGAAGGTTCGTGAACGGCAGCAAGACGGCGGAGCGGGTGCCGATCAGAATAACCGGTTCCCCATGTCGGATTCTCAGCCAGGTAGCCAGGCGTTCGCTGTCGTTCAGGGCCGAGTGCCAGGCCACAATCCGGTTGCCGAAGTAACGCCGGAAGCGCTCGAGGGTCTGGGGCGTGAGGTTGATTTCGGGAACCAGTACCAGAGCCTGTTGGTCGTCCCGCAGTTTTTGTGTCAGGTAATGAAGATAGAGCTCGGTCTTGCCGCTCCCGGTGATGCCATAAAGAAGTGTGGCACTGAAGCGATCTGTAACCTGTGGTAATTCTTTGGCCGCTGCCAGTTGCGCGGGTGAGAGTCTGGGGCCGTCTACTGTGGCGATGCTTTCGCTGGAAGTCGGATGCTGTGGATCGCTCAGTTCGATAAGGCCTTTATCGTGAAGGCTTTTGATCTGAGGGCGGTTGAAGCCGGCTTTAACCAGTTCGCCGGTCGATATGCCGGGTGCGCGCTGGATGGCTTCCAGCAAGGCTTTCTGTCGATGGGCGTTGGCCGGCAGTGGGGCGATGTTTTGGGTGCCTTGCCAGTGTTCATCCTGTTTCTGCTGTGACGGCCGGCCTCGGCGTAATGCGGGAGGCAGAGCGGTGAACAGGCACTCACCCAAGGGGTGCTGATAGTAGTCGCTGGCCCAGCTAAGGAGTTGGAAGGTGGCTGTGGGTAAGGCGAGCCACGGCTCCAGCACTTCCAGGATCGGCTTGAGGGTAATGCCGTCTGGTGGTGTCACGCCGGTTTCCACCACAAGGCCGGTCAGGGTTTGCCTGCCAAAGGGTACTTTCACGCGTTGCCCGGGTGAGACTGTCATGGTCTCCGGGATTCGGTAATCAAAGAGTCGCCGGAGCGGGCGATTCAGGGCGATGCGAGCGGTTGAGGGCCGTGTCACGGTAACTGCGTATCCTGAAAGCGGGCAAAAGTAGGCTGGTTGCATGGTATCCGGACTGTTCCGGATGGCCAAGATACTTGCCTGTGGTCGGGTTTGTCAGTAAGATTCGCGGTCTGTTTCTGGCCGGGCTTGATTGTGCACGGTCTTTTCAATTGATTCAAACATGCGGTGCCTGGCACCTGGGCAGCCAAAATGCCCCGTGATCAGGTAGCGGCATGACCTAACGAGGTTCGCCATGAAAGAAGGTATTCACCCGAAGTACGAAGACATCACCGCTACCTGTTCCTGCGGTAATGTGATCAAGACCCGTTCCACCATCGGTCACGATCTGCAGCTGGACGTATGTTCCCAGTGCCACCCGTTCTACACCGGCAAGCAGAAGGTTATGGACACCGGTGGTCGTATCGATCGCTTCCAGAAGCGTTTCGGCAGCCGTATCGGTGGCAAGAAAGACTGATCCGCGCCGGGATGTTGAAAAAGCGCCTTTGGGCGCTTTTTTTGTGCGCCAATGAAAAATAAAGTTTGCTATATACGCAAAATGCACTATTGACTGTTCATAAAATATTCGATTTCGGCTTGTCGTTTTGGGTCGGGCGCGCCATAATGGCGCGCTCCGTTGGGCGAGCTCCAGCGGGATTTACCTTTAAACGTGACAAACGGAACAGTGGCAATGTCTCAAGATCTGAAAGAAGCAGCCCTTGAATATCACGCCAAACCGCGGCCGGGTAAGCTGAGTGTTGAAATCACGAAGCCGACCCAGACTTCCCGCGACCTCTCCCTGGCGTACAGCCCCGGGGTTGCCGAACCGGTCCGCGAGATCGCGAAGGACCCCGAGAACGCTTACAAATACACAGCCAAGGGTAACCTGGTTGCCGTGATTTCTGACGGTACCGCTATCCTGGGTCTGGGTAATCTCGGCCCTCTGGCGAGCAAGCCGGTTATGGAAGGCAAGGGCGTACTGTTCAAGCGCTTTGCCGGAATTGACGTCTTCGACATCGAGGTTAATTCCGAAAGCCCGCAAGCGTTTATTGAAACTGTTGAGCGCATCGCCGATACCTTTGGTGGTATCAACCTCGAGGACATCAAAGCACCGGAGTGCTTCGAGATTGAGCGTGCGCTGATTGAAAAGTGTAACGTGCCCATCTTCCACGATGACCAGCACGGTACCGCTATTGTAACTGCGGCCGGCATGATCAATGCTCTTGAGCTGCAGGGCAAGAAAATTGAAGAGGCAAAGGTGGTATGTCTGGGCGCCGGTGCGGCCGCCATTGCCTGCATGAAGTTGCTGATCAGCTGCGGTATGCGCTCTGAGAACATCTTCATGCTCGACCGTAAGGGTGTGATCCACTCTGGTCGTGATGATCTGAACCAGTACAAGGCGATGTTCGCCAACGATACCGACAGGCGCACTCTGGACGACGCCATCGACGGTGCCGACGTGTTCCTGGGTCTGTCCGGCCCGGACCTTCTGTCTGCCGAGCAATTGGCGAAAATGGCACCGAACCCGGTGGTGTTTGCCTGTTCCAACCCGGATCCGGAAATCAGCCCGGAAGTGGCTCTGGCTACCCGTGATGATCTGATCATGGCGACAGGTCGCTCTGACTATCCGAACCAGGTGAACAACGTGCTTGGCTTCCCGTTCATTTTCCGTGGTGCACTGGATGTACGTGCAACCGCTATCAACGAGGAAATGAAGGTTGCCGCGGTTAACGCAATCCGTGAGCTGGCCAAAGAGCCGGTGCCGCAGGAAATCTGTGAAGCCTACGGTGTTGATTCGTTCGAATTCGGTAAGGAATACATCATTCCAAAGCCGATGGATGTTCGTCTGCTGGAAGTGGTGCCGGCCGCTGTGGCCCGTGCTGCGGTAGATTCCGGTGTTGCGCGCAATCCGTACCCCGCGCATTACCCGCTGAAGTCTATGGACGACATCATCTGATCGGGATGTAGTCTGGCTTCAAAAAAAACCGGCGGAGATCCCGCCGGTTTTTTTGTGCTTCCTGCTTGGGGGGGCGACAGATCAGAAGATCTGTCGTGACAGGTCGTCCCCGTTACCGTTGTCGCCATTCCCTCCGTTACTCTCGGCTGGCAGAGGGGAGGGTGCGTCTTCTTTCTTGAAGATTTCGAACACGGCTTCTTCGCCGGGGCGAGCTCTTTCTCCGGTTTCCGGGTTGATCCGGATATTCACGATGCCATTGGGCCTGGGCATGGTGGCTGCTGGCTGGTCTGCCAGTGCTACTTTCATATAGTCGACCCATATCGGCAGTGCGGTACTGGCGCCATACTCGCCGCGACCCAGGGGAGAGGGTTGGTCAAATCCGACCCAGACGGTAGTTGCGATATCGTGGTTGAAGCCCGCGAACCAGGTGTCTTTCTGCTCGTTGGTGGTGCCCGTCTTGCCGGCAATGTCGCTGCGATTCAGGGCCAGGGCGCGACGTCCCGTTCCCCGGCGAACCACGTCCTGCATCATGGAGTGCATGATGTAGATTGATCGTTCGTCGGCCAGGCGTTGCATAATCCGTGGTTCGGTTGTGTTCTCCCCGGCAGCGGAGGCTGGCAGTGTCATGCCTTCAATTTCGGGTGGTTGCTCCGAAGTGCGTTGTTCGGAATCGGCGACCTGTGTCGGGGAGGCGTCGCAGTTCTCGTCGCATAATATGGTCTTCGGGGCTTCATAGACCACGGTGCCGTCCCATTCCTCGATTCGTTCAATCAGGTAGGGCTGTACGTCGTAACCGCCATTGGCGATTACCGCAAAGCCTCTTGCCAGCTCCATAGGGGTCAGCAGGCCGCTGCCCAGGGAGAGCGAGAGGTTGGAGGGCATGTTTTCAGTCGGGAGTTTGAGTTGCTTCAGATAGCTGAGGGTGGTGTTGATGCCCAGGTCTCTCAGCAGGCGGATGGAAACCAGATTGCGGGAGCGGTAAAGGCCCTCGCGCAAGGTGGTTGGTCCGTAGAACTGGCCCGATGAGTTTTGTGGCCGCCATGCGGTTTCAAGTTCGGAATCTTCGAACACAATCGGGGCATCGTTGTAGATGGTGGCGGGTGTTCTTCCGTTCTCCAGCGCGGAAAGGTACAGGAACGGCTTGAACGTAGAGCCTGGTTGACGGTTGGCCTGGGTGGCGCGATTGTATTTGCTCTGGTTGAAGCTGTAGCCGCCCGCCAAGGCTTCAATGGCGCCAGTTTTGGCCTCGAGAGAGATGAGCGCGCCCTCGATTCTGGGTGCCTGCGCCAGGGAAACCCGCAGTTCGGTGACTGCCTGAGTCGATACGCTCTCGCTCTCAGGCTCTGCTTCAGCGTCTGCAATCTGTGGCAGTTGGTCAACTTTGACATAGATGACGTCTCCGGGGCTGACCACCTCGGAAGGATTCTGTGGTTCGGGCCCGGTAATGCTCTCGGTGCGGAATCGGCGTGCCCAGGTCATGGTGTCAAAGGGCATAACGCCCGGCCCCAGGCGCCGGGTGTGCACTCTCACTTCATCCTTTTCGTCATCTATGGATGTCACAACGGCTGGTACCAGTGCTTCAACCCGCGGGTAGTTCTGCATCTGGTCCGACAGTTCAGCCGGGGTCAGGCCTTCAACATCAAATTGTCCGATGGGGCCTCGGAATCCGTGCCGGCGGTCATAGGCTTCGAGCCCTGCTCTCAATGCCTCGGTGGCAGTTTGTTGCTTGGTGCTGTCGACGGTCAGGGTCACGCTGTAACCGTCGGTGTAGGCGTTTTCCCCGTAGCGGCGAACCATTTCGGCCCGGGCCATCTCGGCCACATAGTCGGCATCCACTTCGGCGTCGCGAGTGTTATAGCTGGCGGTCAGCGGTGCTTTGCTGGCCAGAGACCAGGCGTCTTCGGTGATGTAGCCCAGGTCTTTCATCCTGCCGAGAATCCAGTTACGGCGGATCAAGGCTCGTTCCGGGTTTGCCAGAGGGTTATAGGCAGACGGGGCTTTGGGCAAGCCGGCCAGCATTGCCATCTGTGCCAGTGACAGTTCTGTCACCGGTTTGTCGTAGTAGACCTGGGCTGCGGCGGCGATTCCATAGGCCCGGTTACCGAGGTAGATCTTGTTCAGGTAGAGCTCAAGAATCCGGTTTTTATCCAGTTCACGTTCAATCTGAAGAGCCAGCAGTATCTCGTTGAACTTTCGGATGAAGGTCCGGTCGCGTGACAAAAAGTAATTTTTTGCAACCTGCATGGTGATGGTGCTGCCGCCAGACTGGATTTCTCCGGTGGTGATCAGTTCCACTGCAGCCCGCGTCAGGCCTTTAATGTCGACTCCGAAGTGCTCGTAAAAACGCGCGTCTTCCGCCGCCAGGAAGGCTTGTAACTGAATTGTAGGGATCTGTTCTATTGTGATCGGTGCCCTTCTCTTTTCACCGAATTCTGCTATTAATCTGTTGTCTTTGCTATACACCCGTAAAGGCGTCTGCAGCCGGACATCCAGCAATTGCTCGACCGGTGGCAGATTGGGCCGAAGATAAAGATACAGGCTTGAGGAAATAATAATGGCGACACTCAGGCCGGTAAGAATGAACCAGGCAAAAACGCGAGATGTACGCAACAAATGAGACATTTTTTTCTGACAACTGTTGGATATAGGTCTATTATTTGAGAAATTGCTTTAGGAAGGTTCGGTCGCCTCGCCGTCTGCAATGTCTCCCGAAATTCGAGAGATTGCATTGTAGACGGAATAAATAAGAAATTCTCTTACATAAAAAACACATAGAACGCCTCTGAAATGATCGCCTTTACAGGGAGTGGTTCAGGGGTTCCAACGCCGGGTGCATTTAACCAGGTATAGGGTGAGCGCGTGTTCGGATTACCAGGAAAAAAATCCAGTGCCGTCCTTGGGGTGGATATAAGCTCCAGTTCGGTCAAGCTGCTAGAGCTGTCAAAACATGGCGATCGATACAAGGTCGAGAGCTATGCGGTAGAGCCGTTGCCGGCCAATGCAGTTGTTGAAAAAAACATCACAGACGTTGAAGCGGTTGGGGAAGTGCTCAAGCGTGTCGCGTCCAAGTCACGCACCAGTGTGAAACAGGTGGCTGTTGCTGTTTCCGGCTCGGCGGTGATCACCAAGGTTATCCAGATGGATGGTGGTCTTAACGAGTTTGAGATGGAAGACCAGATCGCACTGGAAGCGGATCAGTACATTCCTTACCCCCTCGATGAAGTGGCGATCGATTTCGAAGTCCAGGGCCCTTCCGAATCCAACCCGGACCAGGTGGATGTGCTGCTGGCGGCCTGCCGTAAGGAAAACGTCGATATCCGCGAAGACGCCCTGGAAATTGCAGGGCTGACAACCAGGATTGTCGATGTGGAAGCCTACGCTCTGGAGCGCGCTTACAGTCTGATTGAGCCCCAGCTTGATTCTCAGGGCGAGGAGTTGGTGGTTGCCATCGTCGATATCGGTGCAACCATGACAACCCTGAGTGTGCTGGCAGAGGGCAAAACGGTCTATACCCGCGAGCAGATCTTTGGCGGAAAACAGCTGACGGAAGAAATTCAGCGTCGTTACGGGCTTTCGTTTGAAGAGGCGGGTCTGGCCAAGAAGCAGGGTGGTTTGCCGGACGACTACAACGAGGAAGTCCTGACCCCGTTCCGGGAAGCGGTTGTTCAGCAAGTGGCACGGGCGCTGCAGTTTTTCTTCGGCGCCAGTCAGTACAACGTGGTGGATTACGTGGTGCTCGCCGGTGGAACAGCGTCGATTCAGGGGCTCACGGAAATGGTGGAAGAGAAAACCGGAACGCCAACCCTGGTGGCCAATCCGTTTGCCAACATGGCGGTGGGTTCCCGGGTCAACGCCTCTGCGCTCAGCAATGATGCCCCCTCGTTGATGATTGCCTGCGGTCTGGCAATGAGGAGTTTCGACTGATGGCAAAGATTAACCTCAGGCCCTGGCGGGAAGAGCTTCGCGCGGAGAAGCAGAAGCAGTTTGTCGTGATGATACTGGGCGCCGTGATTATCGCGGGTGGCCTGGCTTTCCTCTGGAAATCGGATATGGACAGCCGGATTGCCTACCAGCAATCCCGTAATGCCTATATCGAGACTGCAACCAAAGAGCTGGACAAGCAGATCAAGGAGATCGAAAACCTCAAGCGTCAGCGCGATGAATTGCTGGCACGCATGCAGGTGATTCAGGATCTTCAGGGCAAGCGGCCGGTGATTGTGCGGGTGTTCGATGAATTGGTGAGAACCCTTCCAGACGGGCTGTACTACACCGATCTCAAGAAGACTGGCGAGCGACTCGACATCGTGGGTATGGCAGAGTCCAACAGCCGAATCTCGAACCTGATGCGTCAATTTGAGGATTCCGAATGGTTTGCCAATCCCAATCTGACCAATGTGGCCGCAGCAGACAGTGCCCGATCCGGCTACAGCCAGTTCAATCTCTCTGTCCAGCAGCGGACACCTGAGCCCGAAGGGGAGGATAACTGATGAGCCTCGCGGACTCTCTGAAAAGTCTTAACGAATTCGATATCAATGATCTTGATATCAACAATGCCGGCATCTGGCCGGCACCAGTCAAGGCTATTGTGGCGTTAATTGTCTTCGGCCTGATACTTGGTGGTGGTTACTGGTTCTTTATCAAGGATCAGTATGCCCAGCTCGATCGGGTGGAGCAGCAGGAGCAGGAACTCAAGCAGCGCTACGAGCAAAAGGCCTATCAGGTGGCGAACCTGGATGTATTCAAGGCCCAGATGGAAGAAATGGAAGAAACCTTTGGAGCACTGGTGCGTCAGTTGCCCAGTGAGACCGAGGTGCCTGGCCTGCTGGAAGATATTACCAATACGGCGTTAGGGAGCGGTTTGGCGCTGCAGGAAGTGAAGCTGCAGCCGGAGCAGCAGCGAGACTTCTATTCGGAGCTTCCCATTAATATTCGGGTGTCCGGCTCCTATCATGAGCTGGCCTCTTTCGTAAGCAGTGTGGCGAGCCTGCCACGTATCGTGACGCTGCACGATTTAACCATCAAACCAATTGGCGGAGACGGAGACCAGCTGGACATGCAGGTGGTTGCCCGTACTTATCGCTACCGGGCTGGAGAATGAGCATGACAGGAAAGCATGCGGGAAAAGCCTGGCTGGGTGTGTGTCTGGCGTCTTTGCTGACGGCTTGTTCCCAGGGAAACGGTTTCTCGGATCTCGACAAGTTCATGGCAGATACCCGGGCCAAGCCTCGGGGGCACGTGGAACCCTTGCCGGAGTTCAAGGCCTACGAGGCCTTTAGTTATTCGGCAGCAGATCGTCGGGCGCCGTTTGAGCCGCCAGTCGATGTTCAGCTTACCATGGTGGATGAACAGCCGGTCAGTGATGTTGAGCCGGATCTGGACCGGCCCCGGGAAGTGCTCGAAAACTTTGACCTTAAGTCTCTGGCCATGGTGGGTACGCTTCAAGGGGTCGAGGGCAATCTGTTTGCCCTGATAAGAGACAGTGCGGGTGGTATTCATCGGGTACGCACCGGCAATTACATGGGGCAGAACTATGGCCGTATTGTAGGCGTCAGTGAAACCCGCATTGAACTGATCGAAATCGTTCCGAATGGCCGGGGTGGTTGGGTAGAACGCCCGCGCTCCCTGTCTTTGGATGAAGGCTGAGGAGCGGTAACGGTATGAATTCAAGAAACATGCACGAACAAACAGGTTTAGGGTCGAGGCTAGCGATGTTCAAAAAACTCAATGTCTGCGTAGGCGTGATTGCCATCGGGTTATGGAGCGGCCTGGCCAGCGCGGTCACGCTTCAGGACTTGTCGTTTTCGTCGCTGCCAGGGGAGCGGCTGGAAGTCACCATGCAGTTTGATGGCACGCCGCCTGAGCCTTCGGGCTATACCATAGAGCGGCCAGCCCGGATTGCGGTGGATCTGAAGGATACCACCAGTGCCCTGAATCAGCGCAGCATTCCGCTGGGTACAGGTAATGCCCAGAGCGTCACCGTGGTGGAAACCAAGGATCGCACCCGTTTGATCTTTAATCTGGTCGAATTGGTGCCTCACGATACCGTGCGTACCAATAACTCTCTGGTAATGACCATTGGTGGTGAGTCCGATGCCGTCGCCGCAACTTCTCAACCTGCGCAACGGACGGCAACTGCTTCGTCAGCATCCTCGAATGCGTTGGCCGGTGTCGATTTCCGTCGTGGTAAAGAGGGTGAAGGTCGGGTTATCGTCGATCTCGGTAGCAACACAGCGACCGTTAATCTGAACGAGTTGGGTGGCCGGATCCGGTTGACCATGCCTGATCTCCAGGTTCCCTCGGATCTGCGGCGGCGCCTTGATGTCACTGATTTTGCAACGCCGGTGACTCGCATCGATACCTTTGTGGAAGATGGAAGCGCGGTAGTGGAAATCCGGCCGCAAGGTGACTATGACTATATTGCCTATCAGTCTGGTCGCGAATTCACCGTAAGTGTCGAAGCACTGAGTCAGGAAGAAGCGGAAGCTCGTCGTGAGGAGAAGTTCCCGTACACCGGTGAGAAGCTCTCCCTGAATTTTCAGGATATTGAAGTTCGTTCTGTACTTCAGCTGATTGCTGATTTCACCGGCCTGAACCTGGTGGCCAGTGACACAGTGGGCGGCAGCATCACCCTGCGTCTGCAGAATGTGCCCTGGGACCAGGCGCTGGATCTGATCCTCAAGACCAAAGGTTTGGACAAACGCCAGATTGGCAACGTACTGCTGGTTGCGCCGGCTGAAGAAATTGCGGCTCGTGAGAAACTGGAGCTCGAGACGAATAAGCAGATCGCTGAGTTGGCACCGGTGCGGCTGGATATTATTCAGGTGAACTACGCCAAGGCGGCGGATGTGGTTGCTCTGATTCAGGCGGATGAAGAACTGATCTCCTCCCGCGGTTTTGTGTCATCTGATGCCAGAACCAATACCATCAGTGTTCGGGAAACCGCTGAGAAGCTGGAGGAAATACGCCGGCTGGTATCCACGTGGGATGTCCCGGTTCGCCAAGTGTCAATTGAAGCTCGCATTGTTCGTGCCCAAACTAACGTGGCGGAAGATCTGGGTGTTCGTTGGGGTGGAGCGGCTTATAACGTCGATGGTGATGATGTGATCACTGTCGGTGGTTCTCTTGGAACCCTTCAGGAAGCTAGAGATGCCGCGAGCGGTGGTAGCAACACGATTTCTTTCCCGGGCGCTCTGGGTGTTGATCTTGGTGTAAGCGGTGAAGGGGCTTCATCCTTCGCTATCGGTTGGGGAAGCGATGACTTCCTGGTGGATCTGGAGCTTTCGGCTTTGGAGAGCGATGGTCGCGCGGAAGTAGTTTCACAGCCAAGGGTTGTAACGGCTGATCGCCAGACTGCGTCAATCAAGTCCGGTGAAGAAATCCCCTATCAGGAGGCAACATCCAGCGGTGCAACCAACGTAGAGTTCAAAGAGGCAGTGCTCTCGCTTGAGGTTACACCGCAGATCACACCCGACGACAAGATCATTATGGATCTCGTGGTAAATCAGGATTCCCGAGGTGAAGTAACTGCAGGTATTCCGTCTATCAATACCAACGAGGTTACAACTCAGGTGTTGGTTGCCAATGGTGAAACGGTCGTGCTGGGCGGTATCTTCCAGTCTGAAGTTGCCACTCAGACCACAAAAACTCCGTTCCTGGGTGACATCCCCTATCTCGGTCGTCTGTTCAAGCGCACCGAGCATATTGATGAACGCAGTGAGTTGTTGATCTTTATCACTCCGAAGATCATCAAGAACGACATACTGCAGTGAGACTGCTGTAATTCAAAAAAACCGCCGGTAACCCCGGCGGTTTTTTTGTTCAGGGGCGGTTAACCCTTTTCGAGCCGCTTATGGATTGCCGGTCCTTGTGCTATTCTCACCCGCCTGAAACCTGTTGAGCGGAAATTATGTCTTTGCCCAAACGTGTTGTTCTGGTTGGGCCCATGGGGGCTGGAAAAAGCACCATTGGCCGGTTGCTGGCCAAGGAGCTCGGCTATCGTTTTCTGGATTCGGACCGGATTATCGAAGAGCGTTGTGGTGCCAATATTCCCTGGATCTTCGATGTTGAAGGTGAGGACGGTTTTCGTCAGCGTGAAACCGCAATGCTTGACGAGTTGTCCAATGAGACGGGCACGGTGCTGGCGACAGGGGGTGGTGCCGTCATGCGTGCTGAAAATCACGGATTGCTGAAAAAGAACGCTGTGGTGGTTTACCTTAAAACGTCCATAGACCAACAGGTTGAGCGTACACGCAAGGACAGGAACCGACCGTTGTTGCAGAACGACGATCCGGAAGGCGTGTTGCGCAGGCTGTTTGCGATTCGGGACCCGCTCTATACCGAGTTGGCGGATATCGTTATGTTTACCGATCGTAAAAGCCCCCGTCTTGTGGTTCGGCAGCTGGTGAACCGAATCAATCCTAAAACGCCCCGCCACAGAAGACAGCGGCGGAAAGAGGGCAGGCATAATGCACAAGGTACTTCGAGAGCTGAAGGTTGAGCTCGGGGAGCGCAGCTATCCGATCATTATCGGGCAGGGGCTGCTGGGCTCGTTTGACCTGACACCCTGGGTGGCAGGCCAGCAGGTCATGATCGTAACTAACGATACCGTTGGCCCCCTGTATCTTGAGAAGGTGAAAGGCTGTTTTCCCGGCAAGGCCATTGACGTAGTGACCTTGCCCGATGGAGAACAGTTCAAGGATTGGCAGACGCTCAACCTCATTTTCGACGCGCTTCTGGAAAAACGACATACCCGCAAAACGACACTCGTTGCCCTGGGCGGCGGCGTTGTGGGTGATATGGCGGGTTTCGCGGCGGCCTGTTACCAGCGTGGCGTTCCCTTCATACAGGTTCCAACCACGCTGCTCTCTCAAGTGGACTCGTCTGTTGGGGGGAAAACAGGGATAAATCACCCGCTTGGCAAGAACATGATCGGTGCTTTCCATCAGCCGCAGGCGGTGCTGATCGATACCAACAGCTTGCAAACACTGCCGGAGAGGGAGGTGTCTGCCGGTCTCGCAGAGGTGATCAAATATGGCCTGATTCGGGACGAGTCTTTCCTGGCCTGGCTTGAGGATTCCATGGAGAGCCTGTTGCGACTTGATGCTGAGGCATTAGGTGAGGCGATCTATCGTTCCTGTGTCTGTAAGGCGGAAGTTGTTGCGCTTGACGAACGAGAGGGTGGGTTGCGTGCAATCCTCAATCTTGGTCATACCTTTGGTCATGCCATTGAGACCTTCGCCGGCTACGGCAACTGGTTGCACGGCGAAGCCGTGGGCACGGGTATGATGATGGCAGCCGATCTTTCAGTGAGAGAGGGGCTGATCTCGGCGGATGACCGGGCCCGGGCGGTTGCTCTGATACGGCGGGCCCGCTTGCCCGAGCAGGCGCCGGATGATATGACGCCTGAAGACTTCATGAACCTGATGTCGGTAGACAAGAAGAATGTGGATGGTCGGCTACGGTTGGTTCTCCTGAAAGCAATAGGTGATGCCTTTATCACCGAGAATGCCGCCGCTGACAACATCCGTGATACCTTGAGGGCATTCCTGCCCCAGGCAGGCTGATGGGCTCTGAGTTTCGAAACAGGGACAGCGTGTGACTCAAGAATCCTTGAACAGTTCCGATGGTGGGGGGCTTTTCCCCCGGCTCCAGCAGCGATACGGTCTTCGAGACAATCCTCTCGAGATGGAAACGCCGTTTTTCCCGGATGCCATGCGTCAGCACGCTTTGGAGACGTTGCGCCATCTTTGTGGGTTCGGGGACATGGTGCTGGTTCTGACCGGTGCGCCGGGGGCCGGTAAGACCCGGGTATTGGCAGAGTTGGTGCGCAGCGAGTCCTCAAGGCTTGATTTTCATCGAATTCCCGCGTCGGCGCTTACCAGCCGCCAGGCTCTCGCGCGTTACCTGAAACAACTGGCAAAATCCGGGATACCGGCAGACTCTGAGCCCAGAGAGGCCGTTTATCGCTTTTTTCGCTGGTCCGAATCCGGCCTCCGCCGAGGTCACCGGCAAGTGCTGCTGATTGACGATGCAGACCGGGTTGAGTCGGATGTTCTGAATCTTCTGGTAGCAGGCTTTGTGGCATCAGAACGGTCTGTTTCTGCCGTTCCGATTCTGGCCGGAACCGAGCAGGTCTGGAGCCAGTTGGAAGATCGTCCGGATTCCGCTTATGCGCATCACCTGAACCTGCCTCCGTTAAGCCGCGAAGATATCAAGGCTTATCTCGAACCCAGGGTTCACCGGGCGGGTGGTTCTCAGTCTGAGCTGCTGTCGGCCTCTCGGCTGAAAAAGCTTGAGGTGTTGAGTCAGGGTAGCTTTGGTCGGCTAAAGCGTGTTGCGCCGGGTGTTTGGCTGGACATGGTGCCGTCTTCGGCAACGTCCTCTTCAAAAGCTGGTTTTACGGTTGCGCATTTACGGTGGCCTGCGCTGGGGCTGGTGTTGCTGGCGGCATCCTGGTGGTTTGTTTCCCAGCAATACGAGAGCACGGTTCAGCGACAAGCCGGCGCCGAGGTTGAGCCTGAGCCAGTCCGTAAGAGCATTACCATTGGTCCGGGTGCTGAGGATCCTGAACCGGAAATAGCGCCTTTGATTGCGCCTGCGGGCCAGGATGAGCCTGTCGTTCCGGGCGAGAACAATGCGGCTGAGGAATTGACACAGGCCCCGCCTGAAACAGAGATTGTCCCAGAGCCAGAGCCAGAGCCA
>NZ_AXCC01000019.1:0-1046 GCF_000475315.1 Marinobacter sp. EN3
TGCCATGCCCGGCACACACGCAGAGCGCAGCGGCGTGCTTTAGCACGTCCGCTGACGCGATTTGTTAGCCGAGTTCCGGGGAAACTGACCTCTTTCCTCCGGATGAACCAAAATCCGAGGAGTCCATTTCTTGTCTATGAGCTCAAAAGACTCACGGGCTTTCATGCCAGATCCAATCGGATATTCGAGTTCACAAACCTCAAGCTTGCTCTTTTTCTCAAGTATTTGAAAATTTCGAGCGTATATAAACCATTCACCGCCACCATTTTGATCACGGATAAAGGCCTTTGTGTGCTCAAACTCCAAATAAGGAGCGACATCGATACCTTTTCCTATTCTATGGACCGAGTCAGCCCTTCGTTCTTCAATAAAATCAATAAGTGCTACAAAGCCCTCCGATTGAGAAAGCTGAATTTCTTCGAAGGCTGGTAGTCTGGGATAAAACTGGTGAAGGGCAAAGGACCACTGGCAGCCAAAGAAAGCCGACTTGGAAAGAATAACAAAAATGTAGTAGGCACCCTGATTCTCGAGCGCAATGAGTTCTCCTGGTCGTAGGTGCTGCATGCTCGTCCTCCATGGCTAACGCCTGCATAAACGGCGGCTTTTACGCAGCGAAGCGGAGAGAAAGCCGTCCGGTGGAGGCCCCTCGGGCCGGAACGAATTTAATGCACTGGTTAGAGCTTCCGAGGTCATATGCCATTGCATCCCTACCGCCTTCGCCTGAATACCCGTAACGCAGCAAATGCCATTGCCCCAACCAACGCAATATTCAAAGATAGGGAAGCAAATGATACCCACGTCGGGTATTCCTGCGGAAGCATGACAGCGTAGGAGCGTGGAAACGAAGGTGGGTCTAGCTTCTCCACGCTCTGCCACACAAACGGAAAAGGAAAGCCGTGAGGAACTTTGCCCATTTCAGCTCTACTATCAACAGTTGCCGGCACAAACAAAGAAGCCATGACGAGGACAGCCGCCAAACAAACGCATCCGACAATCTGTTTTGCCATGCCACTCCCCCTGTAGGCTCTAACGCTGAGGTAACCGGC
>NZ_AXCC01000020.1:0-108256 GCF_000475315.1 Marinobacter sp. EN3
CCGGGAATGGCTGCTCACCGCCATCACCCACACCGGCAAACAGCCCCAGGCTCTGGAAGAAGAGGGTGGCAGCGAGCCCACCAGCTACCACAACACCTTCAGCGCCATCCCGGCCGACAAAACCTGGCGCCCGCTGTGCAACCACAAACCCGTGATGGACGGCCCCCAGATGGCTCTGGTCACCGGCCCCGAGGGTGAAGAAATCCACTGCGACCAGTACGGCCGGGTAAAAGTAAGATTCCCTTGGGACCGCTATTCCAAGAACGACGAACACTCAAGCGCCTGGCTGCGCGTGGCCCAGGGCTGGGCCGGTGGCCAGTACGGCTTCATGGCCTTGCCCAGAATTGGCCACGAGGTCATCGTCAGCTTCCTGGACGGCGACCCGGACCAGCCCATCATCACCGGACGAACCTACCACGCCACCAACACACCGCCGTACGCGCTGCCGGAACACAAAACCCGGACCACCCTGAAGACCAAAACCCACAAGGGCGAGGGCAGCAACGAACTGCGGTTTGAAGACGAAGCCGGCGAAGAACAGATCTACGTGCACGCCCAGAAAGACCTGGACCTGCTGACGGAAAACAACCGCACCGAAGTCATCAGGAACGACAGCCACCTGACGGTGGAGAACCACCAGTTCAGCCACATCAAAGCGGCGGACCATTGCACCACCGACGGCGAAAACCGGCTGTCCGTTGGCGCAGACTGCAGCCAGACCGTGGGCGGCACCTACCACCAGAAAACCGCCCGCACCATGGCCTCGGAAGCCGGCACCGAAGTGCATCACAAGGCCGGTGCCAAGGTGGTGCTGGATGCCGGGGCAGAGCTGACAATTTCCGGGGGTGGAAGTTTTATCAAGCTGGACCCCAGCGGCGTGACCTTGAGTGGGCCGGGGATCAAGATTAATTCCGGGGGCAGTCCGGGCAGTGGTTCGGGGCAGGGAGCGGTAATGCCAGGGGTTCCTCAGGTGCTGGAAGCAGAGCCTGCCAAGGTGATTGATCCTGTTGAACTGGCAGAAGTGCCACTGACCAGAGCCCAGTATCAGAACCTGATGACGGATGCGCCGTTCTGTGAAGAGTGCGTCGCCTGCCAGGATGGCGTGTGCAATGTCTGAGGCCAAGGGATTCCGGGCGGCACTGGATGCTCTTACGCAACAGCCTGGTGAAACAGGAAGCGCTTACGTCGTCCTCAGTGGCACCAGCGAGTCGAAGCCGGTTCAGAATTTCTTCCGCACCGATGGGCTTACGGCGTTGCCGCTGTTCATGGGAACACCATACGCAGCGTGGCATGACGTAATGCCGTTCCTTGCGCAAATCAACACGGCCAGTGCATTTATAGATTGGGTTGAAGAGTCCCACAGTGAGGATTGGGGCTGGGGACTGATAAGCCGAGCTCCGTTTGATGATGTGTTCGGCCATATTCGAAGTCTCACCAAGATAACGCTGGCGGATGGGCACGAAGTGTTCTTCCGCTACTGGGCGGCCCGGTTCTTCGGCCAGATTCTGCAAAGTCTTGATGAAGCCGGCCGTGCGAACCTGATGGGGCCCATTGAGGCCATTGTTCTGCCCTCGGGGGAAACCATTCATCATCCCGGAGTTCCCGAAGTAGCCAGCCCGGTGCCGTCGTTTCCATGGTTCTCGCTGCCATCGGAGGTCCAGAAACGGGTAGCGGGCCTGTGCTGGGATCAATTGGTCGGCAATACGATGGCCGTCTTGGCTAAAACCAGGCCATCTCCGTTGAGCCGATACCCGGAGCCGATTGCCCGCCGGAAAGTCGAACGCCATGTGAGGCGGCTATGCCAGAGTAATGTGCCTACCGAGCTGGCGCCATCACAACTTCAATCGATACACCAGGCCCTGATGCAAGAAGCGTCAATGGGCTCTCGTAGATAAAGGATGAATCAATGATCGAGTCAAGGACGGCTCTTCGAGAGTCTCAACAGGCGTCTGATGGATTGCCCGACATCAATGCGATCACCCGTGAGCTGCGGGAATCGTTGGCCAAGACTTACGAAGATTGGCGCGAAGGCTGGTTTTCATCGATCTTCATGGGGCATGAACAGGTCCTTGAGGTGAATGGTGAAGCCAGCCGGGAAAGTGTCAGTGATGATGAAGTTGTCTCGGCAACTGTAGCCCCGTGTGAGGAGTTGCGGACAATCAAAATTGCTCACTTCCATGAGAACGTAAGCAAGACGCCGATTCCCTCCACGCGGTTTCAGATCCAGGAGAACACCGGCTGGATCTTCGATGACTGGGAGACCGTTCACAGCGGCACCACTGATGTGAATGGTATTGCGGAAGTTCCCGTTGCGCCGGGCAAAGAGTATCGGGTGGTTCTGGCGCCGGACGTTTCCCGTGCGGACATGGATGCGCTGTACCAAACCTACGAGAGCTTTATCGAGCGATGTTGTTCATTGCTTGAAAACACCTGGAATAACGGTGCTCGTCAGGAGTGGGAAAGCTATCTGAGCATGAGCTCAGCTGTTCAGGCTGCTGCTGTATATGCTCGGTTTCAGGAGGGGATTGCGGACGGATTCACCGCTGTTCTGGACGACATCCGTCGAATCTACGATGTGATTTGTGGCTTGCTGGATCACGATTTCAGCAATCTGCCAGACGATCTGCGTGAGCAGATGGAAAACCTTAAAAAGGCCGACGACGCCTATCTCAAGGCGTGCCTTGTGGCCAATGACGAGGTTTTCCTTTTCCTGGTGATGTACACGGTCAGACAGTACTTCCGTTTACTGTCTCCGACCCAGGTGGCTGAAGTCTCCGGGGAGCTGGTTGGCCAGATTCTGTTCGATGTGGTGGTCGGCCTGATCATTACCGGTGGCGCCGGGCTCGCAGCCAAATACGGTGCTCGAATTGGCAGCAAAGCCGTGGCGGGCGCCATGAATGTGGCGGAGGACGTTCGCGTAACCAAGAACATACTCGGCGAGTTTCTTGGCCAGTTCGCCAGAGAGTTCCAGGAATTCATGGAGAACATCGGAACCAACCATCGGAAGATTCAGTTTGCGGGTTCCGGCCATATTGATTCATCCAATACACAGTCCGGGGCGGGTGTCCGAAACCGTCACAATGCCTATCAGGAAATGGCGGACACTGACGATGTCGCCAACATCCAGTCTTCGGGGCGTGATCACGGGGCTACGAGTGAGAGTGAGGCTCAGCCAGTACGCGACGAATCAACACCCTCCCAGACGGACCAGGGCCGTGCCACCCAGGATAACGAATCCACCGAAAATGTCGCCGACCCAATCAGTACCGTCACCGGCGAGGAAGTACTGGAACTGACGGACGCGCGTCTGGTTGGTGCTCTGCCATTCGAGTTCAAGCGGGTATACCGATCCGGTAGCAGCGACCGGCGCCTGGATATGGGCTATGGTTGGCGCCATAGCCTGAATCACGCCCTGACTTTCGACGATGGTGGCATCACCTGGCATGACCACGAGGGCAAAAACACCCGCCTTCCGGAATTGGAGAGCGCACCTGTTGGTATCAATTCCCGAGCTGGCATGGCGGCCTGGCGGGACGGCGAAGAGGTTGTTGTCTGCGCGGGTGAAAAATCGCTTCGCTATCACTTTCTCCGGTCGGGAAGCTCGGGCCAGCTTGTTCGGATATCCGACCGATATGGCAACACGCTCAAGGTTGGTTACAACCTGCACGGCCAGCTTGAGCGCCTGAGCAACGACTCGGGCAATGCGCTGGCATTTGATTTCGAGGGTAGCCGCCTCACATCGGTTCGCCTGTTGCGCAGGGAGCTGACCGATACTGGCTACCAGTGGCAGTCACTGCGGACTGAGCGCAGCTACACCTACGACGACAGCGATGACCTGATCGGCGCTGAGGACGCTGAGGGCGGCACTGAGCGTTATGGCTATGAAAACCATATGCTTACTCACCGGCAGCTTGCCGGCGGTTACAGCTTTTATCTCGCGTGGGACGAAAACCTGCCAACCGGTCGCTGTGTTCATCAGTGGGGGGATAGTGCCCAGGTCGATACCCGCTTTGAGTGGGATGATGAAAACCACACCTGTACCGTTAGCTACGTCGACGGTAGCCGGGAAATCTGGCGTTACGATGGCACTGCACAACTGCAGGAGAAAGTAGACCCGGACGGCGCCAAACACCTGAGTGAATACGACGAACAGGGGCGGTTAAAAGTCACCATCGACCCCATGGGGGCCCGGACAGAATACCAGTACGACAAGAGTGGGCGGCTCCAGAGCAAAACCGGCCCGGACGGCCAGCCCATTTTGTTTACCTATCGAAAGGGGCGCATTGCTGAAATCCATCGCAATGGCCAGACCTGGAAGTTTGATTACACCCGGCATGGTGACCTGGCCTGCGAAGCCGATCCAAAAGGACGAATTACCCGGTACACATACAACGCTCAGGGCCAGCTCACGCAGGTTGATCTGCCGGACGGTCGCGCTCACAAGTGGGGCTGGAACAGCCAGGGCCAGCTCATTGAGGAAACCACTCCCACCGGGGCGTTCTACCAATATCGTTACGATGAGTTTGGCCAGCTTCTGGCCAAGAAGGACGCCCGGGGTGCCATTACCCGATACCGATACGATGGCCTTGGACGAGTTATAGAGGAAGTCCTCTCAGGCAACCGGTCTCGTCGTTATCAGTACAATGCCTACAACAAGGTCACCCGTTTCGTTGATGAGCAAGGGCGGGAAACCCGTTACGAGTATGACAACAACCTTCACCTGCTTACTCATCGCATCAACCCGGACGGCAGCGAGCTTCGTTACCGTTATGATCATCACCGGTTCCTGCTGACTCACATCGAAAATGAGCGGGGTGAAGCCTACCGCATCGACTATTACCCGAACGGGTTGGTCAAACAGGAGACTGCGTTTGATGGCCGTCGCACCGCTTACCAGTATGACCTGAATGGCCATCTGACAGAGAAGGCTGAGTACGGCACTTCCAGTGAGGTCCTGCAAACCACCACCTATGAGCGGGATGAACTCGGCCAGTTGCTGAAGAAGACACTACCCGATGGCCGCGAGATTCAGTACGGCTATAACGCGGACGGCAAATTGATCGGGGTTGATGATGGCCACTGGCCGTTGGCTTTCGAGTACGACGAATTCGGTTTGTTGAAAACCGAACATCAGGGCTGGGCCAGCCTTCGTTATCGTTATGATGAATTTGATCGCCTGAACGAAGTGGTGCTGCCGGACGGCCAGGCGCTGGCTTACCATCGGGACGCAGCCGGGTTGTTGTCGGGCATCGACCTGAATGGCCAACCGCTGACCCGCCACCAAATGGCGTCCACCGGCGAGGAAGTCGAACGGCAACAGGGTGAGCTGCTGAGTGCCTATGTCTATGACGACGAAGGCCGCCTGACCCAGCACCGGATTCATCAGGGCCGCCTCAAAGACATCAGCGCTCAGCGCGACTACCAGTACGATCCCAACGGCAACCTCAAAAGCATCCAGGACAGCCGCAAAGGACTCAGACAATACGTCTACGACCCGATGGATCGTTTGGTGGGCGTGCGGGGCGATCTCTATGAGCAACTCATACATGACCCGGCCGGCAACCTTCTGGAGCAAAACCAGGGGGCTTCGAGCAGTCAATCTGCCAATGTACGTGGCAACCGCCTCACCATGCACGGCGACTGCCACTACGAGTACGACGAATTCGGCAACCTGATTGAGGAACGTCGAGGTAAAGGCCAGAAACTGGCCACCCGGTATAGCTACGACTGCGAGCACCGACTCACGAGCGTCACCACACCGGATGGCAGCACCTGGCACTACGAATACGACGCCTTCGGCCGCCGTATCGCCAAAACCAACGGCCTGACCCGAACCGAATTCCTCTGGCAGGGCGACCGCCTCATTGCTGAAGAAACCGGGGATCAGTACCGCACCTACCTGTACGAACCTGACAGCTTCAAACCCCTGGCGCTGGTAGATGGCCACGGCCCCGAACAAGCTGAAGTCTATTACTACCACCTGGACCATTTGGGAACGCCCCAGGAACTGACCAACCAGCAGGGCAAACTCGTCTGGTCAGTCACCTACCGCGCCTACGGGAATGTGGTTCAGCAACAAGTGTCAGAAATAGACAACCCGCTCCGGTTCCAGGGCCAGTACCACGACCCGGAAACCGGCCTGCATTACAACCGGCATCGATACTACAACCCGAATACCGGTCGATTCATTACGCCGGATCCGATTGGCCTTGCGGGTGGGTTGAATAATTATCAGTATGTGCCAAATCCTACGGGGTGGGTGGATCCGTTGGGGTTGGCGGCACAGCCAAAAAATGAGCCTGAGTCGACTGGGAAGGGCGAATCTGATGGCGGATCTAACAGTGTTCTGAATGAGGAGCCCGATATACCGGAAAGTGAACCAGTTACAAAGTTCACTGGAACCGAGCTGGCTCTGTTTGATGGCGAATTTGCTACAAAGCAATTACTGGGTGCTACGAAAACACCAGGAGGGAAGCAAATAAATTTCCATGCTGCTGACCGCATGGTTAACCCTCCCAAAGGAAGAGAGCCAATGTCAATCACACAGGTCGAGGATTTTATAGATACGGCAGACAAAATCAAAAAGATAAAGATTGACAACAGAGGGACTTCGGTGACGCTTATGAATTCAAAATACCCAAAAGCTCAAGTAGTTGTTGATGGTAATAGAATTATTACGGTAATCAATCCAAGGAAAAAGAAATGACGGTTGAATCTTTGGTAGCACATCTTCAAAGATTTATTGATGGTGAGAATATATCGATTCAGTGGGCAAAGGACGCGGAAACGTTGCTTGACCAGCTTGAAGACGATGGAGTTGATGCCGCTCTCGCGCCTATACTTGAATACCTCCAAGACAACTTGGCTATTTTTAGTCCTGGGGGAGGTGATCAACTGATTGACGAGCATGAAATGAGGCGGGTTTGCCAGAGAGCTATTATAACTTTGGAGAAAATGGGGTTTGGCTGAGTCTCACTAATAGAGCATAGTTTTCCGTTTTATGGCTAATTGATAAATTTCTCGATTGCCTACCACCAGTAGTTTTTAAAATGCAGGTCGTCTTGGAGGCGCATTCGGGTTATTAAAGATTCTTTGTTGCGGGCGACCGAGTTGACGACGGCTGAATCTAGCATCATTTATATTACCCAGAGCAATCTGCAGGCTCATTTATAAATGAGTAATCCGCTCTCAAGGGGTTTAAAAATCCAAGGAAAGGAGCAAAACGATGAAACTCATTGGTGCGCTGGTCTGCGCTCTCATTCTGGCTGTTGCCAGCTATTTCTGGTTCTCTGAAGCGCCTCCGGCGATTAACAAGGAGGTCCTGCTGTTTAATCCCCCAGTGGGAGATGTCCGATATTTTGCGGTTGATCAGACCACAGAAATTGGGGTGTCTGGCAGAGGTGGGTCGGTTAACAGGATGACCAGCGTTCTGCGTAGCGAAGTCCTTGGTGTGGAGGCTGGCATGGTTGAGCTTCAGTCCGCCGCCTTGAAAGTTGTGGAACGAGGACGTGGAAGGACACTTGTAGATACCGAGTCGGGCGAGCCACAAAGCAGTGGTGAAAAACTTCTGGTCGATTTTCTGCGGTCTGGAGTTGTTGAGCAGGTAAGTGTTCATGGCGTGCTCAAAGAGAGTACTTACCAGAACCCGGATGCCCTGAAGAGCATTAGTGATCGGCCAGACTCTCTGCAGACTCTACTTCTTCGCAGCTTGAGTGTTTTTCCTTGGTATCCTGGCCAGTTTCCGAATGAAGATCTGGCGATTGGATTATCCTGGCAGACTGAGAATCAAGAATGGAGTGGCGGAATCCTTGAGGGAATGCAGTTCGAGGTTACTCAGTTGGATAGTCAGACGGTAACCCTAGAGTTTGGACCCGTCGGAGAGCAAGACCAGCCGGCAGATGAGGATGCAACCCCAAATAGCTTTAGTGCTACTGGCTACCTCGAACTTGAACGTGCAGCAGGCTGGCCGAGGCAGGCTAGTGTTCAGATTAGTACTGAAGAGGAGCATCAAGGGGTAACCTTTCAGATTACCAGTCGCTGGAAGGTCAGGCAGTCAGAGGTTGATCCAGGGCCAGACACCGACAGACTGCTGTCTATGGCGAAAATATCGATGCAGGCTCGCCCCGTCGATACCTCGAACACCGTCTTTAATGACTACTTCACACCCCCCTTCAGCCCGGAACCGGTGGAGACCTCCCTCAATGAGATCCAGCAAACCCTGCTTTGGTTTGGTACGGAACCGGTTGATTACCGCTATGGACGAGCCGTTGGGGTTGAGTCAAAGCTGAATTCCTCCAATCTTCAAACCGCAACGATTCATCCGGTAAACAGTGTTCGGTTGCTGGATGCTGATGGCGAGCCGGTAGTGGAAAACACAATGCCGAATCCGGACTTCAGAGTCCTCAAACCTTCGATCGGTGGCAACGCTGCCAGCGCGAGAATGCCCTTCCTTCGTATGGGAATGACCGATGAACAGTTGAGGTCGATTGATGTGATTGAATTCGATGCTCAAGTAACCGTACCAGACCAAGAGTACTCGGTCCTTCTTGATAAGAAGGATAAGGCGATTGAACTAGAGAACGCCGGGCTCAAACTGATTATTGAAGAGTGGCGCGATGAAATGGTACGTATTCGGGTATCCGAGACCGGCGGAACACCGCCAGGGGCTCGCCCCATGCTCATGGGCTATCCCGTCGACGAATCGGGAGAGCCGGTAGCTCAGTTTGGTCTGCGCATGACCCATTCCGCTTTTGAGTCCGTTCTGGGTGCCATGAAGAACCCGCCCCGCGGCGCAAAAGCGATGGCAGCTACACTGATGCAGGGGCTTGAAGCAATGCCTCCCCACGAGAGAAACGGCGACTTTATCTTTGAGTTCAGTCGCACATCAGCTCCTTTGCCAGACCGGTTCAGATTCAATTACATGAGCACTCGCACCAAAGATATGACATTCATTGCGCCGGCAGCCAGAAAAAACACGGTTGGTGACGATGTCGAGAGCAGTTGAGGGGATGGAGGAGTCTCCGTTGCTCCCTGAGCCTAGAAACAACAGGCGACGTCTCGGCCAAGATTTGCAGCCAGTGGGTGACTACGCAGGTATTCAACCTTATTACCGCGTTTGTGAGGATGTGCAAGCTGTTCACCACCAGGACAAATGTGGCCCAGAGGCATTTCAGTCCGGTGATTGGTGGTGGAGTCAGGGTCAAATTCGTTTTCTGAACGGCAAGGCCTTCATTGGTCTTTCAGCCGCACAGCTGCTAATCCCATATCTTTGGGGCGGGCTTGTCTTGGTTGGTGGAGGGATGATGCTCTTACATTATGCTTCCCAGGTTGAGCTCCCTGACGAACTAAAATCACTTTTAGGCCTCGGAGTGGTTTTGGGTTGGATAGCTCTATCTATGTTTCTAATCATAAAAACCTTACCTTGGGTTATGAGCGCCGCTGCCTTTCTATTAAAACCGTTCGAAAAAGGCCTTTCTAGGATAATGGATCGCAGCCTTAAAGCGGGCGAAAGCTACTTCAGCCGAGAAACCGGCCAGGTGAGTTTCGCTATGCCTGGCGGCAAGAAACTGACGGCGCCCTTTGGGGAGTTCGATGCCTATGTTGAGCGAGTGATAGAAGCCGGCGGTATCTTCTACCGCTTGATGTTCGTGCATCGCTACACTGCAAAACAATTCAGCCAGACGTCCCTGAGCCGGGTCGAACCCACGAAAGAAGAGGTAATGGCGCTGTGGGACATGCTTCAACGCTACATGGATACCTCTCAGCCCCTGCCGGATGTGCCAAGGCTGGAACCATTCAGACATCTGGACCCAGTTACCGCAGAGCATGACCGGCGCACCGGCCGCAACCCTCGCTTCTGGCGTGATCTGGATTTGGAAGCCTGGAATCAAGGGGAGGGCAAGGAATGGTTGAAGCGGCAGATGGAATACCCATGGGATAAACGTAAATGCAGGCTTACACCGCAGTTGGGCAAGATCTCGATGGCGGAGTACCGAAAGCTGCGTCCGGCTGATGCATGGCCGATTTGAGAGGCTTGATAGCGTCGGCGCAGCCACATGTCGCTCAGCGACTTCGTTTTTTGTGTTGCTTGAGGGATCTGCGTGACTGAACTGCTGCAAGGCACTGTTTTTTCGAACACCGCCTTTCGGGCGATGGAGATAGGTCCACTGCCGAAAGCCTCAAAAGAATGGATGCGTGTTGGTGAGGAGCTTCAGCCTGTCGGCACTTGTGCAGGCATTATCCCTTATCTTGGGACCACTGAGGGCGTTGACGTACTCCAGGAGCCGGATTTTTCCAACTCTGGTTGGACCTAATACGGGGTCAGTTCAGCGGATGTCGTCATTGCGGCCAAACCCGGAGCGAGTCGGGGCTGCATTCTGAGTTTCGAGATAGGGAAAACATACCGTGGATGAACTGAAAGAACTGATGACTGTGGAAGACGCCGATGGTGTCATGCTTAAACTTAGCCTGAACGTGGAAATATACTTCCGTAATGCCTGGCGTACGGATATTCGGGAGGCGGTACTGGCGGTCTTCAATGAATACCGGGAGTATTTCGGCCAGGAATTCAAGTGGACCACCAACCCGAATACCGGTCGCTGGAAAAGCCTGAAGAAAACGCCTTACCCATACCCGGATGAGTGGTTGTTGGATGTACCGCAGGACGAACAGTGGGAGTTTGTTTTCCATGGTGGGGAAAAGAAGACCGACGCCTCCGATGTGGATGTGGTGTCACTTGGTAGGAGAGTAAATAAAGGGGATGAAGGGGCTGCGTCCCTTGATAGTTTCTTGTCGTATATCTATATGCATTTCCCCATCGACTTCTTCATGGATCGTGAGGAAAAACTGCCATCTGTATTCAATCGTTGGTGTAGCTTGCTGAACGCAGAACAAGCCTATGCGGGATTTGGTTTGGCTATTTCTCATGGTTATGAAACCCGGGTAGACCCCTTGGTGTATCAGTTAGGTCAGCGTTTCCCTGGACTGAATATCAGTGATCGGATATCTCATTCCGATGATTTGGTTTGCAACATTAAAACCCCCAATTGGCTTACGGCTATCTGCCAACCCTATGTGGATCAACTCGGTGGTGAGGCTGTATTGCAGGAAACGCTGCCAGATGGTTGGATGTCATCCTACGACGGCGGCGTGATAATACAAGCCGGTTCCAAGCCTCTTCTTGGAGATCGAGAGCAGAGCCTGGATGTGGCCCCCTATCGAAAGGCAGCGCAAGTTTTGCGACCGATTCGTTCCACTGATCATGATGGGATAGCTATGGGGCGGGTGGATGGTGCGAAAGTTTTCAATGCCCCTGAGTATCAGGAGTGGCTGTCCCGCTTCGATGGAGAGCCGGAGGTGAGTCATGACTGACACCCTCGCAATGGATCTGATGCCTGCACAGTGGTTTCCAGACATTGAGTTGACTCGGCTTGCCGTAGGCGAGCGCAGCATTGATATCGTTGGTGCCGGCGAGTGGGCCTTGCAGGGAGATCTGGTGCTGTTTGAGGGCAAAGGTACCCTGCGTCTTTCGTTGACGGAAGCACCAAGGATTGAAATCTGGAATGGCGAAACCTGGCAGGTGCTCCCCGAGGATTTTCTGGAGCATGCGACGACCGTCACTCACCTCCAATATGACCGGGCGAGCGGCGAGGTTGTGGTCAATGCTCGTGCGGGGGACAAGCAGGCCAAGATTCGGCTGGCGGGTATGCTCACCGGTGTGGAGTGGTTGCCGGCGTCGTAGACCGGAATCAAAAGGGGCATGGGTTACATGGATGTGAGCAATGACATCAGGGTAGAAAACGCAGACGGCGTCATGCTCAAGCTCTGCCTGAACGTGGAAATTTACTTCCGTAATGCTTGGCGTACGGATGTCCGGGAGGCGGTACTGGCGGTTTTCAATGAATACCGGGAGTACTTCGGCCAGGAATTCAATTGGACTACCAATCCAAATACCGGCCGTTGGAAAAGTCTGAAGAAGACACCTTACCCGTACCCGGGCGAGTGGCTGTTGGATGTGCCACAGGACGAGGAGTGGGAGTTTGTTTTTCATGGTGGCGAAAAGAAGACAGATGCTTCGGACATAGACTTCGTCTCATTGGGAGGCGGGAAGGCAAGAACCATAGAAGACCATCCTCTCTCCAACCAACGATCGTTGTCATATCTCTATTGCCATTTTCCGATAGATTTCTTTATCGACCGCGACGAAAAACTACCAGATATTTTTAAACGTTGGTGTAGCTTGTTAAACGCTGAGCAAGCATATGCGGGATTTGGATTAGCTATATCTCACGGTTATGAAACTCGTGTAGACCCTTTGGTCTATCAGTTGGGGCAGCGTTTCCCTGGCCTTAATGTCGGCAAAGGAACAACACACTCTCTGTATTTGCTGAGCAGCATCAAATCGCCGGCATGGCTCACTGCCATCTGCCAGCCCTATGTGAATCAACTTGGTGGAGAGGCTGCGTTGCAGGAGGCGTTACCGGATGGTTGGGTGTCACCGTATGACGGCGGTGTGATTATCCAGGCTGGACCCAAGCCTCTGCTGGGTGACCGGGAGCAGGGTCTGGATGTCGCCCCCTATCGACAAGCCGCCCAGGCCTTACGTCCGATTCGTTCAACCAAGCATGGTGGAATAGCCAAGGGCCGCGTGGACGGTCAGACTGTGTTCCATACTCAGGAATTCCGCGAATGGCTGTCCCGTTTTGACGGCGAGCCGGAGGTGAGTCATGACTGACACCCTGGCAATGGATCTGTTGCCTGCACAGTGGTTTCCAGACATAGAACTGTCCGAGCTTGCCGTAGGCGAGAGCAGCATTGACATCGTTGGTGCCGGCGAGTGGGCCTTGCAGGGAGATCTGTTGCTGTTTGAGGGCAAAGGTACCCTGCGTCTTTCGTTGACGGAAGCACCAAGGATTGAAATCTGGAATGGCGAAACCTGGCAGGTGCTCCCCGAAGATTTTCTGGAGCATGCGACGACCGTCACTCACCTCCAATACGACCGGGCGAGCGGCGAGGTCGTGGTCAATGCTCGTGCGGGGGACAAGCAGGCCAAGATTCGGCTGACGGGTATTCTCAACGGTGTGGAGTGGTGCCCGGTTTCATAGGGTCGAGCCACATCTATACGTGTGGTCAGGACGATTTAACTGATCGATCCCCCCCCCTCTGTCAAGGTAGTTGGAACCTCACCTGATGTTAGACTCTGTAAAAGACGCTACCCGATGGCCGCGAGATTCAGTACGGCTATAACGCGGACGGCAAACTGATCGGGGTTGATGATGGCCACTGGCCGTTGGCTTTCGAGTACGACGAATTCGGTTTGTTGAAAACCGAACATCAGGGCTGGGCGAGCCTTCGTTATCGTTATGATGAATTTGATCGCCTGCACGAAATGGTACTGCCGGACGGCCAGGCGCTGGCTTACCACCGGGACACAGCCGGGTTGTTGTCAGGCATCGACCTGAATGGCCAACCGCTGACTCGCCACCGAATGGCGTCCACCGGCGAGGAAGTCGAACGGCAACAGGGTGAGCTGTTGAGTGCCTATGTATACGATGACGAAGGTCGCCTGACCCAGCACCGGATTCATCAGGGTCGCCTTAAAGACATCAGCGCCCAGCGCGACTACCAGTACGATCCCATCGGCAACCTCAAAAGCATCCAGGACAGCCGCAAAGGGCTCAGACAATACGTCTACGACCCGATGGATCGTTTGGTGGGCGTGCGGGGCGATCTCTATGAGCAACTCATACATGACCCGGCTGGCAACCTCCTGGAGCAAAACCTGGGGGCTTCAAGCGGTCAATCTGCCAATGTGCGCGGTAACCGGCTTACCATGCACGGTGACAGCCATTACGAGTACGACGAATTCGGCAACCTGATTGAGGAGCGTCGAGGTAAAGGCCAGAAACTGGTCACCCGGTATACATACGACTGCGAGCACCGGCTCACGAGCGTCACCACACCGGATTGCAGCATCTGGCACTACGAGTACGATGCCTTCGGCCGCCGTATCGCCAAAACCAACGGCCTGACCCGAACCGAATTCCTCTGGCAGGGCGACCGCCTCATTGCTGAAGAAACCGGGGATCAGTACCGCACCTACCTGTACGAACCTGACAGCTTCAAACCCCTGGCGCTGGTAGATGGCCACGGCCCGGAACAAGCTGAAGTCTATTACTACCACCTGGACCATTTGGGAACGCCCCAGGAACTGACCAGCCAGCATGGCAGGCTCGTTTGGTCAGTCACCTACCGCGCCTACGGGAATGTGGTCCAGCAACAAGTCTCAGAAATCGACAACCCGCTCCGCTTCCAGGGCCAGTACCACGACCCGGAAACCGGCCTGCACTACAACCGGCATCGATACTACAACCCGAATACCGGTCGGTTCATTACGCCGGATCCGATTGGCCTTGCGGGTGGGTTGAATAATTATCAGTATGTGCCTAATCCGACGGGGTGGGTGGATCCGTTGGGGTTGGCGGCACACGAGAAACGTTCACCTGATAGTTCCATAAACACTGAACTTCAGGCTAGCCTTCGTTCACTGCCTGAGGGCAGCTATAGGGTGATAAATCAGGTTGATACGCCGGAAAAACTCGGGTTTGCCAACAATAGGGCGCTTGAAATCGAATTGCTGCAGGACGTCGACGGAGTAAGATTCTACGGAGGCGATGCTGCAAAAGAAGGTGCTTTCGTTGCCGTAGGAAAAATTCCGAATAACTTACAGCATGCACGTCAGCATTTGGCGCTTAGTCCGTTCTATGATGCTTCGGGCCGATCCGTTTATAACACAATGGATAATCTGGTAGATGTTCGTATTCAGAAAGCTGCGAAAGTTTTGATCGGCGAGGTGGCACCTCAGCAATCTAGGGCAGATAGGCTTTATTCCGGGGGGGGACGCAGATTCTAACTCAACATTGGCTGCCCGAAAACTCGGGGAAAGTTATTTATATGAAGTCGGAAAAGGTGCGCTAGTTGATATGAAAACTGTGCAGTTCGTTGGCGAAACGCAGGATAAAAAGTTCTGTTTTGTTTTCCAAGATGAAGAAAAGGAAAACTACTATCTTGATGAAGACGTGTGTCGCGTCTCTGGCCTGAGCCCTTTAATTTATGACCAATTGGCTACTAACCGTTCTTTTTTGGTTAGATTTGAGGAAAAGAGTGGTGTTCGTTACATAGTCAGTATAGCGCTAGGGGATTAGAGTGCTACTGAGCAATTGAGCCAGACCTCGTTGAGGAGGGGGAGCCATAAGAAGGAGGAGTTGGTGGCGTTATCGGGCCAGCCTCAGCGCTACTTGGATACCGCGCAGCACTTGCATGATGTACCGAGGCTGGAACCATTCGACACTAGATGCCGTCACCGCTGAACATGCCGTCGCACCGGCCGCAACCCTCACTTCCGGCGCGATTCTGTAATGGCTGGACCGAAAACCGGCGCCATTACAGAATCGAAGTCACTTTACCAACTCCCCACATTCTCCATACTCGCCCAAGGCTCCCGTGCCGGGAGCGCATCGCCTTTCTGCAGCAACTCAATGGAAATCCCGTCCGGCGTCTTGATGAACGCCATATGGCCATCCCGGGGCGGGCGATTGATGGTGACGCCGCTGGCCTGGAGTTTCTCGCACAGGGCGTAGATATCGTCCACGCGGTAGGCCAGATGGCCGAAGTTGCGGCCGCCTGTGTATTCCTCTGGGTCCCAGTTGTAGGTCAGTTCGATCATGGGCGCCTTGTCTTCCCGGGCCCGGGCTTCATCGTCCGGGGCGGCGAGGAACACCAGGGTGAAGCGACCTTTTTCGTTGCTTTTACGACTGATTTCTACCATGCCCAGCAAATCGCAGAAGAAGTGCAGCGTGTCGTCCAGGTTGCTCACCCGGATCATGGTGTGCAGGTATTGCATAAGGTGCTCCTTGGCTGGTCAGGTTCTGAATTGTGTACCCCACAGTTTACGGTATTCTTCGGCTATGACTAAAAACGAGATTACCGAGACGTTGCGGGCGTTCGAGGTGCCGGCGGTCCGGCATCTGGCCTGGTTGTGTCTGTCGCCTCAGCTGTTAAGGCATGAGCTCAGTTTCGATCCTGCCGCCCATCTGCCCCCGGAATTCCTGGAGACGTTGAAACGGTGGGAGCGGAACCCTGATACCCTGCCTGCGCGGTTGACGGAAACGCCGGAGGGTCGGCTTGGCCACTATTTCGAGCGCCTGTATGAGGTGTTACTGCGGGATCTGTTGGGTTGGGACATTGTACTGCAGAATCAGCAGGTTCAGGCCGAGGGGCGAACGCTGGGTGAGCTGGATTTTCTGGTTCGCAACCGCTGCTCCGGCCAACTGGAGCACCACGAAATTGCCATCAAGTTCTATCTCGGCTTCGTAACCGAGGCAAATCAGGTCCGGTGGTACGGACCCAATGCCCGGGATCGGCTGGATCTGAAGACTGAGCGTCTGCTGAATCACCAAAGCCGCTTGTGCCAGCGACCAGAAACCCAGGGCTTGCTGGCCAGTGTTGGCGTCTGCGAAACGGTAAAGCCACGAATTTTCATGCCAGGCTATCTGTTCTATACGGTTGCTCAAACGCTGCCTGAAGCGCCGGCACAGGTGCCGAGGGAGCATCTGAAAGGTTACTGGATGAGGCTTGATCAGGCTCGGCAGGAGAATATCTCTGGCTGGGTGCCCCTGTTCAAGCCGGACTGGATCGGCCCCTGGGCTCAATCGGCTGCGCCGGATACAGCATCGGCGAGGGCGGCGCTTGATCGGGTGGAGAGCGCCGGGATACCCCAGATGTTTGCCGTTTTGAACAGGCGGACGGAATCTGATCGTTGGGTAGAAACTAGTCGGGTGTTCATTATGCCGCCTCAGTGGCCGGGTGCGGGCGCCTAAGACCATTGTAGGGGCTGTTCGGTTCACAGAAACGGGCCTTGGTCGTTGTCACATTCGTGACACGGTTCTAGAATTCCGGGCTGTTCAGGTGGCATCAGGACGATGCCCGTAAGCCAAGGAAGGAGATGCCCCGATGGAAGATTGGCAAGGATGTCTGTCTCCGGAGTGTCAGACCGCGCTGTTGATGGCCCGAGAAAATGTTGGGCGCCGGGGCGGTTCTGTGATTACTGCCGAAGATTTTCTGCTGGCATTGCTCGATGCCATCCCCGCGATTCCCCCGTTTTTGCAACGCCAGAGTATCGATCTGGACGAACTCGTTCGCACCATTCAGGGTGAGCAGCCCATCGTGACCGAGGTGGTCGGAGACGGTGATCTGTCCTCCCAGTTGATCTATTGGATTGCCTCTGCCCGCGAGTCGGCAGAGGTCCCCTGGCTCGATTGGCCGGTGCTTCTGAAAGCCCTGACGTCCCAGTGTGAGCGGCTTCAGGATAAAGCCTATGTGGCTGTACTCGAGCTTGTGACCTACTGGCCCTCGGCACATGACGTGCCTGTGCCCACCTCCGATGCCCGTTTCGTTGCGCCGGTATCGATTGCTGAACCAGAATGGCTCGCGCTGGCGGAAGATGTTGCGGTTGCCCTGGCGGCCAATCCCGAAGCACTGATTTGGGTTCGAGGGCCGAGGGGTGCCGGCAAGTCGGCCTGGCTGCACTCGCTCCTGAGCACTCCCGGCCTGGCCTGGGTTCAGGTTGATCCTCGCCGGGAGTCGGAAGTGCTGGCCTGTGATCAACCGGTTTTACCGTCAGGTGATTCGTCCTCTGAGCATTGGCCTGCGCTGGTATTGGACAATGTCAGCCCCGCCGATTTGCTGACGTTGATAGCCGAGCCGCTGGGGCTGATCCGGGATCTGGTTTCCGGCTGGTCTGGGCCAATCCTGCTGATTGGTCGTGATTCGATGACGGATTCCAGCGGTGTCGTTCGGCTGGGTCAGTTGCTGGGTCGTGAACCCGAGGTTCTGGAGTTGCCTCCGGTGAGCGTCCGTCAGCGGAGGGCGGTACTCACCGCACATCAACCGGCAATCGAAAAGCGTTGGAATATCCAGGTTTCCCAGGCAGCTCTCGAATATGCGGCTTCCCGACAAAGCAGCTGTGTCAGCACTCCTGGTGGCATGCTGCAGTGGGTACGGCGAGCTGCCGCCCGGCTGGATTTGTTTGCCAGTCGTGGCTCGGTGTCGGCGGCGGCACTGGAGGGCGAAAAAGAGGTGTGGCACCGGCAGTCTCTGGTTGCACTGGCGCGGGGAGAAGATTGCCATCTCCCGGAGCAGAAGGCGGAGGTCCTGATGATTGAACAGGCGGCGGCCGATGTTCTCTGGCACGAGCGCAAGCGGGCCGGCACGCTGCGACGATTGCTGGTGGACGATCTGCGCGAGGAACTGGAGCGATGGGTTGCAGCGAGGCCCGGGCCGGTTCACTATGTGCGACATTGCGAACAACTGCAGGGAGAATCCTTGGGTGCAGGATCTGGAAATCTACATTCGTGACCTTGAACCGGCCGCGGTCTCCAACTGGCTGGAAGGCCAACTGGACGAATTACAGTTGGACGATACCGACGTCAGTTCCGTGGTGAAGGGCATGGCCAGGTATAGCGGCGCGCGGGTGCGCATCACGCTGTATCCGGGCGCTTTCGGCAAGCGTTTCACTTCACTGGTGATGGAAGGCGATGAGCTGCCCTGGAACAGCGACCTGGATTGCGCTCGTAGTGCCTGGCGGGCAATGGATACTGAAATCCGCTGCAGCCCGGGAGACTGGAAAGAAGGGGACCCGGTGGAGGACGATAAGTGGTGGCGGCTGGATCATCGCGGCGAGCAGTTGGTGGTCTGGAATTGACAGTCACAAGGTTTTCGGCTTGAAACAAAAAAGCAGCCCCGAGAGGCTGCTTTTTTATTGGCGCGTGCGGGAGCTGTCTCAGTCGCTCAGGATAGACACGTTGTCTGCCTGCAGGCCTTTGTCTGCCTCAACCACGTTGAAGCGCACCAGTTGGCCCTGGCGAAGCACGCGGCGACCACGGCCACGGATGGCGCGGAAGTGCACAAAGATCTCGTCGCCACTGTCACGAACGATAAAGCCGAAGCCTTTCTTGACGTTGAACCACTTGACGGTGCCTTCCTCGTTACCTTCCGGAGTGCTGTCGTCAAAATCGTCTTCGTCGTCGTCATACTGATTGCTGGGCTGGGCACTGCGAGGTGCTGCCTTGCGCGCGGCTGAGTTCCTGGCGGCAGGCTGCTTGCCGGCGAGTGCAATCGCAACAAAGGCGGCAACGGCAAAGACAACAAACGCGAACAGATAGGCCGCTATGCCACCCTGGCTGCCCAGAGCTTCCAGGCCCTGGCCCAACGCCAGGATTTTCAGGGGTTCCGGAGTGGTGGTAAGCAGAAGGCCGAGTACAAACGGTGCCGGAATCGCGATCAGAATGGCAACAAGGATCGCTTTGGCTGGATTACGCATTGGTTGGTTATTCTCCATGGTTTAACACTGACGATAAAAAGCCGGACATCGGGTAACATGGCATGTCTGGCCGGTGAACGCCGCCAACCCCGGGAAAACTGATTATCCCGGCCGCAGGCGGTAAAAGGCGGCATGATACCAGATTACAGAAAGGGCTGACCAAACCTCATGAGCAAAAACTCCCTGGAAGAACGACTGGCAGAACTGGAAATGCGACTTGCGTTCCAGGATGAGCTGATCAACACGTTGAGTGATCAGGTCGCCAAGCAGGAGATGGACATTCGGGAACTGTGGGACGCCAAGAAAATGCTGCACAAGCAACTCAAGGATATCTCGCCGTCCAATATCCGGCGGGAAGAAGAGGAAACACCCCCGCCGCATTATTGATCAGAGGCTCATTGTGAGCCTCTGGTTCGATTCCTTAGGCCAGCAGCTCGACCAGAATCTGTTCGTAGATCTCGGATAGTGTGTCCAGGTCCTCAGCCTTCACACACTCGTCCACCTTGTGAATGGTGGCGTTGATCGGGCCAAGTTCGACCACCTGGGCACCGGTGGGCGCAATGAAGCGACCGTCTGAGGTGCCGCCGGACGTAGACAGTTCTGTCTCACGGCCAGTCACGGTTCGAATGGCATTCTGTGCGGCCGATACCAGCGCGCCTTTGTCGGTCAGGAATGGCCGGCCACTGAGGTGCCATTGCAGATCGTATTTCAGGTTGTGCCGGTCCAGGATAGCGACCACTCTCTCTTCCAGGCTTTCCGCGGTGTTCTCGGTGCAGTAACGGAAGTTGAAGTGCACCAGGCACTCCCCGGGCACAATATTGCTGCCGACGCCGGCCTCGACACGAGTTATCTGGAAGGTGGTGGGCGGGAAGAAGTCGTTGCCGTTGTCCCAGAATTCCTTGGCCAACGCGTCCAGTGCCGGTGCAACGTTGTGGACGGCATTCTCGGCCAGATGCGGGTAGGCCACGTGGCCCTGAACGCCGTGAACGGTGAGGTATCCGTGAAGGGAGCCGCGCCGGCCATTCTTGATGACATCCCCTACCTGATGGGTGCTGGAAGGTTCGCCAATCAGGCACCAGTCCATTTTCTCATTGCGGGCTTCGAGGGTTTCTACCACTTTCACGGTGCCATCCTGGGCCGGGCCTTCCTCATCGCTGGTGATCAGCAGGGCAATCGAGCCCCGATGATTCGGGTGGTTGGCCACAAAGCGTTCACAGGCGGTGATGAAGGCCGCCAGGCTTCCCTTCATGTCCGCAGCGCCCCGACCGTGCAGATAGCCGTCCTTGATGATCGGGTCAAACGGCGGGTGAGCCCAGTTTTTCTCGGGGCCGGTGGGTACCACGTCGGTGTGGCCGGCAAATGCCAGAACAGGCCCATTGTTGCCCTTTCTTGCCCACAGGTTGTCGGTTTCGCCAAAGCGCAGGTTTTCCCCACTGAAACCCAGCGGCGCCAGGCGTGACATCATGAGTTCCTGGCAGCCCGCGTCGTCCGGCGTTACGGATTGGCGGCGGATAAGGTCCTTGGCAAGTTCCAGGGTGGGGGAGAGCGACATAGGGAAACCTGTTCGATAAGAAAAGAGTAGAGGGAATAACACCACAGAACCCCCGGTGTTCGTGGGTTCTGTGGCGGGCTGCAGCCTTAGTTGTTGGCGTGCAGTTCTTCGTTCAGTTCAATAGCGGTCTTGTTGGTTTTGCACTCAACCGCACCGGTCTGGCTGTTGCGACGGAACAGCAGATCGTTTTTGCTGGCCAGATCGCGGGCTTTTACCACTTCCACCAGTTTGTTGTGGTCATCCAGCAGGGCCACCTTGGTGCCTGAGGTGATGTACAGGCCAGCTTCAACGGTGCAGCGATCGCCCAGCGGGATGCCGATGCCGGCATTGGCGCCCAGCAGGCAGTTCTCGCCCACGGAAATAATGATGTTGCCGCCGCCGGAAAGCGTGCCCATGGTGGAACAGCCGCCGCCCAGGTCGGAGCCTTTCCCGATCACCACGCCGGCGGAGATGCGCCCTTCGATCATGCTGGTGCCTTCGGTACCGGCGTTGAAGTTGATAAAGCCTTCATGCATGACGGTGGTACCTTCGCCTACGTAGGCACCCAGACGTACTCGGGCGGTGTCGGCAATACGTACACCCTTGGGCACCACGTAATCGGTCATCTGCGGGAATTTGTCGACCGACTTCACTTCCAGAATGCGGCCTTCCAGGCGTGCCTGCAGTTGCCGCTCCGGCAGCTCATTCAGGTCAATGGCGCCTTCGTTAGTCCAGGCCAGGTTGGGCAGCAGACCAAAAATGCCGTCCAGCTTCAGGCTGTGGGGCTTGGCCAGGCGGTGTGAGATCAGGTGCAGTTTCAGGTACACCTCCGGCGTGCTGGAAGCGGTATCGTCCGTTGCCAGTACGGTGACTACCACGGGGCGCTTGCTCTCAGCCGCTTTCTCGGCCAGTTTGGCCTGGTCTGTCCGGCCCAGTTGGCGAAGGGCGTTGGCAAACTGTGCCAGTTGTTCTGCTTTCACGCTGATGGCCTGGTTGCCACCCTTATAGTCCAGCGCAGACTCAACCACGTCGATCAGGTCTCTGTCGGGTGTCATGATCGGCTGCTGGTAGTACACCTCCAGCCATTCGCCCTGGTTGTTCTGGGTGCCGATTCCGATACCGAATGCAAAACTCATCTGGTGGTTGCTCCTGTTGTCATTAAATAGTCAGAAAAATTCAGCCCAGCCACGCAGACCAGTCGTCTGCGTTGAACCCCACGCTTACGCCGTCTCCGCGCTCGACGACAGGGCGTTTGATGATGGAGGGGTTGTCCAGCATGATCTGGTGGGCACTTTGGGCGCTAATGGTATCACGAACCTCGTCGGGAAGTTTTCGCCAGGTGGTCCCGCGTTTGTTCAGGAGCGTTTCCCAGCCAACGGCCTGCTCCCACTGGCTGAGCTTCTCGCTGCTCAGGCCGTCTTTCTTGAAATCATGGAACTCATAGTCCACGCCGTGTTCATCCAGCCACTTCCGGGCCTTTTTGACGGTGTCGCAGTTGCGGATGCCATATAACTTCATTGTTTAAAACCTTTTACGAACTCAACGATACGTTTCGCGGCCTCAACGCATTCCTCCAGGGGAGCCACCAGCGCCATGCGCACGCGGTTTTCACCCGGGTTGTGGCCGTTTACCGTGCGCGACAGATATCGGCCCGGCAATACGTGTACGTTCTGTCGGGCGGACAGCTCCCGGGCGAATGTTTCGTCGTCCATGGGCGTCTCCGGCCAGAGGTAGAAGCCGGCATCCGGGAAGTCGACGTTCATCACTTCACGCAGAATGGGCACGACTGCCTCGAACTTGGCCCGGTAGGCGGCGCGGTTTTCGCGCACATGGTCTTCATCGTTCCAGGCGGCGATACTGGCCAGCTGATTATGTATAGGCATGGCACAGCCATGGTAGGTGCGGTATTTCAGGTAGCCGGCCAGTACCTCGGCGTCGCCGGCCACAAAGCCGGACCGCAGGCCCGGCAGGTTGCTGCGTTTGGACAGGCTGTGGAACACCACACAGCGCTTGAAATCGTGGCGGCCGATGGCGGCGCAGGTTTGCAGCAAGCCTTCCGGCGGGTTGGCTTCGTCCGGGTAGAGCTCTGAATAGCACTCGTCCGAGGCAATCAGGAAATCGTGCCGGTCGGCCAGTTCAATCACTTTTATCAGGGTTTCCCTCGGAATCACCGCTCCACTCGGATTGCCGGGCGAGCACAGGAACAGGATCTGGCAGTTCTCCCAGACCGACTCGGGCACGGCGTCGAAGTCCGGGATGAAGCCATTGCCGCCATCGCAGGGCAGATAAACCGGTGTGGCGCCGGCCAGGAAGGCTGCGCCTTCGTAGATCTGATAGAAAGGATTGGGGCTGACCACGGTGGCGGGTTTGCCAGCATCCACAACCGCCTGAACCAGGGCGAAGATGGCTTCGCGGGTTCCGTTTACGGGCACCACGTGGCGGTTCGGATCCAATGACGCCGGTGCAAGATCAAACCGGTGGGTTGCCCATGCGGCAATCGCGCTACGAAGTTCGTCAGTGCCTTTGGTCGTGGGGTAATTCGCCAGTTTATCCAGATTATCGGCAATAACGTCCTTTACGAAGGCTGGCGATGGGTGCTTGGGCTCACCAATTCCCAGGGAGATGGGCGCCAGATGTTCTGGCACCGAAATGCCGGCCTTCAGTTTGGCCAGTTTCTCGAAGGGATAGGGGTGAAGTCTTTCCAGATTGGGGTTCATTGAATCTCGTCCAGCATTTTACAGAGGTCCTGTTGCAGGGCCTGGCACACGCCCGGGTCGCGCAGGGGTTCGCCCTGTTCGTCGGTGATGAAGAACACGTCTTCAACCCGCTCTCCCAGAGTGGCAATCTTGGCGTTGGTCAGCCGCACACGGTGTTCCAGCAACACCTGGCCAATCCGCGCCAGCAGACCGGGGCGGTCCGGCGTGATCAGTTCCATCACCGTGCGCTGATTGATGGTGTCGTTGGAGAAGGTCACCTCGGTCGGGAACGCAAAGTGTTTCAACTGCCTTGGCGTTCTGCGATGGATGATGTCCGGATAGTCTTCAGGGTCGTCCAGTTCTTCAATCAGTCGCTTGCGTACGCGCTCCTTCCGGGCCGGGTCGATACCCAGCGGCTGCCCCTTGTCATCCAGAACCACATAGGAGCTGATGGAATAGGGGCCTTCGGTGGAATTGATGCGGGCATCCACAATGTTCAGGTTCAGCTGTTCCAGAACAGCGGTGGTGGCGGCAAACAGGGCGACGCGATCTTTCATGTAGATGATGATCTGGGAATAGCCGTCAGTCGGGCCACCCCGGGTGTCCCGGATCAGCACCAGAGGATCCGGGTTGTCGCCGTGGCGAATGATGGCGGCTGTTTGCCAGGCGATATCGACAGTGGAATCCTGCAGGAAGTATTCGTCGTCCACGGTATTCCAGATCTGGTCGATCTGTTCGTCGGTCATATTCTGGGCGTGGAGGATTTCCCTGGCTTCCTCCTGGGTGGCCCGGATCCAGGACTGCCGGTCTACCGGATTGTCAGTGCCGCGGCGCAGCGCCCGTTTGGTTTCTATATAAAGCTGGCGCAACAACGACGCGCGCCAGGTGTTCCACAGTTTGGGATTGGTGGCACTGATATCGCAAACCGTGAGGATGTAGAGATAGTCCAGGTGGGCCAGGCTGGGTACCGCGCGGGCAAAGGCCTGAATGATGTCCGGGTCGGAAATATCCTTGCGCTGGGCAGTCATGGACATCAGCAGGTGGTTTTCCACCAGCCAGGACACCAGCTGGGTGTCCCGCTCACTGAGATGGTGTCGCTCGCAAAAGGCTTCGGCATCGATGGCGCCGAGCTCGGAATGGTCGCCGCCCCGGCCTTTCGCCACGTCGTGGTAGAGGCCGGCAATAAACAAGGTTTCCAGTTTGGGTAGCCGGTGTATCAGGCGCGAGGCCAGCGGGTATTCGGTTCTGGCCTCGGTGCTGTTGAGCCTCACCATGTTGCGGATCACCCGCATGGTGTGGGCGTCTACCGTATAGATATGGAAAAGGTCGTGCTGCATCTGGCCAATGATCTGGCCGAACTCCGGCAGGTAGCGGCCCAGCACGTTGTACTTCTTCATGGCCGACAGGGTCTGGTCCAGGGCATGGGGCGTGCGTAGCAGCTCCATAAACAGCGTGGTGACGGCCAGGTCAGACCGGAACGCGTCATCAATCAGATGCCTATGGGCCCGGAGCGAACGAATCGTGGTGGCCCGGATACCTTTGATCTCCGGGTGTTGCGCCATCAGCACGAAGATTTCCATGATCGCATACGGGGCGTAGGCGAACACCTGATTGTTTACCGCTTCAATGTAAAGGTTGCGAACCTGGAAACGTTTGTTCAGGGGGCGGATTTCATCTTCGCCGCCGCTGCCAATGATGGCTTCGTCATAATACTGCAGGATCACGTCGGCCAGCTCCGCCAGTGCAAGCACAGTGCGGTAGTAATGCTGCATCATCAGCTCTACGCCCAGACGTTTACCTTCGTCCTGGTAACCGAGCATTTGTGCCAGGGCGCGCTGGTGGTCAAATAACAGTCGATTTTCATTGCGGTCGGCCAGCAGTTGAAGACCAAATCGGAGCCGCCAGAGGAAGGTCTCCCCCTGGTACAGAATCTGGTGCTCTTCTTCGGTCAGGATGCTGAAGCGGGTGAGGTCGGCAATATTCTGCAGGCCGAAATGGCGCTTGGTGATCCAACCGATGGTCTGGATATCCCGAAGGGCGCCAGGAGAGCCTTTGACGTTGGGCTCCAGATTGTACTCCGTGTCGCCGTACTTCTTGTGACGTTGCTGCTGCTCTTCACGTTTGGCGAGGAAGTAGTCCCGATCGGAGCTGACGTCGTCCGAATACACCATCTCACTGAGTTCGGCCCGTAAACTATCCGGGCCTGCGATCGTGCGTGTTTCCAGCAGATTGGTCAGAATGGTGATGTCTTCCCGGGCGGCCTGGATGGATTCCGCCAGGCTGCGAACGCTGTGGCCAATATCCAGTTTGAGGTCCCAGAGCAGGGTGACAAACGCTCCCAGGTCTTCCTGCCAGTCCTCTTCTATGCCATTGCGGGTCAGGATCAGCAGGTCAATATCGGAATGAGGGTGCAGCTCGCCCCGGCCATACCCCCCCACGGCCACCAGTGCAATGTCAGCGGAGCGGGAGAACGGGTATCTGTTCCAGATCAGCCGGAGTACCTTATCGATGGTGTTGGCCCTGGCAAGAACCAGGGCGCGGACATCGGCGCCTTGCTGAAATGCCTCGGCATCAGCGTTATAACTTTCCCGCAAGAGTTCGCGTGCGGCAAACACCGGTGAGGTGTCGTTACTGATTCGGGATTCCAGCTCGCTTCGGTCCACTTAGAATGACTCTTCCGATCGGCGGGTCAGCACCTCATAGCCATCCGCAGTTACCAGAATGGTGTGCTCCCACTGTGCCGACAGTTTGTGATCCTTGGTGACCACCGTCCAGCCATCTGCCAGTAGCTTGGTCTGGTATTTGCCTTGGTTGATCATCGGCTCGATGGTAAAGGTCATGCCTTCTTTAAGTTCCATGCCGGTGCCGGGCTTGCCGTAGTGCATTACCTGAGGCTCCTCATGAAACACTTTGCCAATGCCGTGGCCGCAATAGTCTCTGACAACGGAGTAACGGTGTTTCTCGGCATACTGCTGTATTACGTGGCCAATATCACCCAGGCGAGTTCCGGGTTTCACCAGTTCAATGCCTTTATATAGGCACTCCTGGGTGATCTGGATCAGACGTTCGGTGCCGGGCTTGGGTTTACCCACAATCCACATCTTGCTGGTGTCGCCGTGGTAACTGTCTTTGATGACAGTGACATCAATATTGATGATGTCGCCTTCCTTCAGCACCTTCTTCTCGGACGGGATGCCGTGACAGATTACGTGGTTGACGGATGTGCAGATAGACTTGGGGAAGCCCTTGTAGTTCAGGGGCGCGGGAATTGCCTGCTGTGTGTTGACGATATAGTCGTGCGCAATACGATCCAGCTCTTCCGTGGTGATGCCGGGTTTGACATGTTCGTCGAGCATTTCCAGAACTTCGGCAGCCAGGCGACCGGCCACGCGCATCTTTTCAATCTCTTCGGGGGTCTTGATAGTTACCTGCATCGGGCTTCCTGTTGATTTGTATCAAACCGGCATTTTAAGGGGCGGCGACATAAGGTACAAGGCGGGGAGCAGGCTATGCTGGCCATAGTCCGGGGCTAAAAATAATGGCGTTTGGCCTGGCAGATATGGTATAAACGCGCCCGCCGGAAACGAATCCGGCAAATTCACACACGTGTCAGCACGTTGTCCCAGGGTGCCGGCTCCTGTTTAAAGGAGGCTGGTTGGGGCAATCGGACGCGTGGAGGACTAACCCGAAGCTAAAAGGTAAATATCATGGCTCAGGTAAATATGCGTGACCTGCTCAAGGCAGGTGCTCACTTCGGTCACCAGACTCGCTACTGGAACCCGAAAATGTCGAAGTTCATCTTCGGCGCCCGTAACAAGATTCATATCATCAACCTGGAGCAGACTGTTCCGGCCATGAATGAAGCGCTGAACTTCATTCAGTCTCTGGCTGAGAACAAGAACAAGATCCTGTTTGTTGGTACCAAGCGCGCGGCTTCCAAGATCATCAAGGAAGAAGCTCAGCGTTCCGGTCAGCCTTACGTTAACCACCGCTGGTTGGGTGGTATGCTGACCAACTACAAGACCATCCGTCAGTCTATCCGTCGCTACCGTGATCTGGAAGCCCAGAGCCAGGACGGTACTTTCGACAAGCTGACCAAGAAAGAAGCCCTTGAGCGTACCCGTGAGATGGATAAGCTCGAGCGCTCCATCGGTGGTATCAAGGATATGGGTGGCCTGCCGGATGCCCTGTTCGTTATCGACGTAGACCACGAGCGTATCGCCATCAAGGAAGCCAATAAGCTGGGTATTCCTGTTATCGGTGTTGTTGATACCAACAGCGATCCCGATGGTGTTGATTACGTGATCCCGGGTAACGATGACGCCATCCGTGCTATCCAGATCTACGTGAAAGCCGTTGCCGATACCTGTCTGGAAGCTTCCCAGTCTGCCGGCGCTGGCGCTGACGAGTTTGTTGAAGTCAGCGAAGATGCTGCAGGCGCTGCTCCGGCCGCCGAGTAACATCCAGGCTTAACGTTTGAGTTGTAAGGTATGCCCGCCTGTTTATGCGGGTATACCTCCCCACCGAATTCGGAAAAGACAAGAGGATTGAACATGGCTGCAATTACCGCTGCAATGGTCAAAGAGCTGCGTGAGCGTACTGGCCTTGGCATGATGGAGTGCAAAAAAGCACTGGTTGAAGCTGAAGGCAATGTTGAAACTGCGATTGAAGAGCTGCGCAAGTCTTCCGGTCTGAAAGCCGCCAAGAAGGCCGGCCGTACTGCCGCTGAAGGCGTGTCTCTGGTCAAGGTGTCTGACGACAACACCGTGGCCTTCATTCTGGAAGTGAACTCCGAAACTGACTTCGTTGCTCGCGACGACAACTTCATGAACTTTGCCAACGACGTTCTGAATGTTGCCTTCGAGAAGGGCGAAACTGACGTTGCCAAGCTGATGGAAGGCGACCTGGAAGCCAAGCGTGAGGCGCTGGTTCAGAAGATCGGTGAAAACATCACCGTTCGTCGCATCATCAAGGTTGAAGGCCCGGTTGTGGGTGGTTACGTGCACAGCAACAACAAGATCGCTTCCGTTGTTGCCCTGACTGCAGGTAACGAAGAGCTGGCTCGCGACATCGCCATGCACGTTGCTGCTGTTAACCCGCGCGTTGGCAAGCCTGACGACATGCCGGCTGAAGAGCTGGAAAAAGAGAAAGAGATCATCAAGGCCCAGCCGGATATGGAAGGCAAGCCTGCTGAGATCGTTGAGAAGATGATGGGTGGCCGCATCAAGAAGTTCCTGGCTGAAAACAGCCTGGTTGAGCAGCCGTTCGTCAAAAACCCGGACCAGAAAGTGGGTGACCTGATCAAGTCGGCCGGTGGCGACCTGGTTGGTTTCATTCGCCTGGAAGTGGGTGAAGGCATCGAGAAAGAAGAAGTGGATTTTGCTGCTGAAGTGGCTGCTGCCGCTGGCACAGGCAAGGCCTGATTCCTCTTCGAGGCACTGCCGTGCAACATGGCAGTGCCACCTGAGTCTGCCACGTCAGCCGGGTTCGCCCGGCTTTCGTGGCGGGCTTGTATCTGAGATACCCCTTTTTTTGAGGAGTATGTCAGATACAAGCCTGCAACGGGTTTGCGCCGGATAGCCAACAGACGAGAAGGGGACCACCATGCCGACATCTTCGAAAAACCAGCCCAGATACAAGCGTGTTCTGCTCAAGCTCAGTGGCGAAGCCCTGATGGGAGAGCACGATTTCGGTATTGATCCCAAAGTTCTTGATCGTATGGCCCTGGAAATCGGTGCCCTTATTGGCATTGGTGTTCAAGTGGGGCTGGTCATTGGCGGTGGCAACCTGTTTCGCGGAGCAGCCCTCAATGCGGCAGGCCTTGATCGCGTGACCGGAGACCACATGGGGATGCTGGCCACGGTCATGAACGGCCTGGCCATGCGTGATGCGCTGGAGCGTTCGAACATCCGTACCCGCGTGATGTCTGCTATCCCCATGAGCGGTATTGTCGAGCATTATGACCGTCGCCGTGCGGTGCGGGATCTCAAGGAAGGTGATGTGGTTATCTTCAGTGCGGGTACCGGCAACCCGTTCTTCACCACGGACTCCGCGGCCTGTCTGCGTGGCATTGAAATTGAAGCTGACGCTGTTCTGAAGGCAACCAAGGTGGATGGCGTTTACTCGGCCGATCCCCATCTTGATCCTACCGCAGTAAAATACGACCACCTGACCTATGATGAGGTTCTGGACAAGAAGCTGGGCGTGATGGATCTCACGGCCATCTGCCTGGCGCGGGATCACGGCATGCCGCTGCGGGTCTTCGACATGAACCGCCCCGGTGTGCTGACGCGCATTGTGACCGGGGAACGGGAAGGCACACTGATTGAATGAATAAGGCTGCCGGCGCCTGAAGTGCCGGCTTCCTGCATGGAACCAGACGAACGAATTGAGGAAGCTGACGTGATTAACGACATCAAAGCTGAAGCCGAAAAGAAAATGAAAAAGAGCCTGGAAGCTCTGCACTCGGCTTTCAATAAAATCCGTACCGGACGTGCCCATCCGGCGATCCTGGACAGCGTAATGGTGAACTACTACGGTCAGGAAACACCGCTGAAGCAGGTGGCCAGCGTGAACGTGGAAGATAACCGGACGTTGACCGTTGCGCCCTGGGAAAAGAATCTGGTGCCCACGATTGAAAAGGCGATCATGACGTCTGACCTTGGCCTGAATCCGGCCACCAGTGGCGACATCATCCGCGTGCCCATGCCGATGCTGACCGAAGAGACCCGTAAAGAAATGGTCAAGCAGGCAAAGGCGGATGCGGAGCATGGTCGGGTGTCTATTCGTAACGCTCGTCGCGATGCCAACCACATGATCAAAGAGCTGGTTAAGGAAAAGGAAATCAGCGAAGACGATCAGCACCGTGGCGAAGATGAAATTCAGAAGCTCACCGACAAATACATCGCCGAAGTTGAAAAGATGTTGAAGTCGAAGGAAGAGGACCTGATGGCGGTTTAAGCGCCCGGGTTCATTCAGGAGCAGGATCAGCGGCGGGGGAGTCCCGCCGCACAGAGGATTTCATGACGGCAAAAGTTACCGCAGAAATTCCGGTGGCAGCAGATAACTGCCCCCGGCATGTCGCCATTATCATGGATGGCAATAACCGCTGGGCCAAAGCGCACCGGCTTAAGGGAGTGGCGGGCCACAAGGCCGGGGTGGATGCGGTCAAGGCGGTGGTGGAAACCTGCGCCAAAGAGGGCGTGGAGGTATTGACCCTGTTTGCCTTTTCCAGCGAGAACTGGCGCCGGCCCAAGGACGAAGTATCAGCTCTTATGCGTCTGTTCCTGATCGCATTGGAGCGGGAAGTCCGCAAACTGCATCGCAACAATATCCGCCTACGGATTATCGGTGATCGTTCAGCCTTCAATCCGGCGCTCCAGGAGCACATGGAGAAAGCCGAGGCGCTGACCCGTGACAATACCCGTATGACGGTGGTGATTGCGGCCAATTACGGTGGCCACTGGGACATCACCCAGGCGACCCGTAAGGTGGCGGAGCAAGTGAAGGCGGGCCAGCTGGAACCGTCAGATATCACCGACGACCTGATCCAGGAGCACCTGAGTATCGGTGATCTTCCCATGCCGGATCTCCTTATCCGGACAGCAGGCGAACAGCGCATCAGCAATTTCCTGTTATGGCACCTGGCCTACACCGAATTCTACTTTTCCGAGGTATTCTGGCCGGATTTCAAGAGCGAGCAAATGCTCAAGGCGCTTGATGCCTATGCCCATCGACAGCGCCGTTTCGGTCAGACCGACGACCAGATTGCTGCTCGCGCTGCACAACAATAACGACCAAGCGACCAATACCGTGCTTAAAACCCGAATCATTACCGCACTCATCCTGGCGCCGATTGCAATCGGTGGTATTTTTTTCCTTCCGCCTCTGGGGTTCGCCCTGTTTACCGGCGCCATCATCACGTTAGGGGCCTGGGAATGGGCCAATATGTCCGGAATCGAAAGCCAGCCCGGACGCGTCGGGTATGCACTGGTTATGGCGGCACTTCTCTATGCCCTGGGCGGCCTGCCAGCACTGTTGGTGCTTTGGCTGGCGATTGCCTGGTGGCTGGTCTGTTTCTGGCTGGTCAGACGGTATCCCGCTGGATCCGAACGCTGGGGCGCTATCCCGGTCAGGGCGCTGATGGGGTTCATGGTGCTGGTGCCCGCGTGGGTGGGCCTGAATCACCTTCGCAATGGCGGCTTCCAGTTTGGCGACGTGGCCAATAATCTGGTGGTTATTCTGTATATTTTTCTGGTGGTGTGGGTGGCTGATATCGGCGCCTATTTTGCCGGCCGTGCCTTTGGTAAAGCCAAGCTGGCACCCCGCGTCAGTCCCGGCAAATCCTGGGCTGGCGTCTGGGGGGGATTGGCTGCCGTGGCCTTGCTCGCCATTTTGGCCAGCCTTCTGGCCAGCGCAGGTGTCGCGGAAGCCATGCTGCTGGTGGTGGCAAGTCTGGTGACCGGTTTTGTCTCGGTTCTTGGCGATTTACTTGAAAGTATGCTGAAGCGCTTTCGAGGCATCAAGGACAGCAGTCAGCTGCTGCCCGGGCATGGCGGCATTATGGATCGTATCGACAGCCTCACTGCGGCCATTCCGGTATTTGCCCTGATGATTACTCTGTTGGGCTGGTTGACCGCCGGCCAGGTCGTGGCATGACGAAACGCTCGATTACGGTTCTTGGCGCAACCGGCTCCATCGGCTTGAGTACCCTGGATGTTATTCGCAGGCATCCGGACCGCTTTTCAGTGTATGCCCTGACCGCAGGAACCCGGGCGGATGAATTAGCAACCCTGTGCCGTGAATTTCGACCGGCCGTTGCGGTGATGGTCGATTCAGAAGCTGCTGAACGCCTGAAGGCGCTGTTGGCGGATATGCCCGAGACCCGAGTGCTGGCGGGAGAAACGGGGCTCTGTGAGGTGGCGGCTTCAGCGGAGTCGGACACCGTGATGGCTGCCATTGTCGGCGCTGCCGGCCTGGCGCCAACGCTGGCCGCAGTCCGGGCCGGCAAACGCGTTCTTCTCGCCAACAAAGAAGCGTTGGTGATGTCCGGCAAACTGTTTATGGATGCGGTTGAGCGCCACGGTGCCGAGCTGCTGCCTATTGATTCTGAACATAATGCCATTTTTCAGTGTATGCCGGCAGACAAGGTGCGAGACCCTCGCGGCGCGGGTATTACCCGTATCCTTCTGACCGCCTCCGGTGGACCTTTCCGGGAGTATGCGGCTGAGGACTTACGGGCGGTGACGCCGGCCCAGGCCTGCGCCCACCCTAACTGGTCAATGGGCCAGAAGATTTCTGTGGACTCTGCAACCCTGATGAACAAAGGCCTGGAGTTGATTGAAGCCTGCTGGCTGTTCAATACCACGCCGGCAAACGTGCAGGTTCATGTCCACCCCGAAAGCATCATTCACTCCATGGTTGAATATGCCGACGGCTCGGTGCTTGCCCAGTTGGGAAGCCCGGATATGCGCACCCCCATTGCCAATGGTCTGGCCTGGCCTGAGCGTATTGAGGCTGGTGTCGCGCCCCTGGATTTGTTCGCCATTGGCCGTTTTCACTTTGAACGCCCGGATTTGCAGCGTTTCCCCTGTTTGCGCCTTGCGGCCGAAGCCTTTGCTGCAGGCGGTACAGCGCCTGCGGTACTCAATGCCGCGAACGAGGTTGCAGTGGCGGCGTTTCTGGAAGGCCGGCTGTGCTTTGCCGATATCCCCGTTATTATAGAGCGAACACTGACGGCCACAGACGTTGTGCCGGCGGACAGCTTTGACACTATTTTCGCGAAAGATGCCGAGGCTCGCCGCCGGGCCATGGAACAGATCAGCCTGCTGGCTGTCTGACGTCCCTGGGCCTGACAGGCCGCTCATTCAGCCATAAACCGGAACGTCTATGCAGATCATTCAAACCGTACTGGCACTGGCGCTTACCCTCGGAATTCTGGTAACGCTGCACGAATACGGCCATTTCTGGGTGGCACGCCGATTCGGTGTGAAGGTGCTTCGTTTTTCAGTGGGGTTCGGCAAGCCTCTGTTTTCGTGGTATGACCGTCACGGAACCGAATATGCGGTAGCGGCTATCCCCCTGGGGGGATACGTGAAAATGCTGGATGAGCGGGAAGGCCCGGTACCGGAAGAGCTGCGTGATCAGGCGTTTACCTCGAAACCTCCTTCCCAGCGCATCGCCATTGCGGCTGCCGGCCCAATTGCCAATTTTCTGTTCGCGATTCTCGCTTACTGGGTGTTGAGTGTTGTTGGCGTTACCACCGTCGCTCCAGTGGTTGGCGAGGTGGCCCAGGGCAGCGTTGCGGAACGGGCAGGGCTGGAAAGCGGGATGGAAATCCATACCGTTGACGGCCATAGGGTGACCTCCTGGCGAGACGTCAACATGCGGCTGCTCGAGAGGGCGGGGGAGTACGGTCAGGTTTCGCTGGAGATTTCCCGGGATGGTTCCAGGGGCACTGTGGCGGGTCCATTGGACGGCTGGCGCCTGAGTGATGATACTCCGAACCCGCTGGCGGAGTTCGGGATATCCCCCTGGCGTCCGGATGTGCCCGCGGTGCTGGGTGAGGTGACTGCCGATGGTCGGGCAAATGCGGCCGGGCTGCAAGGCGGTGACCGCATATTGGCTGTTGATGGCGAGCCGGTACCGGACTGGTTCGCTCTGGTGGAGCATATTCGGAATGCCCCGGAACAGACTCTGGAACTGACCATCGAGCGCTCTGGCGATGAATTGAATGTTCCGGTAACACCTGCTTCGAGAACGCTTGAGGATGGTCAGGTCGTTGGTTTCGTAGGTGCCGGCGTAAGCGCAGTGAACTGGCCTGATGAACTGTTGCGGGAGGTCCGCTACGGGCCGTTGGCGGCGATACCGAATGCTGTGAATGAAACCTGGGCCGACACCCGCCTGACACTGGTGGCGATTAAAAAGATGGTCACCGGGCTGCTGTCTCCGACCAATCTCAGTGGACCGATTACCATTGCCCGGGTTGCCGAGGCGAGTGTCAGCTCGGGGTTCGAAGACTTTGTGCGCTTTCTGGCGTATCTGAGTGTCAGTCTTGGCGTGCTTAACCTGCTCCCCGTTCCGGTTCTGGATGGTGGGCACATTGTGTACTACACCATCGAAGCCATTCGCCGGAAGCCACTTTCCGAGCAGGCCCAGGCCTTTGGATTACGAATCGGTATGGCTTTGATACTGACTTTAATGGTGTTTGCTCTTTACAACGACCTGATGCGGTTGTGAGAATTGCGGGCTCCTTACCGCACATTAACCAGGCGAAATAACTGAATGAGACGTTCCCTTCTAGCTGTAGCCGTTGGCCTAGCAATTACCGCAACCGGTATAAAGCCAGCGCTGGCGGATGAATTCACGGTTGCGGATATCGAGGTAGAGGGCCTTCAGCGGGTTTCAGCGGGTTCTGTGTTTTCGGCTTTTCCGGTGAACATCGGCGAGCGTATGGACGAGACCCGGTTGGCCGACGCCATCAAGGATCTGTTCCGGACCGGATTGTTTACGGATATTCAGGCCAGTCGTGATGAAGGCGTGCTGATTCTGTCGGTGCGTGAACGCCCGTCGATTTCCTCCATTGAGATCGAGGGTAACAAGAATATCGAAACCGAGATGCTGATGGATGCCCTGGCCGGTGCGGGCCTGGAGGAAGGTCAGGTATTTCGGCGTGCTACCCTGGAGAAACTGGAACTGGAGATCCTTCGCTCCTACATCGCCCAGGGCCGCTACAACGCAAGAGTAAAAGCTACCGCGGAAGAGTTACCCAGGAACCGTGTTGCCATTCGCCTGGACATCAACGAGGGTTCTGTCGCTGCCATTCAGCACATCAATATTGTTGGGAACGAAGATTTCAGTGATGAAGAACTCATCGGCCTCTTCGAGTTGCGTACCAGTAGCTGGTGGAACTCGCTGACCAACAAAGATAAATACGCCCGGGAACGTCTGAGCGGGGATCTGGAGTCTCTGCGTTCGTTTTATCTTGATCGCGGCTATCTGGACTTCAACGTTGAATCCAGCCAGGTGTCCATCTCGCCGGACAAGCAGGAAGTCTTTATCGCCATCGCCGTTAATGAAGGCCCCCAGTACACCATCTCCGACATTCGCTTGCGCGGTGAGCTGATTGTCGGTGAGGAAGAGCTACGGAAATTCATTCCGGTTAAAGAAGGCGATGTATTCTCCCGTGCACAGATGACGGCGATTTCCGAAGCGCTCTCGTTCCGGCTCGGCCGCGAAGGCTATGCGTTTGCCAACGTCAATGCGGTACCGGAGCCGGGTGAAGACAATACAGCTGCGGTTACCTTCTTCGTGGAGCCCGGCAAGCGGGCCTATGTACGCCGGGTGAACTTCGACGGCAACGTGTCCACTAAGGACGAGGTGCTGCGCCAGGAGATGACCCAGATGGAGGGCGGGGTAGCCTCGTCCGACCGCATTGAGTTCTCCAAGACCCGTCTTGAGCGCCTGGGTTTCTTCCAGACTGTGGATGTTGAAACGGTCCCGGTACCCGGCACCGATGACCTGGTCGATGTGAACTACAGCGTGCAGGAACAACCAACGGGCAGCTTGTCCGCATCGGTGGGTTTCTCGCAAAACTCGGGCGTGATTCTGGGCGCGTCTGTGTCCGAGAATAATTTCTTCGGTACCGGCAAGCGTGTCTCGTTTGGTGTGAACTTCAGTGATTCGGTAAAGAGCGCCAACGTTTCCTACCTGGATCCATACTACACGGTGGATGGGGTAAGCCGGGGCTTCAGTTTATTTGCCCGTGAAACCGATTACGAGGAAGAAGACATTTCCTCTTACCTGCTCGATGAGTACGGTGGCCGGGTAACGTTCGGGTATCCGACAGATTCCATTACGCGGTTGAATTTCGGTGCTGGCGTTACCCAATCAAACATTAAGCCGGGTGTATTCTCAGCCCAGGAAGTTCGCGATTTTATCGCCGACGAAGGAGATTCGTTTACCAATTACTTCCTGTTTGGTAGCTGGCGGCGGAGTACTCTCAACCGAGGTGTACTGCCAACCAAGGGTTACAGTCATTCCCTGTCGCTGGATGTCGCTGTTCCAGGCAGTGACCTGACCTTCTACAAGGCGACCCACAAAACGGATTTCTATTTCCCGCTGACGGATTCCGCCAACTGGGTCTTCAGAGCGCGATCGGAGATCGGGTATGGGGACGGCTACGGTGACCGCAGTCAGATGCCGTTCTTCGAGCATTTCTATTCCGGGGGCTATGGCTCTGTTCGGGGATATGAAGCAAACTCTTTGGGTAACAAGGCGGAGCGTGCAGCAGGCGACTTCTCGGATCCCGATCCGTTCGGTGGTAACGTTCTGACAGAAGGCGGGCTGGAGTTGATCTTCCCGACGCCTTTTGCAGGAGATTCGCGTTCGATGCGCACGTCGTTCTTTGTCGATGCCGGTCAGGTGTTTGATACCGAAAGAGGTTTTGACCCTGAGTTGGGTGAGGTACGGACTTCAGCCGGTATCAGTTTCCAGTGGATCACCGCGGTAGGTCCCTTGGCTTTCAGTCTGGCCAAGCCGCTGAACGATAAATCCGGTGACGATACCCAGGTCTTCCAGTTCTCACTGGGGCAGACGTTCTGACCGGGCTATAAAAAAAGAAAGAATGAAACAAAGGAGAAGATTGATGACCCGTTTGATGATTATCCTTGCCGCCGCTCTCATGGCCTTCTCGGCCCAGGTGGCGGCGGAGACCCGTATTGGTGTGGTGGATCTGCGCCAGGCCCTGTTCTCTTCCAATGATGCCCAGGCCTTCAGCGAAAAACTCCAGCAGGATTTTGCCGGCGACGAAGCCCAGGTGCGTGAAGCTCAGGAGGCCGCTCGCAAGTTAAAGGATCGGCTGGAGAAGGACGGCGCCATGATGAACGAGAGCGAGCGTAATCAGTTGGCCGCCGAGTTTCAGGAAAAGGTAAAGGAGTTTAATTTCCTCAAGCAGCGCCTCGACGCCACCGTTAACCAGCGCAAGCAGCAGTTTCTGGAAGGTGCGCGCCCTGAGGTAGACGTCGCTGTGAAGGAACTCCTGGAAGAAAATGACCTTGATCTGATTCTGCCCAGCGAAGCGGTGGTTTACGTTAAGCCGGAGATGAATCTGACCACACAACTGCTTGAAAAACTGAACCAGTGATGCAGAAAGGGGCTCCCCGGCCCCTGTGTTTGGAGAAAACGATGACACAGAAGTCCTATCGGCTGCAGGAGATTGCCGAGGCATTGGGAGCGAGCCTCCGGGGAGACCCCGATATCCGTATTACCGGGCTTGCCACCTTGCAGGCGGCGGTTCCGGGCCAGATCAGTTTTCTGGCAAATCCCTCCTATGCCAAATACCTGAAAGATACCCGGGCGTCAGCGGTGATTGTGTCCTCGGCTGCGGCGGAGGATGTTCCGACCAATGTCCTGTTACTGGACAATCCCTACCTGGGCTATGCTCACCTCAGTCATTGGTTTGATCCGGCTCCCAAGGCTTCCCCGGGCATTCATCCAACTGCCGTGGTTGATGAGTCTGCCAGTATTCCTGAATCTGCATCCATAGGCCCGCATGTTGTGATTGAGGCCGGGGTTTGTATTGGTGAGCGCGTAGCGATCGGTGCAGGTGGTTTTGTCGGTGCGAGAGCGAGTATCGGGGACGACAGTATCCTTCGGCCCCGGGTCACGCTTGCACATGATGTGGTAGTCGGTAAGCGCTGTCACATTCTCAGTGGTGCGGTGGTTGGTTCCGACGGCTTCGGCTTTGCCAACGAAAAAGGCGTCTGGCACCGCATCGCGCAGCTTGGTGCCGTGGTGCTGGGCGATGACGTGGAGGTTGGCGCCAATACCACCATAGACCGTGGCGCCCTGGACGACACCACAATAGGCAACGGCGTAAAGCTGGACAACCTGATTCAGATTGCCCACAACGTACAGATTGGTGATCACAGCGCAATGGCGGCCAAAGTCGGAATTGCAGGTAGCACCCGGATTGGCAATCACTGCGTGTTTGGTGGCGCCTCTGGCGTGGCTGGCCACCTTGAGATAGCCGATCAGGTTCACCTCACCGGCATGACCCTGGTAACGGGTGATATTCGTGAATCGGGGGTCTACTCCTCCGGCACCAGTGCGGATACCAATCGCCAATGGCGGAAAAATGCCGTCCGTTTTCGCCAACTGGATGCTCTGGCGCGACGGATCAAAGAACTGGAAAAGAAATTAGAGGGCTGAGGCCGATCAAGATGATGCACATCGATGAAATTCTGGAGTACCTGCCGCACCGTTACCCCTTTTTGCTGGTGGATCGGGTAACTGAGGTCGAAAAAGGGAAGTCGATCAAGGGGTACAAGAATGTATCGTTCAATGAGCCCTTTTTTACTGGTCATTTTCCGGACAATCCGATTATGCCGGGTGTCCTGATCATTGAAGCCATGGCGCAATTGTCGGGGATTCTTGGTTTTGTGACTGTGGAACGGAAACCGTCGGACGGCGTGGTACAATATCTGGCTGGATCCAGTAAAGCGCGTTTCAAGCGCCCCGTTTTACCGGGTGATCGCTTGGATATGGAGTCTGAGTTTATCTCTGGCAAGCGCGGTATCTGGAAGTTTGATTGCCGTGCCCTCGTAGATGGCGAGGTAGTATGCGTGGCAGAAATACTTACCGCTGAGAGAGAAGTTTGATGGCGACAAATGACTGGTCGGGTGTCCATCCTCAAGCGATTGTGGACCCGTCAGCCAAACTGGCGGATAACGTGACGGTTGGCCCCTGGAGCTATATTGGTCCGGGGGTGGAGATTGGTGAAGGCACCGAGATTCTCTCTCACGTGGTCATCAAGGGGCCGACGGTAATTGGCCGTAACAACCGAATCTTCCAGTTCTCCAGCATCGGCGAAGAGTGCCAGGACAAGAAATACGCTGGTGAGCCGACCACGCTGGTCATTGGTGATGACAATGTTATCCGCGAGAATTGCACTATTCATCGTGGCACCATTCAGGACCGGGGTGAGACCAGGATCGGTAATGGCAATTTGCTGATGGCTTATGTGCACGTGGCTCACGACTGTATTGTCGGCAACCATACCATTCTGGCCAACTGTGCCACGCTGGCAGGGCATGTATCGGTAGGAGATCATGCCATTCTGGGCGGCGGTACGATGGTGCATCAGTTCTGCCATATCGGGCCCCACAGCATGGCTGCCGGGGGCAGTATCGTGCTCAAGGATATTCCCGCCTATGTCATGGCCAGCGGCCAGTCTGCCCAACCTCATGGAATGAATGTGGAAGGGCTGAAGCGTCGTGGTTTTGCCAAGGATACGCTCCTGAGTCTCCGCAGAGCCTATAAGGTGGTCTACCGCCAGGGTCTGACGACGGAGCAGGCCATCGAAGAGCTTGAGCGCAACTTTGCCGATGTCCCTGAGGTTCTCCCGCTGATTGACTCGCTCAAGGGAGCGGATCGCGGCATCATCCGTTAAGCCAGCCGGAGGCCGCTGGTGACACAGCTAAAGGCCAATTCGGCCACATTCTCAGGGCGAACCATCGCCATCATTGCCGGCGAGGCATCGGGAGATATTCTCGGTGCCGGACTGATTCGTGCGCTACGAAAGCGTTACCCGAAGGCTCGTTTTGTCGGCATCGGCGGTGATGAAATGATCGCTGAGGGTTTTCACTCGCTGGTGCCAATGGAACGGCTTTCCGTGATGGGTCTGGTGGAAGTGCTTGGCCGGATCCGTGAGCTGTTCAGTATCCGTGCGCGCTTGCTGGATTATCTGTTTACTACCCCTCCGGATGTTGTGATTGGAATCGATTCACCGGATTTTACGTTGGCCATCGAACGTCGGTGCCGGGAAGCAGGCATTCCCTCTGCACACTACGTGAGTCCTTCAGTTTGGGCCTGGCGCCAGAAGCGTATCTTCAAGATTGCCAAGTCTGTCGACCTTATGCTGACGTTGTTCCCCTTTGAGGCCCGGTTTTATGAGGAGCACCATGTGCCCGTGTCGTTTGTGGGGCACCCCCTGGCTGACAGGATAGCGCTGGAACCGGATACTCTGGCTGCGCGTGAGAGCCTCGGTCTTGAGGTGGACAAACCCGTGCTGGCGGTATTGCCGGGTAGTCGGGGTGGTGAGGTTGAGCGCCTCGGCACTCTGTTTATCGAGGCGTCCCGTTGGCTCCAGGCTCGTCGCCCGGATCTGCAGCTGGTTATTCCCTGCGTCAATCGGGACCGTGAGCGGCAGGTGCGTGATCTGGTTGAATCCCTGGAGGTGAGCTTGCCGGTCACGCTGGTTCGTGGTCGGTCGAGGGATGTGATGGCTGCCAGCGATGTGGTGCTGCTGGCATCAGGTACCGCGACACTGGAGGCGATGTTACTGAAAAAACCGATGGTGGTAGGTTACCGGCTCAGCGATTTCAGTTACAAGATATTGTCCAGGTTGGTCAAGGTTCCCTGGGTGGCGCTTCCTAATTTGTTGGCCCAGGAGCAGCTGGTGCCCGAGTTGTTACAGGACGACGCAACGCCGGAGAAGTTGGGGGCGGCGGTTCTGGAAAGGCTGGAAAACGAACAGGAACGCGACAGGCTGCACCAGGCGTTTCTGGAGTTGCACCAGGTGCTGCGCCAGGGCGCCGACGAACGTGCGGCGGCAGCGGTGTCTGAGCTGCTGGAGTCTCGAAGCTGATGGTGGCCAAGGCACTTCCTCCTTTTCAGTGTTCCTATCGCGGCTCGCTATTGGCGGGTGTGGACGAAGTGGGGCGTGGCCCGCTCATCGGGGCGGTTGTGACGGCCGCTGTGATTCTTGATCCAGTGCGGCCTATCCCCGGGCTGGCGGATTCCAAAAAGCTTACCGAAAAGAAACGCCTGCGATTATATGACGATATTCTGGAAAACGCGGCTGCCTGGAGCCTGGGCCGATGCGAGGCCAGTGAAATCGACGAGCTGAACATTTACCAGGCGACAATGCTGGCCATGAAGCGTGCCGTTGAGGGGCTCTCGATAGCCCCGGAGTACGTTCTTGTGGACGGGAACCGTTGCCCGAAGTGGCGCTGGCCATCCGAGCCCGTGATCAAAGGTGATAGTCGGGTTGAGGCGATCAGTGCTGCCTCCATCCTGGCAAAGGTGACGCGAGATCGCGAGATGGAGGCGCTGGATGTCCGGTTTCCGGGTTTTGGGCTCGCCCAGCACAAAGGGTACCCCACGCCTGTGCATCTCGAGGCGCTCAATCGCCTTGGGGTGACCCCGGAGCATCGCCGATCCTTTCGGCCGGTAAAAATGGCGCTGGATGCCGTCGGGGTTTATGGAGGTTCGTCCGCGTCTGTTCAGGAGTTGAACTATCCTGCCGATTTATTTGAAAATATCGATTGACAGGGTGCGGGGCCGGCGGTAGTATACGCGCCACGTTGACAGGGGCAACCCAGTTAACAAACAGTTTGATGCGGGGTGGAGCAGTCTGGTAGCTCGTCGGGCTCATAACCCGAAGGTCGTTGGTTCGAATCCAGCCCCCGCTACCAATCCAGAAAAGCCAGCTTTTGCTGGCTTTTCTCGTTTCCGGGGCCAGTGTTTTGTTCTGGCCCTGATTCTTGCAAGGCAGGCCAGTTTTACTGGTCTGCCTTTTTTGTTTCCGCTTCTCTGCGATGTGCCGGTGTCCCCTCAATTCCTTTCGATTTCCGTCTTGCATTATGGTGACGGAAAAATGACGATTTTTTATCTATAAAAATGACATTTATCGCATCATCATCGGCGTCGATTTTATAGAATTTCACAAAATCGACGGAAATATGGTGGTGAATAACCGTGAAACGCGTCATTTATATGTCAAAGGCATGGATTGCCGCGTTGTTGGTAGGGATGGTGCTCGCGGGGTGCGGCGGCGGTGGTTCCGGGGGTAGTGAATCCGCGACTCAATCTGGCAGCCTACCCAATACCGGAAGTAGTGTTGGCAGTGCTCAGCCGGTTGCAGAGCGCTCTGCTGTATTGAGCTGGTCTGCGCCTATGACTCGTGTAAACGGTGAGTCGATCGCGATGGGAGAGCTGGACAGATACGTGATTCGTTACGGGCAGGATGCTGATGATCTGTCCAGAGAGATCACCGTAGATGGTGCCAGTGGTGAGGCAGAGATGTCCTATGTGGTCGATAACCTTGACTCTGGTACCTGGTATTTCACGATTCAGGTTCAGGACACTGCCGGTCTTCTGAGTGAGCCCTCTGAGCCGGTCAGCAAGACCATCCAGTCTTGAGCAGGCATGCCGGTTCAGAACATCGGGTCTGCGATTGGTAGCTTCAGGGTGAAAGTGGTGCCTTCACCTGGCCGTGAGTCTACGCTGATCTCGCCTCGGTGTTTTTCCACCACCGTTTTAACGAATGAAAGCCCCAGGCCGGTGCCGTGCGCTCCGGCTATCTCGCTGCGCTTCTGTCGATGATAGCGGTCGAACAGTAAGGGCAGCTCCTCCGGATCAATGCCATAGCCCTCGTCCGATATGGCCAGACAGGCCAGATGCGCTGCCTGATAGACGTGAACGCTGACTGCGGAGTCCGGGGGGCTGTATTGCACGGCGTTGGTCAAAAGATTGATGACGGCCCGTTCCAGAAGCTCTGCGTTGCCTTTTAGCCACAGATCCTCGGTGCCGTTCAGCAGGATCGAAATGCCCTTTTCCTGGGCCTGCTCGCACACACTGTCCCGAGCATTCTCAACAATCGCCAGAAATTCGCACTCGTAGAACCGGGTTTCGGTTAATTGGTCGGCACGAGCCAATTGCACAAACTCTTCTGCCAGATGATAGCTGCGCCGTGCCAGCCGCCCTAGCTGGTCGAGTTGTTGGGCATCGATATGGTTGGGGTCCCGTTTCAGTTGCTCGATCAGGGCCAACTGAGAGACCAGTGGTGAGCGGACATCGTGGGAGATAAAGTCGATCGCTTCACGATGCTGGCGTTGCTGCTCCCGAAGTTCGGAGATGTCTGAGATGTTGGCAATAATGCCAAACTGGCGACTGTTTTGCAGGGCAAAAGGTGCCAGGTGGATGAGAAAATCTTTACCGTTCAATGTCAGGTCTACGGTTCGGCTTTGTCTCAGGGTCAGCGCCTCTGAAATGGTTTCGAACCAGGGCGGCAAGTCCCGGGGGTCGTGGCCATCAAGGAGGGTGGCCAGGGGCATGCCGCTGAGGCTTGGCATAGGCTCGCAAAACCAGTCTTCAATGTGACGGTTGGTAAACCGTATAACGCCTAATTCATCGGTCACGATGATGCCATCGGGCATGTGCTCGAAGCTGTGGCGAATAAACGCCTGCATTTCTGCCAGCTTCTGGGTGGCAATGCGCACTTTCTCGATCCGGGCCGAAATGTTTTCCCGGGGCCCCTTCTGGCGTTCACTGTCTGCATGGGGCTCCAGCTCCAGCTGGTTCAGATAGCGCTGGATGACCTCCCGACTGAGGTCGTTCGGCAGTGTCAGGCCGAGCAGGTAGCTGGTGCCGCCACGAATCAGCGTTATCCAGCTTTGGTTCTGCTGGTGCTCCCACCGTCCTGGCGTTTCCGTGGGCGGGGCCTGGGCAAGGGTCATTTCCTGTACTTCCAGCAGGTCATCCTCTGCGGCCAGCAGCCATCCGGGTGGGTGGAACAGCGCACGCAAGTGCATCAGCAGCTGGTGAGGATGCCGGTTCGAAGGTTCAGGCAGGGATAGCCGAGGCGTTCTGGTCATCTCGTCCAGTTGCCGGTTGAGAAAGCGATTGGTCATGGCAAGCCGGAGTGCGCTGGCAATGGGCATCGCGGCCATCGGCAGAATCAGGGCGTTCGCTACTGACAGCTGAACCCGGGCCCCTATCAGCACCAACACGTAACCGGCTACCAGCCCTGCGGCAATGGTCGCACATGCCAGCAAGGTGGCAGCAGGGCGCAGGCGAGGCAAAAGCAGAGCTAGCAACAACAGTACGAGCAGGTTCAGTGCGGGTGCTGCCCAGGGCTCCGCCGGCACGATCAGTATATTCTGCTTGCTCGCGGAATAGACATTGGCATGGAATTCCACCCCGGACATTGGCCGGCTCAGACCGGAAAACGGCGTGGGCAGTATGTCGCCAAACCCCGCAGCGGTAGCGCCGACCAGGACGGTTTTGCCGGCAAACTCCTGCGGTGAGGGCGGGTGGCTCAGCACGCTCGCGTAGGAGTAGGTGGGTAAGGTGCCGGCCCCGCCTGCCAGGGGCACCAGCCGATAATCCTCCCGGACGTTGATGTAGTTCGGCAATTGCGCCTGCATCTGATTCGACATTGGCAGGTGAGCGGCGAGTGACAGGGTCGGCCATAATCGGCCGGCAAGGCCGTTGTACAGATAGAGCCCGCGGGCGACGCCATCTGTGTCCAGCTCGATATGGGCATGCCCGATTGCCCCTGCGGCACCTGCCAGGCTGGGTGTGGGGAGTTGTTCACTGATCAGCCGTTCCCGGGTTGGAGCGGTAAGATAGGCTGGTAGAACAACGTTGCCATGGCGGGCCATGGCGCTAGCCAGTTCCTCATCGCCCGGCCCGGCTTCCGGAAACAGGATGTCGAGCACAATGGTTTCTGCGCCGGCTTGCCGCAAGGTGTCGATCAGCGAGGCATGAAGACTTCGGTCCCAGGGCCATCGGCCAACCTGTTCCAGGCTGAACTCATCAATGGCGATGATGGCCACCGAATCATCCATGGGCGCTGGCCAGGTTGTGATCGCCCTGTCATACATCCAGTCGTTGATTCGACTCGGCAGCTCCGTTGCCTGAATCAGTAGCAGGGTGGTGACGAGTAGCAGGCCCAAGGACCACGGTGTTGTTGTTATCGGTAACCAGTCCCTTCGCATCGGCCTTTTTGTCGTAGAAGGTTAGTCGAGATACAGCTCCCTGCCCGGGCCCCAGCGACTGGCAAGAGGGCCGTCAGAAAGCGCTTTGACGCGGACAAAATACCTTCTTCCGGGAATCAGGCGCAAGGCCGCAGTGGTATCGGCGATATCGGCTTCCTTGATGATATTGCGAAACGCCGGCTCTTCAGCCAGTTGCAGACGGTAATCCGTGGCGGTGTCGATGTTTTCCCAGAACACCCGAACCTGGCTGTCCAGATAGTTCACGCTGATAATCCGAACTGGCGGCAGAGTGCCGTTAACAACGATCTTGCGCGGCTCGGAGGTGGCAACAGAGCTGCCTCCTGCCTCCGTAACCACGCGCCAGTAATACTGGCCGGGGCTCAGGGGGCGCGAAGGAAGCGCCTGGCTTTCCGGCGCCCACTCGCTGGTTGTCACCAACTGCCGGAAACTGTCATCCTCGGCGATCTCCACCCGGGCAACTTCGTTGGCGCCATTAAGCTGCCAGCGGAATTCCGGCATGTCGTCGTTCACGCTCTCGCCATCAGCCGGTGCGGTGAGGTCCGGCTTTTTTGCCTGAAGGTCTACCTCAAGTTCCGCGGTACCGGGCATTCCGGCAATACCGCGCTGATCAATCGCGGCGAGCTGGATTTCGTAGCGGCCATTGTCAAGTTGGGCGATGTCGAAACGGGTGCCAGACACATCACGACTCTGTACCCAGGTGCCTGATGCCTGGTCAAAAATGTCCAGCCGGTAGGCCGGGTAACCGCCTGCCTGCCAGGACAGTTCGGCCGGAAGCTGAGTAAGCACCGATGGCAAGGGATTCATGGTTGGCGCTGGCGGAAGCTGTCGAATATTCAGGGCGCCTCCGTTGGCGGTGGAAACACTCGCGCCATAGCCGGCTGGAATGCGGCGGGTGTTGCCTGGCTGGCCGAAGTCCACCACACCTTCGGTAACCTGCACGCTGCTGCCGTTGGTGGTGGCTTGAATGGCAAATACCGTACCCCGGACCGCGGCGACAGCGGATGGTGTTTCGATTTCGAAACGGGCTCCGCCCTCAATGACCGGGCGAACACGGGTGTGAACCTCGCCCCGTTGCAGGCGAAGCCGGGTGTCGACCATGCCCGATTTGCCAAACTGGGTCAGGCGATTGAGCATGAGGCGGGAGTTCGGGGAGATCCGGAGTTCCGAGCCGTCGGCCAGTTCAATGGTTGCCGATCCGGCACCGGAGAGAATTTCGTCGCCAACCCGGACAATCGAATCTTCGGACAGAGGGAGTTTTCGCCCATCCATTCCGGAGATCTGTTGCACGTTGCCGGTGACCGCAATCACCCGGGCCGGTTCGGGCTGACGTTTCAGCCAGTTTACGGGAATGCGCAGGGTATCCCCGGCGCCGAGTTTGGCGTTGCTGGCCAGGCCATTATGCTCCAGCAGTCGTTGCTGTGTGGTCTGCTGGGAAAGCAGCGTCTGGGTTATGCTCGCAACCGTATCACCCTGGCGTAAGGTATAAACCCACTCCGGGGCATTGTCCCGTTGTTGGCTGCCGGATACCGCAGAACCCCGTGCGATTGACAGCTCCGCGACAGTGGTCGCTGGTACCATGAATGCCAGTGCAAGGAAGGCCAGGGTTTTCAGGTGCTTGCTCAGAGCGTCAGGCATTTGCAGTGTCATCGTTCCGAATTTCGTTTGCGTCACCGGGCTTGATGGCTTCGAGACGATAGCCTCGCTGGTAGATGGTCTTGATGCGAAATCCGTTTTCAGGGTTGAGCCCGAGCCTTCTGCGAAGGCGGCTCATATGCGTATCCACCGTGCGGGTATTGATGTCCCTGGTCAATCCCCACACCCGCTCCAGCAGCATTTCGCGGGTGAGCAGGCGGCCCTGGTTCTGGAACAGGAACAGGGTCAGGTCGAAGTCCTTGTCGGTGAGCGTTAGTGGCTCCCCGTGCAGGAGAATTATGCGTTGGTTGGTGTTGATCTCGAAGGGTCCGTAGACCAGAACCTCCTTTTCGATTTCCGGGTTGCTGCGGCGGGCCAGTGCATTGATGCGTGCGACCAGTTCAGCCGCTCGTGCCGGTTTGGCGATATAGTCGTCGGCGCCGGCATCCAGGGCACGAACGATGTCGGTTTCACTGTCACGCTGGGTCAGGAAAACGGCCGGCACAGGCCAGTTCAGCTGTGCCCGGATGTTCTCCAGTACCTCAATTCCGGTCATGTCCGGGATCTGCCAGTCCAGAATGATCAGATCATAACTGCGGTGCAAAACGGCACCGAGAAACGATTGGCCGGTCGGAAAGCTGTCACAGTGATGTCCTTTCTCTGAAAGGATGGACTGGATGTGCTGCGCCTGTTCGTGTTCGTCTTCCAGCAGAGCAATGCGCATTAAGCCTGGCCCTCGATCGTGTTGCCTGGTTTATATACCGTAGCGCAGAGCCCTTGGTCAGACCCTGCAGTGTCGGGGATTATCCCAAAAAATGAGTTCCCGTTCAGTATCGTTATGTAGAATTCCGTAAGTCCACCGCAGGCCGGCCGTTGTGGTCATCAACTGTTTGTCGGCAGCCGGGGAAATTGCTGCAGCCCCAGAACCAGCCTTTTTTGCTTTTGCGCCGCACCAGGGGCGAGAAACAGTGGGGGCAGGGTACCGGTTTCTGGCTGGTTCCGTCCTCGGGTTGATCGTCTTCCAGGGGGCGGGTGCCCTTGCAGGCGGGGTATCGGGTGCACGCAAAAAACGCACCGAACTTGCCCTCCCGTTCAACCATCGGTGCCCGGCATTTCGGGCAATGAATGGCGGTGTCTGGTGTCTCTGTATTCGCCAAACCCGCAGCGGGCGCTTGCGCCATGAATCCGCGGATTTCATCTTTGAGGGATTCCAGAAACGCTCTTGGGTCCTCTTCGCCCCGGCGAACGCCTTCGAGAGTGGCCTCCCAGACAGCCGTGCGATCCGGCGTACGAATCGATTCCGGTAGCGCAGCGATCAGGGATTTCCCCTTGTCGGTGGCGCGGATGAAGCGTTTTTCCCGGAACAGGTAATCGCGCCGGAACAGCGTATCGATAATGGCTGCGCGAGTCGCTTCGGTGCCAAGGCCATCGGTTTCCCGCAGCGTTTTTCTCAGCTCGTTGTCGGCGACAAAACGGGCGATATTGGTCATGGCCGATAGCAGCGTGGCATCGGTGAAGTATTGTGGCGGCTGGGTTTTGCGCTCGTTAGTCTGGGGATCAGTGCAAAGGACCGGCTCGTTTTTTTCCAGTCTTGGCAACGGAGCTTTTTCCGGCTCTTGCCCGGGTTCCCGCTTGCGGATTTCCAGCGTTTTCCAGCCTGGCTCGATCACGGCTGTCTCGGTGGCGCGAAAGCGATAGTCCTGAATCGCGACCGTCAGCCGGCCTTCCCGATGCACGGCGTCAGGTGCAAACTGCATCAGATAGAATCGACTGATCAGATCGTAGATTTTCTGTTCGGCCGAAGACAGCTTGCCGTTTGGTGCGGGCCGCACTGTGGGAATGATTGCGTGGTGAGCATCCACTTTTTGGTCATTCCAGGCGGCAGAGCGGCGGTCTGTCCCGGTTTTCTCGCAGAATCCGGACAAATCCGGGGCGACACGGGCGATGGCACGAATCACCGCCTCCCGTTGGCTGAAATGCTCCTCTGGCAGGTAGCGGCTGTCTGACCTTGGGTAGGTAATCAGCTGATGGCGTTCGTACAGGTTTTGGGCGGTGTCGAGCACGTCTTTCGCGCCCATCCGGTATAGTCGGCCGGCCTCTATCTGGAGTGCAGACAACGACAGAGGTAACGGCGGCGGTTCCGGGCGATCGCGAAACCGGGCTTCATCAATTCTGCCGGGTCGACCGTTGCTGGCGGCGACAATCTGTTCGGCTACCGACTTGTCCAGCAGCCGGTTTTCTTCATCCAGATGATCCTGAAATTCGTCACCGGGTAACCAGCGAGCAATGAATGGTCGCTGGTCGGCCTCCGGCTCGCTGGCCCGGAAGGTGGCTTCGACCCGGTACCAGGGCCTGGGCTGGAAGTGCTCGATGGTGTTGTCTCGATCCACCACCAGGCCCAACACCGGAGTTTGCACCCGACCCACGGAGAAGACGCCCTGTTCGCCCCGGGTTTGATATCTGAGGGTATAGAATCGGGTGAGATTGATGCCATAGAGCCAGTCGGCCCGCTGTCTCGCCAGCGCAGAATGGGACAGTGGGCGGAACTCCCGGTTGTCTCGGGGGTTCTGTATGGCGCGGGCTACCGCCTTGGGGGTAAGGTCGTTGATCAGTATCCGTTTTACCGGTGCCTTGGTGCCGAGATAGCGCAGGACTTCGTCGACCAGTAGCTGGCCTTCACGGTCGGGATCACCGGCGTGGGTAATGAGATCGGCCTTGCGAATCAGAGCTTCGAGCACTTTGAATTGCAGGCGCACGCTGTCTTTGGGCACCAGTTGCCAGGGTTCGGGGAACATGGGCAGGTCTTCAATGCGCCATTTTTTCCAGGCCGGGTTATAGCGGGCCGGCTCGGCGGGCTCCAGCAGGTGGCCTATACACCAGCTTACCGTGGCAGCGTCCGGTCCTTTACCGCAGCGTATCCAGCCCTGGCCTTTCTCGTGGGGGCCGGGAAGTGCGGCGGCAATGGCTCGGGCCAGGCTTGGCTTTTCGGCGATGTACAGGTGCATGGGTATCTGGGGGTTGGTTGCTGGCAGGGGAATGTGTCGCTTTGGCGCTTTTGTGTCAAGGGCTTCGGGGTTCCGAGGCGTACTGTAGTAGACTGTTTACACAGCAGGTCGGGACATTGATGCTTAAAGTCCGGAGTAGGTGTTTTATGAAAGTACAGAAAAGCATAGAGGAAAAGCTGGTCGCGGGCTTTAACGCCAGCGTGATTTCTGTGGAGAACGAAAGCCATATGCATTCGGTGCCACCCAACTCTGAAACTCATTTCAAGGTAACGCTGGTATCAGCGGATTTTGAAGGGCAGATGAAGGTGCGCCGCCACCAGGCAATTTACAAGGTTCTGGCGGATGAACTGGCGGGGCCGGTGCATGCTCTGGCATTGCATCTGTATACGCCGGAAGAGTGGACGGCCAGTGGTCAGGCATCTCCGGCTTCGCCCAACTGTATGGGCGGGTCGAAAGGTGATGCATCAATGGACAAGAAGCTTCAACAAGGAGCTAATGGATGAGCCAGTTTTTTCAGATTCACCCGGAAACGCCGCAAAAGCGTCTGATCAAGCAGGCGGTGGAGATTTTGCGCAAGGGTGGGGTGATTGTCTATCCCACAGATTCAGGCTACGCACTGGGCTGTCACCTTGGTGACAAGCAGGCGGCAGACCGTATCAAGCGAATTCGGCGCCTGGACGACAAGCACAACTTCACCCTGGTGTGTCGTGACCTGTCAGACATCGGGGTTTATGCCAAGGTGGACAATACCCAGTATCGGTTACTGAAGAATTTCACGCCGGGCCCGTACACCTTTATTCTGGACGCGACCAGCGAGGTGCCTCGCCGGTTGCTGCATCCCAAACGGCGGTCTATCGGCATCCGGGTTCCGGACAACGAGATTGTTCGGGAATTGCTGGGTGAGCTGGGTGAGCCGATTATGAGCAGCACTTTGATTCTGCCGGGTGAAACCGAGCCGTTGACCGATCCTTACGATATTCGCGAGACCCTCGGGCATGAGCTTGATCTGATTATTGATGGCGGCTTCTGCGGTATGGAGGCTACCACGGTGGTCAACTTTACCGGTGATGTGCCTGAAGTTACGCGGGTGGGTAAGGGTGATCCGGCCCCGTTTCAGGTTTGATCTGATTAGCAGTTACCCCCGGGCTTCAGGCCCGGGTATTCAGGCTGAAGGCGTAGCGTTGCTGCGCTGTGATACCCGTCTCGGCGGGTGTGGCGGTGCGTCGAAGGCTGTCATAGCGGTGGATGACATCTTGCAGTCCATTGAACTGCTGGTTTTCGCTGAGCAGTGAATCCAGCAGGGAATTATTCACGCCATAAGCCTGATTAAGCTTGAGCGCATTATCCATAAAGTGCAGGGTGGGTTCGGTCACGCTCAAGCGGCTTAACGCCTCACCAAATCCCCGGTTGTTGTTGAGATCCTGTTGTATCCTCTCCCGCACCTGGTCGGGAATTTTGCCGTCCAGCTGAATGCTGCCTTGCTCGGTTTTGCTCACGCACAGCGCCGTTGCCGGGTGTACGTTGTATTCGGCAAGTTTGTGCCGCAGAGTTTCGCGAACGTAGGACAAATCCTGGGCTACCGTCTGTTTGTACTGGGTCAGTGGCAATTGCCGGGTTTTCTGGCTGGCCGGGTTGCGATTCTGCCATTGGGATGGTGTGAAGCGGTCGTCAGTGCTGCTCTGGGGTTCGTTTGCGGTGGCGCCTTCATTGCTTTTACCGGCGGGTACGTCAGTGCGTGGCGCACGGTTGTCCATGGCTTGCTGAAAGCGCGTGCTGGCCTGTAACAGTGATGTCAGCAATGACATGGTTATCTCCCCTGTACGGAAAATCTCTGCCGGATACCACGGAATTAGTCCGTGTCGCACCAGACCCTGCAGGTTTCGGGCCAACATGCCTTGCCTTCTGGTTTGAGTGTGCCGGGACGAATGTAAAACATTGCAAGGAATGACATAGCGGGCGCGTCCGGATGATCTGCGTCATAAAAAAATTGATGCATATCTATAAAGTTATGCGCCAATTCGCCGTCATTACTCTTGGATGTCCAGATCATCTTCCGTTGTCGGGGTCACATGAAAAAACAATACTCAATCCGTTTCCTGTTATTGGCAGCACTGGCTGCGGCTTTCACCGTCATTCTCGTGTTTACGGTTGTTTACAGCGCGCAGTCCCAGCGAGCCCACCTCGAAGAATACAGCCACAAATACGTGGATGGTCTGGCAAAGTCCTTTTTCGATGGCCTGAACACCATGATGGTGACGGGCACCATTAATAACCGTGATGTTCTGCGCGAGAAGGTGATGGCTCCCGAGGACGTACTGGATGTTCGGGTGATCCGCAGCGATCAGCTGAATGCCATGTACGGTGCTGGGAATGCTGCCGAACAACGCCGTGAGCCGCTGGACATGAAAGCGCTGGATGGTGAACGGGTAGAGCACTATTCGGAGAACGACGCGGGTCGTGTCTACACGTTGATCGAGCCGGTTATTGCCAGCGAAAACTATCAGGGCGTGAACTGCCTCGGCTGTCACCAGGCCCAGGAAGGGGACGTGCTTGGCGCTATTCGGGTCGACTATTCTTTGGCGGAGAGCGACGCGCGCCTGCAGCAGCAGTTAATGGTGAGTGGCGGTATCCAGATTCTGATCTTTGTGGTTATTTTCATACTGACTACCGTAGTGTTGGGGCGCCTGGTGTTTTCCCGCTTACGTCGGCTGCACGACCGAATGGATGAAATTTCCCGTAATTCGGATCTCTCCATTGAACTAGACGTAACCCGAAACGACGAGATCGGCTCGGTCTCTCGTGCGTTCAATCGGATGGTCGCCAAGATCCGCGCCAGCATGCATACGGTGATGGACAACGCAGAACAGGTTGAAGCGGCGGCCCGCACCATTGCCGGTAAGGCAGAGACCACCGAGCAGGAAGTGCTGGCCCAGAAAGACAATACCGACCAGGTGGCCAGTGCCACCACCGAGATGGCCGCTTCCGCGGTGCAGGTTCGAGAGAATGCGGTGACTACCGCACGGAAATCGGCCGATACCACCAAATCGGCAGAAACCGGAGAGCATCTGGCTAGAAATGCGGTTCAGGGTATTGAGTCTCTGAACGCGGAAGTCCAGAACGGTGCGCAGCGCATTGAGCAGTTGGATCAGCGGACAACGGAAATGGCCTCACGGCTGGAGCTGATTTCCGAGATTGCCGACCAGACCAACCTGTTGGCCCTGAACGCGGCGATTGAAGCGGCCAGAGCTGGTGAGCATGGCCGGGGATTTGCCGTGGTCGCAGACGAAGTCCGGGCGCTTGCCTCGCGCACTCAGGCGTCCACTGAGGAGATTCGCCAAACCATTGAGGGGCTGAAAAAAGAGGTGGTGGATTGTGTCGGTACCATGCGCCATGCCTCGGAACTTGCCCAGCATCAGGTGGATTCAATTCTGAAAGTGGAAACCGAGCTGCAAACCATTGCTGCAGCGGTGCGTGAAATCACGGGGCTGAATGAGGAAATGGAGAGTGCGGCTAACGAGCAGAGCGAAGTGTCGGACTCCATCAATCAGAACGTGATTGAAATCAGCCGCTCTGCCGAGCAGACCTCCAGCGATGCCCAGGAGACCGCGCGAATTGCAGGGGATCTGCTGGCCATGGCGGAAACCCTGCGCAAAACCATCGAGCAGTTCCGCCTGTCCCAGAGCTGAAATGGGCGATATACCGGGGCACTCAGCCCCGGTGATCAGACACAAACGGATTGGTGGCGCGTTCCTGGCCAAACGTAGACATGGGGCCGTGGCCACAGATAAAGCTAACGTCATCCCCGAGCGGGAACAGCTTTTCTCGGATAGAGTGAATCAGGGTGTTGTAATCGCCTTTCGGGAAATCCGTGCGGCCAATGGAACCATTGAACAGCACGTCACCCACCTGGGCCAGTTTTGAGCCTCGATGGAAAAACACCACATGGCCAGGGGTGTGGCCCGGCGTGTGCAGTACTTCCAGGGTTTCATTGCCAACGGTCACTGTATCCCCGTCTTCCAGCCATCGATTGGGCGTGAACACCTCCGGCGCCGGAAACCCGAACATCTGTGCCTGCATGGCCAGGCCCTGAATCCAGAAGTTGTCGTCCTTGTGCGGGCCTTCAATGGGCAGCCCCGCTGATTTGGCTAGCTCCGCCGTGCCGCCGGCGTGATCTATGTGGGCGTGGGTGAGAAGGATCTTTTCCAGAATCACGCCTTCGTCCTCGGCTGCCGCCAGAATGCGATCCAGGTCCCCGCCAGGGTCGACCACCGCTGCTTTGTGGGTTTCGGTACACCAGAGCAGGGTGCAGTTTTGTTCAAAGGGTGTGACGGGTACGATCTTGTACTTCAGCGACATACTGTTCCAGTTTGTTCAGATTTGATTTTGCGGTAGAGAGCATCCGGGGCAATGTCTGCTTCGTTGGGCCAGCAGATGGCTCCGAACTCATCAACTTTTGCTTGAGCAAAGAATGCCGGGTCTTTCAGGGGCTCGAACATCGGGCCAAACAAACGATCTGCAAGGCTGATCTCGCCGTGAGTACCATCATCGAAGGTGACGGCCAGTACGTAATCGGCCTTGGCTTCCACATGGGTGACTCTGGGCATGCTGTTCATTCCAATGGCTCTATCTTCTTCAGTGGCTGGTGCAGCTCGGCAAGGCGCCAGTCTGCGATAAGGTCCTGCCGGTGTTCAAAGGCCCATTCGATAACCATCGCTTTGGCTCTTTTGGGCAGTTTGCCCTCAACAATCTCCAGCGTTTCGATCAGAATGATGGCCTCGTGTTCCCCATAATAAGCGTGAAAATGGGGAGGATTATGGTCATCGTAATACATCCGTATCAGAATGCCGAAGAATTCACTGATGGTTGGCATGGGCCCTCCGTGGCTCATAAGGTGTCATATTTTGGTAGACCGATAATAACAATCTGCGGACAGGTGAGCTATTGAAGAACTACCTCCAGAAAATCCTTCAGGGCCAGGCGATTAACTACGAGGCCTTTCTGAAGAAGCTGCCGGATTCCCAGCGTCGGCGGCATCGGGAGCTGTTCGCAACGGAGAAGGTTGGCGCCAATCGCTGGCAGGTAACCATTCTTGATGAAGCTGCGTTTGCGGAGTTACATCGACAGGCCGCTTCACCCGTTAGCAGAGTAGATGCGGCGAAGAAGGGCGATTCCCACCGCCACGGCACCGATGTGAGTTTTCTGCTGGTATATCATCACGCCCTGACAGGCAACCGGCCGGATTCGGTGGTGATTACCGGAGATTCGGTGGATATCGGTTTTCGGCCAGCGCCCCGGGTGCTGGTGGTGGAGAATGAGCGAAATTTTTATTACTACCGACAGATGCTGGCCTTTGCCGGTGACTGCCTGGGCCAGACAGTTGATCTCACAAACAGCGATGTCGTGCTCGGTGGCGGCAATCGGATTACCGGTACTGCGGATTTGAACTGGCTGACCGGTTACGATGAGGTGCTCTGCGCCTTTGATTACGATGCCGGCGGCCTGCAGATGTTTTCATCGGTGCGATCGGCACTGGGCGACAAGGCCTGCTATCTGCAGCCGGCTGACTGGCAACCTTGGCTGAGCCGTTTCCGCAAAACCCCGGACTCCACCGAAAGGTTTACAAAAGCCCTGTCGCTGGCGGAAGATCTGGAGTTTGTGTCGCTGGCGCAGGCCTTCCGGGCCACCGGCAAATTCATGGAACAGGAGATGATTCTGGATGAGTGATTCACAGGCGAGCGCGAGCACGTTCACCTTCGGCATTCGCCGCCTGGTGCTGGTGGACTCCGCCGGCTTCTGTTACGTGGAAATTCCGGTAGACAACCACGGCCTGATTCTGGGGCCGGGCAACCTGGGTAAATCCAGCTTGCTGAACTCCCTGCGCCTGTTCCTGTTGCCAGAGAATAACTTCAAGAACAGCCGCAAGAAATTTGCCTTCCGCAACGCCAGCGCCGGCAGCTTCTACACCAACGAAGAAAGCTTCCAGCACTACTTCCCCAGCCAGTTCAGCTTCCTGATTATGGAAGCGGAAAACCCGGCGGGCAGCCATTGCCAGATCCTGTATCGCGACAACGCAAGCCAGCTTAGCTACGGCCGGGCCTTTGTACCGGTCAGTTACGACCAGTTGCGACCTTTGTTCTGGAACGGCGACGATGAAGATGGCATTGGCCAGGCGGTGCCGGAGCTCTCATTCACCCGGCTGTCGGAGGCGCTGAAAAAGCTCTCGAAAGAGACCAGGCTGGTCAACGACCCGGCCAAACTGAAAACCATGCTCTACAGCAGTGAGTTGATGAACGCCGACGCGGTGCGTTACTCCGTGCTGCCCCTGGGCGAATCGGACGAACGCCGGGTGCAATCACTGCGCACCCTGATCCTGCTGCTGTTCGAGATGAAGGCGGACGATCAGGCCATGGCCAACGCCGTGGCCAGCATTATCGAAGCGGACAAGAAGTTTGCTGACGATGCCTTTGACTTCAACATCGATGATTTCCTCAATCGCCACGATCAGCTCAAGCAGCAGCAAAGCCAGCTCAACCGTATCGAGAAAGAGCGACACCGGTTTGAGAAGCTGAACCGGGACTACCAGGCCTACCAGACCCTGCTGCGCAGCCAGCACGAGTTTGCCGCCTTCCGGGACGGGGTGACCAACGCCTTGGCCGATATTGCTGCCAAACGCGGGGCGGCGCTTGAGGCTTTCAACGAACAGAACGACACCCTGCGCCACGTGCTGCAAACCCTGAAAAAACTGGAGCAGGAGGCCAGCGGCCTGAAGGGCGAGATTCGCTCCGCCGATCGGCGTATCAAGCAGGCCGAACAGAGCCAGAAAGACGGTGAGCTGCTGATCTCGCAGTATGGCGATATGACCCTGCAGGAAATTGCAGAGATCCAGACAGAGGAGCTGGAAAGCAAGAAAGGCCATCTTGCTGCCCTGAAAAGCGCCGCCCACGCGGAAATCCGACTTGAGCAGATTCAGCGCAAAAAGCAGGATCTGGAGCGCAAGCTGGAAACCCTGAAAGACCGGGAAAGCAAGCAGCAGTGGCAGTTGCAGAACCAGCTGGACGAAACGACCGCCGCGCCTTTGCGGGCGGTTGATCCCCGGCTGATGATGGCAAGCCCCGGACAGGATCTGGATGCCGATAGCAAAGCCACCATTGAAGCCTTCGCTCGCCTGTTTGCCCCCAACGATCGCGGCTTTGACTGGTTTGATACTGAATACCAGAGCCAGCCTGCCCGGCACACCAATTTTGCCGAGCAACGCCAATATATTGAAGGTGAACTTCATGGTCTGGAGAAAGAACGCTCAGAGCTGGCCGACACCGCCAACCAGGAACACGACCGACCTCAGTTGATCGAGCGCACGGAGAAAGAAATCCGGTCTATCGAGAAAGATCTGGAAACGCTCCAGCGCTACCCGGCGGCGGCCACCACCCTGCGGGATGCCACCGAGGAGAAACAGGCGGCGGAAGAACAGCTTGCCAAGCTCGACGAGCAGGCCGGACTGGAGCAGGAAAAACAGGACGCGGTTCAGGCGAAAGCCACGAAAGCAAAAGCGGAGAAAGATCGCATCGAAGAGCGGGAGCGCGAGCTGGCGGCCCTGAGTAAAAGTGTCGGCACTGTGGAACACCGCTTCCCGCACCTGAGAGCGGTGGAAGCGGAGCAGCCGCTGAACATTGATCGCGTATCGGCGGCCGCCTTCGACAACCTGCAAAGCCAACTGGATGATCTGGAAGAGCGGCGCCGCAACATTCTCGACCACCTTCGCCAGTTTGTGTACCTGGGTATCCATGAAGACACCGAAGGCGAATTGCAGAAAGACAGCCCGGCATCATCTGTTATCCGAAGCACCTTCAAGAGCCTTTCAGATCTGTTCGCCGGCATGGCCGAGCGCTGGAGTGTACTGGAGCAGCAGGTTGGTATCCATAACGAAACTGTGGCCAGTTATCGTCAGGCCCTGAAATCCAATCATGAACACATCGCCCGCTTTGAGGCCCAGCTCAATCGGGAGCTGGACGGCGTTCGCATCAACGATCTGGTGGAAATCCGGGTGGATATTCACACCGATCCGAAATTCCGTAACTTGGTGGAAGAAGCCAACAACATTGATCCGTATGGCAATAAGCTTCAGTCCGATGCTTTCTACGACCGCCTTAGGGTGTTTGTAGCGGACTTTTTCGGGGAGCAGGGCGGCAGCAAGCGCCTCACCATGGATAAAGTCATCACCGGCATTTCCTACCGCACCCGCAAGGAGAACGCCGCCAATCTGGACAAGAAAGGCCAATCCACCTCTACTACCGCGCTGATCAACCTGGAGCTGGTTTACCGCCTGCTCAAGCGGGTGCTGTACCCTGGCGTGCAGCTGTCATTCCCTATGGTGCTCGACGAACTGGCCAGCGTGGATATTAGCCAGATGCCGTCGTTGCTGGAACGGCTGCGCAAGCAGGGATTCAACCTGTTCTCTGCCGCTACCCACAGCGCCAGCGCCGAAGTGATCTACCTGATTGGCCGGCACCTGGAAGTGGGGCAGATGCGCACCGCGCGGCCCTACAGCAAGGAACGCACTCTGGTGTTCTGGGGCGGCGCGGAAGGTTTTACTGGTGGTGAACCGCTGAGCCACTGGGCAGACCAGACCCAGAACAGCTTGCTGGAGCCGGTGGATGAGTAAACGCTTCAGCACCCTGGACACCACCCGGCTGCTGTTTGAGCACCCGAAAATCCTGTTCCGGATGATCGAGCGCATGGACCGCAATGAAGCCCGGTTCATCCGGGAAAGCGACCTGGTGGCCGAGGTGATGGATTACACTCGAGGCCTGGGCAAGGCCGATCGGGAGCGCGTGCGGCTGGCCCTGAACACCGACAATCTGTTTCGCAGTGGGCTGATCATCGACATCATCAAGGCCGACGGCGAACGCCGGCTGGTATTTCAGGACGCACTGATCAATCTGATGCGGGCCTGTAACGCCTCGCTCTACCAGGAGCTTACTGACGCCCGCCTGCGCGGCCATCTGGTGACTCTTCGGGATGTGCGCAATCGCCTGGAAACCAGCAGTTTCAGTGATGCTGATCCGGATTACACCGAGCTGCGGGACGATCTGAACGAGCGGGTCAGCCAACTGATCGGCCTGTTGCGCCAGAACGTATTGCGCATGCAGACCATCAGTGCCCAGCTGGCGGACCTGTCCGGTGATGCCAGCCGGGCGCCGGAGAAGTACCTGGAGTTCCGCCAGAATCTGTTTGAGCAGATCGTGACCCTTTATGAACGCCATATCAAACCCACGCTGGTGTTCCTGAACCCGGACACCCGGCTGCCTGACGGCAGCAATCTGTTCGAAACCCTGGAAGCCATGGTCCGCCTGCTGGAGGGCCACGATGACCACAGCCTGGCGGATCAGCTGTTCCGTTCCTCTATCAGCCTGAACGCCCTGTACAAGCCCATTCAGGCGGTGGCCCAGGAGGTCGAACACTTCCTTCGCAAAACCCGCCGGGGTATGGCTCAGTACAACGCCATGGAGCATTTCTACGGCAAGCTGCGTGCGCTCAAAGACGACACCGAAACCCTCAGCCTGCGCCGAAAATGGCTCGAAGGCGGCGATTTTGCCCGCAGCACCGGCTTCCTGGTGGGCCTGCGGGCACAGCAGCGGCCCAAGCATTATGCCTTTGGCCAGTCGTCGAGCTACTACCAGTTGTTGTTCAGCGAACTGGAGCTGCGCCTGAGCGATCTGCGCCGCCAATCCGAAGTGCCGGTACTGCAGGAAGTGGCCGGAAGCGGCCGCGAAAGCCGGGTAGACCTTCAGCGCATCAACCAATTGTATAAGTGGCTGGAAACCCTGGAATTGCGGCCCACGGCGGATCTGGTGCGGGAGCTTCACGGCCGGCTGGATGGCTTCATCCCGGGCTACCGTTTTGCGGACCTGCTGGCAGCCCTGAACCGGCTGGTCAATTCGCCGCCGGAGGGTATGCAGGTGACAACCACTAACCGTTTCCGCACCCTGGAACAGGCGCCGGACTGTGAACAGTTTGTGTACCGCAAACGACGCCTTGAAACCAATACGACTGATACAGAACAAGAGCCAGACCATGCCTGATTTCGTGGAAACCCGGGATACAGAGGGCCCCCTGAACGAGCAGGGCGCGACCAGCTTCGAGCAGATCCTGCCGGCTCACAGTGCCGCCATCTACCGGGAGTTCCAGGCTGGCCGGGTGATTGTCCGGGATGTGTGGGACAACAACCGCTCGGAACTTCGTGCCAACCCCCTCTACAACCTGCTGTATAACCACCTGTCTCACTTCCGTACTTTCTATGAGCATCTGGGTAGCGACCTGGTGTTCAATGAAACCGGCGCCTTTTTCTTCCTGAAAGATAGCAGTGACGACGAAAGCGAAGAGCACGATGAAAACGCTTTCCGGGTGCAGGTGGTATTGCTTCTGATCGGCCGTTACTTTGCCCGAAGCGGCAGAGATCTGGATTACCTGGGGCGGCCGGAAGCCGGTTTAAACGAGCAGGATCTGGCAAATCTGGGGGCGGATGAGGAGTATCAGGACATCCTTCGGGCCGCCCGTTTCGAGAAAGGGTTGAGCGAAGCGCTGGATTACCTGGAAAAACGGAACCTGCTGTTTCGCTCCGGGGCGGGGCGCTATTTCCTCAGTTCCGCCGGCAGCTATTTCCTGCACCAGTTGGTACAGGAGTATGAGCAGAGTTAGTTGCCGGTCAGGCAAACGCCAGGTTGTTCCTGCCGCTGGTTTTCACGGAATACATGGCCTTGTCGGCGGTGACCAGTAGAAGCTCAGCGGTCTGGCCGTTGTCCGGGTACAAGGCGATTCCCACCGAGGCACCAATGTGCACAGTCTGGCCCTGAATGTGAAACGGCTCATTCAGCACCTGGATCATTTTGCGAGCAATGGGTTGGGCATCGGCATCGTTGGTCAATGGCCCGGTTATGATCACGAACTCATCCCCACCCCGGCGCCCCACCACATCATTGGCCCGAATACTGTGCTTGAGCCTTCTCGCGACATTCCGTAGCAGCTCATCGCCAGCCTGGTGGCCCATGGTGTCGTTTACCGGTTTGAATTTGTCCAGATCCAGGAACATCAGGGCGAAGTGATGATGCTGGCGCCGTGCCTGCTCGATGGCTTGTTCTAGGTGGGTTTCCAGGGCCGTGCGATTTGGCAGGCCAGTGAGTTTGTCGAAATGTGCCAGCCGGAACATCTGCTTTTCTGCCTGTACCCGTGCGGTAATATCGCTGAAGGTCAGGATCAGTTGCTGGATTTGTCCCCGGGCATTGCGTACCGGCGAAACCGTCAGCAGGTTGGGGAACGGATCATTATCGGGCCCGGTCAGCCAGACCTCGCCTTGCCAGGCATTTTCCGCGACAAGATGCCGGTGGATTTCTTCCCGGTCTATCTCCTTGCATCTGTCACTGTCGATAAATGCCATCAGGTTTGTATTGCGAAGTGTCTTCGTTGTTGCGCCGGTAATCTCGTTGAAGGCCGGGTTAGCACGAATAACCTGTAAACCGGTGTCACAAATCACGATGGCTTCGTGGGTGTGGTTAAAGACCTGCTGGGCCAGCCGAAGCTCATCGGTAGACCGGGCAATCTGGGAGGCCTGGTTGGCCAGTGCTTGCACAATCGGCATCAGTGAACGCCAGACCATTGTGCCGGCAAGGGCGGAGAGCATGAGTATCAGCACAACACTGATAACAATGTCTTCAATCACTTTACCGAACACACTGGAAGTCCTGGCATTCATATGGATTTCCCAGCCATATCCTTCCACTAGTCTTATGAATGCCAGCACACGGGTGCCGTCTGGAAGCGAAGCCTGGAAAAAGTCGAGGTCTGGTTTGTAATCGATACCTTCCTGTTCGGCCAGGCAACCATTGGGTGTTGTCAATTGAAACTGATGACTGCCCTCGGTCCAGATCAGTCGCCGCGTTCTCTCGACATCAAGCAGGCACAGACTGGAGTCCGCATCCACGCGAAAGATGGGAATCAGTGAGGAGAGTTCGAACAGCAGAAGATCATAGCCTACGATCTGTTCATCCACGCGTATCGCAGCGATGACGTGCAGTAACGGCCTCGCTTCGTTACTTACCCCTACCGGGTAAGACTGGATATCAAGCCCGGAGGGCATAGGCAGGTCAGCGGGAAGCTGATCGTCCAGAGGCCCGACGCGCACAACTTCGGCGCCACTGGCATCAAACCGGACGATGGCGGCAAGGTTGTCGATGTTTTTTGCGGCATCGTCAAGCCTGGGGCGAGAAAAGGTCCGCAAGTCAGCGAGTGCCAGGTTTCCCCTGTTGTATTCGACCATAACCCGCGCGAGCTCAGAGCGACTGGCGGTTTGTCGCGCCAGATCCTGATGCTGATCGAATACCGCCCGAACGCTCTCGGCCTTGGCATCGGCCACCAGGCTCGCAGTGTCTGCGGCCTGGGTATGGATCTGATTGATCAGGGGGGTGGAGACCACCACGGCAATACTGATTCCAGTGAGAACAACTGCAACGATGGCAGTGGTGATAATGCGGCGTTTCTGCTCGAAGATATCCATAGGTGCCGTCGGACGAAAGCGAGGTTATAAGGACATGGTATCCGTTTTTTGCAACGGGTATACCCACCTAGAGTTGTTTTCTGTAACCGATGTTGACATGTGTCAGCCTTCATGTTTGAGATTTTCCATGTAGACTGAGGTTTTTATAGCAGGAGTACTGAATGACAGAGCCCGCACTGTTCCAGTCCCGGCCCAGACGGCGGATATTGTGGCTGGCGCTTTTCTCGTTGGTGGTGGCCGTTCTGGTGTCAGTACGCTTGCAACCGCAACCGGTTGAAGAACGGCTTGTGCGCCTGCATGCCCAGAATGAATTCGGTACGGAATCACCGCTGCTGGGCGAAGCCTTGGCTCTGCAGGCGCTCCTGCTGGATTACCGGGACGACCGCCTGCTGTTGCTGAAAGCTCAGGCCGCGTTGCAGGTATACCCCGAGTGGACCAGGTTTGTAATGGATCTGTTTGGTGAAGAACCGGAATTTCGGCAGGCCCTGCGAGCCCATGGCGAGTATCTGATGCCTCCTGTGATGCATTTTTATCAGAATCCGGTTGGCTCGATTGAGATGATGAACCGGGTTGCCGGCACCGGTAAAGTCCTGACGCCGGAACAGCGTGCCTGGTATGCCGTCAACTTCGCCAATAAAGAAGGGCAGGATTTCACGGGCCAGTTCGTGGTGGGGGCCGATGGCAATAACATAGAGTGGATCTGGACGGAGCGGATTACAGAGGGCATTACGCAGTTCTTCACCAGTGGCATCCGGACTCTGGAATCCCGGTACCGTACCGATCAGCCGATCCGCATGGAAGATGTCGGCTGGGCCGCCGTAGACGCGCTGATTATTGGCAGTGCGGTGAAATTCCTGAAAGCCGGTCGGGCGGCAGCAGGTACTGCAAGAGCCTCGAGTGTCGCCGCCCGTTCCGCGGCCTATTCTTCCCGCCTCGCGCGGGCCGGGCGAATGGCTTCGGTCATGGTTAGCAACGCAAAGTGGCCCGCTGCGGTGGCTCTGGTCTATGTCGTTGTCAAACACCCCGCCTTACTGAACGACGTATTCGCCGGCGCTGCCCGGGTACTGGGCGTGCCGGCCTGGATGGTGCAGATACCAGGATGGTTCCTGGTAATGCTGCCACTGCTGTTGCTTACGCGCTGGCTACTGGCCACTGTGCTCTGGTTGCTCCCAATAACGTGGCTCCGGGGGCGGAGGCTCAGATAGTGCGCACTAACCGGACGTTGCGGTTTTTCAGGACCGTCGTGGCCTCCTTGAGTTGCTCAGAACTGGAGGCATGCACGGTCAGTACATACTTGCCCTCCTTCAGAGCCGACTGCGCTTTGGCAACATAGGGAGTGTGGTCAGGCCGGAGCGTAACGCCTCCAGCCACCAACAGGCCAAGTATCAGGCCGAGCGCCGCAAGAACGGCTGCGGCAACCACGCCATTCTGGGCAATAAACCCCACGCCGATAGCGCTCAGTATCAGGAACACAATAAAGCCTGCGACTGCACCGCCGATACCGAGCCAGAGATGCGAACGCACCAGCGTTTGCCATATGCCCTGATTCTCTGGCTCCAGCTCTTCACCCGAGTGTTGGTCCTGGGGGCTTACAACAATGACTTGCTCGTGATCCAGACTGGTTTCCTGCGACAGCACCCTTGCAACGCCGTTGGCATCGGTTTCTGTCTCGAATATTGCGGCTACTTTATGGGCTTCCTGTTCACCGGTAATACTCACTGAGGGTTTCATGGAAAGACCTCCTGAGTGTTTCGCCGAGGACCAGATCCTCGTCAAAACATAGCGGCTTCATCAGTAACCCTAGTACACCTGAACCTGTATTTCGAATGACCGTATGGCAACAAACCGATCGGGAATCGCCCGCCATCCCCTAAATTACCACGCCAGCCAGATTGTGTGACGGGCGCCTTTACCCGGACGCAGGGCTCTCACAACAACGGGTTCCACCGAAAAGCCAGCGCGCCGCAAGCGTTCGGTAAAGGCCTGTTCCGGACCGGCCGACCAGTAGGCGAGAATGCCGTCGTTGCTCAGGGATTTCTGGGCGGCGGCGATGCCTTCCGGAGAGTAGATCCAGTTGTTTTCTTTACGGGTAAGACCTTCCGGACCGTTATCCACATCCAGCAAGATGGCGTCCCAGTTGCCATCGCCCTGCCGCAAAAGTTCTGCCACATCGCCAATGTGAACGGCGGCTCGGGGATCGTCCAGAGGGTAGCTGGCGGCTGCGCCCAATGGTCCGCGATTCCAGGTTTCTACCTCGGGAACCAGCTCTGCCACCGTCACCTGAGCCTGATCGCCTGTAGCCGAAAGCGCTGCCGCCAGGGTAAAGCCCATACCCAGCCCGCCAATCAGGATCCGTGGCGCGGGCAGATGGCTCAGGCGTTCACAGGCGAGGGTGGCGAGTGCATCCTCCGAACCATGTAAGCGGCTGTTCATCAGTTCACCCGGGGCGCCTGCAATCTTGATGGAAAACTCGTCATTACGTTGCAGCAGTCGCAAGCAGGTGCCGTTGCCGGGGATGGTTGCGGTGCCAATTTCGTTAAAGCGGGCCATGGTTGGTTTCCGGTAGTGTGGGCAGGCGGGCATTCTAACCTGTTGATACAGCCTTCGGCGAAAACCGTATCAATCAGTTGCTGCTAAACTGCAGCAATCAATCCGTCCGGCGCAAAGCCCGCCGAATAGTAATGACGGAACCGAAACCGTTGGAGGCAGACTTGGAACGAATGCAAAAGGTAGTCCTGGTGACAGGAGGCGCGAAGGGAATTGGCCGAGGCATAGTGCTGCACCTGGCGGCGGCGGGCTGGAAAGTGGCATTCTGTGATACTGACCAAGCCGTAGGTGAACAGTTGGTTGCCAACGCAGAGGGTGAAGTCGTGTTTCTGGCAGGCGACGTTGCCAGCGAAGCGGATGTTGAGAATATCATTTCCCAAACGGTGCACTGGGGTGGTGGCCTGAATGCCGTTATTAACAACGCTGGCATTGCGGACCCTCACACAGGCCCGATAGAGGCGTTGGGCCTTGAACAGTGGCAGCGGCGGATGGATGTCAACCTGACCGGGCCGTTTCTGGTGAGCAAGCACGCGATACCGCATCTTCGGAAAACCCGCGGGGTGATTGTCAATATGGCTTCCACAAGGGCGCTGCAATCAGAGCCGGATACCGAAGCCTACGCCGCCACCAAGGGCGGCCTAGTGGCACTGACCCATGCGTTGGCCATTAGCCTGGGGCCAGACATCCGGGTGAACTGTATCAGCCCGGGCTGGATAGATACCCGTGACTGGCAGGGAAGCGAGCAGGCTGTCGAGCCTCTGTCAGAAGCGGATCACCAGCAGCATCCGGCCGGTCGCGTTGGCAGGCCCGAAGACATCGCTTCACTGGTGGCTTACCTTATTTCCTCCGAGGCTGGCTTCGTCACCGGGCAGAATTTTGTGGTGGACGGAGGCATGACGCGCAAGATGATTTACCATGAATGAAAACCTGATTATGGGGGAGATCATGAAACTGGTTGGATCTACCACGTCGCCCTACGTACGCCGCATTCGGCTTCTGCTGAACGACGAACCTTACGAGTTCATAAATCTCGACATTTATGGCGAAGGCCGTGATGAGCTTCGGCGCACCAATCCCACCCTGAAAATCCCAGTACTGATTGATGGCGATCAGGAGCTCTATGACTCGCGGGTTATCGCCCGTTATCTTGGTCAGAAGCTTGGGCTGGAAACACTCACCTGGGACCAGGAAAACCAGTTAACGCTGATTGATGGCGCCAACGATTCTGCGGTAACCATGCTGCTTTCTGAGCGGTCCGGAATCGATACCAGCCAGGATGCAATGTTCTATAACCTTCAGCGCGAACGCATCATGACAACGCTGCGAACCCTGTCCGCCATGGTGGAAGCGGGGCAGTTTAAGCAGTGGAACTATCCTGCCATCTGTCTCTATTGTCTGGTGGACTGGCTGGATTTCCGTGAGCTGGTGGATTTTTCCGGGGTCGATAGCCTGTTGGCTTTCCGGGATGCTCACGCAGACAACTCGTGGGTTTCGGTAACCGATCCGCGCAAATAGGGTTCCCCCACGCCCGGAACTCAATCTGCATTTTTCTCCCCCTCCGCCAAAACCCCTCTGCATAGCCGAGGGGTTCGGGCATCAAGTAAGCGTTTCAGCAACTGGTCGTATTATGCGCTAGGGTAGGTGGTGACTCTTCGCATGCTTCGGCAGATAAGGAGGAACGCTTTGAGCAACTTTCTATCGCTATGGAATGAAGCGGCAACCACGAGCCTGGGTTTTTTCTGGATGGCGCTTTGGGCGTTTATTCTGGGTTACGTCATAAGCAGTCTGATTCAGGTTCTGGTTACCCGCAGAAAGATGCAGCAGGCCATGGGGGAGGATGGACCGCGCAGTATCGCACTGGGCACGTTTTTTGGTTTCATTTCCAGTTCTTGCAGCTTCTCCGCACTGGCCACCACCCGTGCAATCTTCAATAAGGGCGCCGGTCTGGCGCCGTCTCTGGCGTTTATGCTGGCCTCCACAAATCTGGTGATTGAGCTCGGTATCGTGATCGCGGTTTTTCTGGGTTGGCAATTTGTGGTTGGCGAGTATGTGGGTGGTGTACTCCTGATTCTCGTGACCTGGCTGCTGATCCGACTTACCCGGCCGCGCCGGCTTGAAGCTCAGGCTCGCCGAAAGATGGATGACGGCGACGGGGACGGCGGCAACTCTGACAAAAGCTGGAAGGAAAAAATAACCAGTAAAGAAGGATGGCAGGCGATCGCCCAGACCTATGTGATGGAGTGGCAAATGGTCTGGAAAGATGTCCTTATCGGCTTCACCGTAGCCGGCATCATCTCCGCCATGGTGCCTCAGAGTTTCTTTGAAGCTCTCTTTATCGGCGCCGGTGGCGAGAACGCGGCCAACCCTGGCTTCCTCGCTGTACTATCGCAGACACTTGTTGGGCCAATTGCAGCCTTTTTCACCTTCATCGGTTCCATGGGGAATATTCCTCTCGCGGCCGTGTTGTTTGCTCAGGGAGTGAGTTTTGCGGGCGTCATGGCCTTTATCTTTTCCGATCTGGTTGTGCTGCCAGTGCTCAGAATCAACGCCTCCTATTATGGCTGGAAGATGGCGCTGTACATCCTCGTACTGATGCTGGTCGGCATTGTGACTGTGTCATTGCTGATGCACTACAGCCTGGCCCTACTGGGTATGTTGCCGGACTTCAGCGGCCAGACCTCAATGGGAGAGCGGGAGTTCTTCAAGTGGAATTACCAGGCTGTCTTGAACATCCTGTTTCTGACCGCCACAGCGATACTGCTATGGTTCTTGCGACAAGGGCAGAAGCAGCATTCACATGACCACCACCATCATCACGATCATGGCGGATCTTCGCTGACAGATAAGGTGCTGAGTGTTCTGGTAGTGGTTGCGCTGCTATGGCTCGCGGGCGGTGTTGTGGTGCCATTGTTCTGACGGGGCCATTCGGTGGCTGCCTTTATGGTACCCCCGGCAGGACTCGAACCTGCTACCTTCCCCTTAGGAGGGGGACGCTCTATCCAGATGAGCTACGGGGGCTTCGTAAAGGAGGCGGTATGATAACGGCCTGAGGCAGCGGGCTCAAGGGCGTCATTTTTCATTTGTTCACACTGTCTTGCCGTTTCCGGGTAGATCACGTGGGTAGTCGCTGACTATCATAGGCTCGGCCTGTTTTCAGGCAGGGGATGGCGCGGAGCCGTCGGATCAAGTACCGGATAAAAAGGAAATCTGCATGAAGTTCTATAAGTTGCTTGCGCTGTTGCTGGTCGTGTCTTTCTCCCAGGCCAGTCTGGCTCAGAGTTTTGGTGGCTTTGACTCCTACGGCGAGGGCACGAAATCCCTGCTGACTACCGTTGTGAAACAGCTGGGTGTCAGTGATCCCGACAACAGTGTGAAGGTCAAGGTATTTGACACCATTGACGTTGCTTTGGAAGGCAACTGGTACTCCTACTGGGTTGGCATGAACGACCTGGCCAGCTCTAAATACCAGGATGGCGCCGAGAAAGGCTTTGTGCAGGTGATGTTGCCCACCAACGACTCGGGCATCTGGATTTTGACGTTCAACAAGGCAAAGGATATTCCCCAGATTATTGTCTCCATGGCCCAGATTCGTCATGGCAGCCAGGACGGAGCCTTGTCTGTGTATAACGAGAAGAAAAACGACACAGAGAACTACGAAGTAAAGAATGAAAGCGACAAGTTTGCTTTTATTCAGGAGAAGGGCAAGGTGGCATTCAGCATTCTGAATGTGGGGGCCGGCACTGGGTCTGTGGTGTATTTCAATCAGTTTGCGGTGGATCTGTAACCGGCTTTGTTAACCCGACAACCTGCCCGGCAGGCGAATGATCGCCGGGCAGGTTCGTAGTATCTCTCGTCAATCCTTCGGTACAGGGCCCAGGTCCCGCAGGATCTGAAGGATCGCCTCATCATTCACGGCATCGCCTCCGGTGGTGACCAGCAGAGCACGTTGTCGTTCAAGCATGGCCTGTTCGAAGGTCTCTTTCAGTTCCTCCAGCGATACGTTCCGAATAGCGTCGGCCAGGGCTTGTCGGCTGTTAAACTCGGCATTTTCCCGGTCGATCTCCCGCCAGTATCGGCTGGAGACTTCGCTCAGTTGCCGGTCACGCTCCAGCAGTTGGCTGATCACCGCCTGTTTTTCCCGCTTAAGCCGGGTGTCATCCATCTCCGCCAGTTGTTGCGCAAAGATTTGGCTGAATTCCTTGACGGCCGAGTCGATGGCAGATGCATCAGCGGATGGGGATTGCACAACCAGCCCGAGCGCGGGCGTTTCCAGAATCTCGAACGCGGTCGCGTAGACGATGTATCCGAGCTGGCGCGTGGTCCGGATTTCCTCATAGAACGGGCTACTGATGATTTGTGCCAGCAACCGATACCGGGCTCGCTCCGCGTAGGAAGTGTTGTTGCCCTGCAGGTATAAGGTGTAACCAGTATCGGGGTGCTCAACCGCCAGATGCGCGGCGGTCTGGCCCGACGGCAGCTGGCGAATTCGCGCCCGATCCACGTTGGTACGCTGGTGATCGTTCAGCACCAGAGCCTGTACCTGTCTGGCCATATTCAGGGCACTGGCCTGTGTCAGGTTGCCATGGGCGAGCAAGACGGGATCAGTGCGGGCGAGGAAACTGCCGGCAAACCCCCTCAGCTCATTCAGTGTGACGTCGCGCGCAGCGGCCAGGCGCTCCTCCACGGGAAACGTGCCTTCCAGCAAGGCGGTTTGGACAAATTCCGAAGTCTGCTGCACCGGCCGTTCTTTGCTCTTGTTTTCCAGAGCATCCATCAGGTTCTGTCGCGCGATCCTGAATCGCTGTTCGGTAAGGGCGGGATTGGCGAACTCCAGCAGTATCTGGTTAGCCAGCTTGTGCAGCTTGTCGCTGTAGCCGCCGACACGTATGGTAACACCACGAAGATGGGGGTAGACGCTGTAGTCCAGCCCGGCCAGCCGGGCAGAATAGGCCCAGGCGTTGAGGTTGGTGTTAATGGCGTCCACCAGCAGTTGTGTGAGCACTGAACTCCGGGCGGATTCCCGCGCTGCCGGCGTTCTCAGGCTGACAAACAGATTGGCTTTCGGAGTGGCGAAACGGGTATCCCGGGCGTACCAGATATCCAGTCCGTCCAGTTCGGCAATTTTCTCCGGGTGAGCCATGCTACCCCCCCCCACCAGTTCGAGATCTTCTGGAACAAAGGGGTTGGATTCGGGCAGGGCAAGCTGTTCAGCCAGGCTGGGAGCTGCCGGATTATCGAGGTTCAGGGGTGTCCTGAACCAGGGCGTCTGATACCACCGCGTGAGATTCGGCTCGCTCGCGTCCAGGTTGGGCGCAGCAATCCAGACTTTAAGGTTGGCTGGTTTCAGCTGATCGAGGATCGCCCTGTATTGCTCTGGGGCATACCGCTCAAGCAGCCAGGGGGCGCTTAGAACATCTTCAGGCGGATAGTCCTTGAGGAGTCTGGACAGTCGCATGGCCTCGCTTTGCGCTTCAGCGCGTTCCCGGAAACGGAAATCAATCATGGCCAGCTGTCGCATCTCGTTGAAGCGTTGCTGGCTGATGCCGTTGTCACGAATACGATCTATATATTCAAAGGTGAGGGCAATGATCTCATCCTGGTGTTCCAGGCCTTCCCGGGTGAGCGACATGCTGATGTCGAGAGTGGCGTGTTCGCCGGTGTCCATCCCTGTGCCTGCGGAAAGGCTTTCTACCATGCCTGCGCGTTTCAGAACGTCAAACAGGCTGCCGGGGCCTTCGTGGCCCAGCAGGTTGGCAACGTAGGCTGCGGGTTTGCTTTTATAGTAACGCTGCTGAGAGGGGATCGGGAAAGACAGCGTCATGCTGCGATTGTCTTTCAGCGTCTCGGCTGTCACTTTCTCTGGCAACCGGGAGGTGTCGTACAGCGGGTGAGGGTGAACCTTGGGTTCAAGGTTACGGTTGGCGATGGCGCCAAAGCGCTCCTGCACCATGCGTTCCAGCTCATCCAGCGGCTGTGGGCCGTAGACTGCCAGGGTCATGATGTTCGCCGAATAGTTTTCTTCCCAGAAACGAATCAGGTCAGGCCGAAGCGGGTTGCCTTCGGTATTTTCCAGGGTCTCCAGGTTGCCGACCGCAAACTGGCTGAAGGCATGCTTCTGATTGCCCGCCGCCTTCCTGACAGAAAGCAGGCGCCGGCCGTCATCTTTAAGCTTGGAGCTGTACTCGGAGTGGACGGCATTGCGCTCACGATCCACCAGTTCCGGCGTGAACAGCGGATGAGAAAACTGTTGGGCGAACCGGTCCAGTGCCGGCTCCAGAAACTCTGCTTCGACATCAAAGAAATAGTTGGTGTCCTCAAACGCTGTGAACGCGTTATGAGTGCCGCCGTGGCTGCGAATAAATTGCTGGTATTCGCCTGCCTCCGGGTACTTCTCGGTGCCCAAAAACAGCATGTGCTCGAGAAAGTGCGCCAGGCCAGCCCGCTCTTTCGGGTCGTTTCCGCTGCCCACGGCAACGTTCATGGAGGCGGCGGCTTTGTCTGTTTCCGGGTCCGAAGCGAGGATCACCCGCAAGCCATTGTCGAGTTCGATGAACCGATACTGGTTCGGATCATTGGGACTTTGGGTGGGTGACACACTGGCTGTCGCCAGTGGAGCCAGTAACACGGTGACGACCAGCAACAGCCTCTGCAGCAGAGCGTAGCGAGATCGAACAGGTAACGGATGTTTCGAAGTCATGGGGCCTCGGGTTCCGGAATGGCGTTCAGGTCGGAAAAGGGATCAGTGCATCTGGTTGTTTTTGGCGCTGTCAGGCTTCTGTTCTATGGTTTGGCGCGCGAGTTTGGCCGCCTGGTCAGCGTCGAGTTCACCAGAGGCGATCCGCTCCAGCACCGTCGCCATGATCGCAACGGACTGTCGATAATCGGCAAACTCGGCCTGAAACGCCTTGTCGATGGCCTGGTATACGGCCTGGATCTTGTCTTCCCGGGAACCACTGTCGGCGGCGGTGTCGTTGATGGCCTTCAGGCAGGCACGGGCGATGGCAATATAGCGTTCGGTGTTCGGATTGTTTTTCGGCATGGCAGTTTCTTTTAAACCTTGATGTCTGGCTCGGTTAGTGACGCCGGATGGCGCTGGAAGTTCCCGATTATGTCATTGGTAAGAACCTCTTGCATTGCCTGGTCGTAATTAAATGACCCAATGCGGTGGTCGCGGTTTCTTGTGCTAATCTCAATCACATTGTGTCGATAAACCGGACAGGGAGTGAGGTGGAGTTGGCTGCTTTTAGAGTAATGGCTCTAACAAAAACAATGGGTTACAGAGTAAAAACTCTAAAAAAGTTCGATACATGAGGGTTGCAATTAAGTAGAATTGCCGACCGATGGAATCAGCTACGACTTTAGTCGTATCTGTGTCGGTCAAAGACAAAAAACACAACAGGCAGAATGGAGTACCTATGAATTATTTCCTGACAGGCGGCACCGGTTTTATCGGTCGTTTTCTGGTTGAGAAACTCTTGGCGCGCGGCGGCACCGTGTATGTTCTGGTTCGCGAGCAGTCCCAGGACAAGCTGGAGCGGCTCCGGGAGCGCTGGGGTGCAGACGACAAGCAAGTGAAGGCTGTGATCGGCGACCTCACCAGCAAAAACCTTGGTATTGACGCGAAAACGCTGAAATCACTGAAAGGAAATATCGACCACGTATTCCATCTTGCCGCGGTCTACGACATGGGCGCAGACGAAGAAGCCCAGGCCGCCACCAATATCGAAGGCACCAGGGCGGCTGTTCAGGCTGCAGAAGCCATGGGTGCCAAGCATTTCCATCACGTGTCATCCATCGCGGCAGCGGGTCTGTTCAAGGGTATCTTCCGGGAGGATATGTTCGAAGAAGCCGAGAAGCTTGATCATCCTTACCTGCGCACCAAACACGAATCCGAAAAAGTTGTGCGTGAAGAGTGCAAGGTTCCGTTCCGCATCTACCGCCCTGGCATGGTCATTGGCCATTCGGAAACCGGCGAAATGGACAAGGTGGACGGGCCCTATTACTTCTTCAAGATGATTCAGAAGATCCGTCATGCGTTGCCCCAGTGGGTACCCACCATCGGTATTGAAGGTGGCCGGCTGAACATTGTGCCGGTGGATTTCGTGGTCGATGCACTGGATCACATTGCCCATCTGGAAGGCGAAGATGGCAACTGTTTCCATCTGGTGGACTCAGATCCGTATAAGGTGGGTGAGATCCTCAATATTTTCTGCGAGGCCGGCCATGCCCCCCGCATGGGTATGCGCATCGATTCCCGGATGTTCGGTTTTATTCCGCCGTTTATTCGCCAGAGCATCAAGAATCTGCCTCCGGTCAAGCGCATTACTGGTGCGCTTCTGGATGACATGGGCATTCCGCCCTCGGTGATGTCCTTCATTAATTACCCGACCCGTTTTGATACCCGGGAGCTGGAGCGGGTTCTGAAGGGCACAGACATTGAGGTGCCGCGTCTGCCGTCCTATGCCCCGGTGATCTGGGACTACTGGGAGCGCAATCTGGACCCGGACCTGTTCAAGGACCGCACCCTCAAGGGCACGGTTGAAGGTAAGGTTTGCGTGGTCACCGGAGCAACTTCGGGTATTGGCCTGGCAACGGCAGAGAAACTGGCAGAGGCCGGTGCCATTCTGGTCATTGGTGCGCGTACCAAGGAAACTCTGGATGAAGTGGCGGCCAGTCTGGAGGCCAAGGGTGGCAACGTGCATGCGTACCAGTGCGACTTTTCGGACATGGACGACTGCGACCGCTTTGTGAAGACGGTGCTCGACAATCACGGCCACGTGGATGTACTGGTGAATAACGCGGGTCGCTCCATCCGCCGCTCGCTGGCGTTGTCTTTTGACCGGTTCCACGATTTTGAGCGGACCATGCAGCTGAACTACTTTGGCTCCGTTCGGCTGATCATGGGCTTTGCGCCAGCCATGCTGGAGCGTCGCCGCGGGCACGTGGTGAATATTTCTTCCATCGGGGTACTTACCAACGCTCCGCGTTTCTCGGCCTATGTCGCCTCGAAATCCGCACTGGACGCGTTCAGCCGCTGTGCCGCTGCGGAATGGTCGGATCGCAACGTGACCTTCACCACCATCAACATGCCGCTGGTGAAAACGCCGATGATCGCGCCCACCAAGATCTACGATTCCGTGCCGACGCTGACACCGGATGAAGCCGCGCAGATGGTGGCGGATGCGATTGTGTACCGGCCCAAGCGCATTGCCACCCGTCTTGGCGTGTTCGCGCAGGTTCTGCATGCGCTGGCACCGAAGATGGGTGAGATCATTATGAACACTGGCTACCGGATGTTCCCGGATTCTCCAGCAGCCGCTGGCAGCAAGTCCGGCGAAAAGCCGAAAGTCTCTACCGAGCAGGTAGCCTTTGCGGCGATTATGCGGGGGATATACTGGTAATCGTCGTTATAAGCCAAAAAAACCCGCCTCGGCGGGTTTTTTCGTTTCAGGTTGGAGATTTCATTCCTGGGGTTCTTCTGCAATTTCGATTGGCGGCGGCGGAAACCCGCCCAGTTCACGCCAGCGATTGACGATGCCGCAGAACAGGTCTGCTGTCTTTTCCGCGTCGTAGGCCGCCGAGTGGGCTTCCTTGTTGCTGAAGGGAATGCCCGCCAGTTTACAGGCCTGGGCCAGCACGGTGTGGCCGTAGGCGAGGCCCGCCAGGGTAGCGGTATCAAATGTCGAGAATGGATGGAACGGGTTGCGTTTGATATCGGCCCGCAGCGCTGCCGCGAAAACGAAATTATGGTCAAACGTGGCATTGTGGCCCACCAGTACCGCTCGCTTGCAGTCGTGTTCTTTTACCGCCTTGCGGATGGGAGAAAAAATCTCGCTCAGGCCTTCCCGTTCCGGTACCGCCTCCCGCTCCGGATTCCAGGGATCGATACCGGTGAAATCCAGGGCCGACTGCTCCAGATTGGCGCCTTCGAACGGGTCGATCTGCTGCACGTGGGTTTCGCCCCGGCGCAGCCAGCCATCCTCATCCATGGTCAGCATTACGGCAGCGATTTCCAGCAGAGCATCACGTTCCGGGTTGAAGCCGGCGGTTTCCACGTCGACCACCACCGGCAGAAAGCCGCGAAAGCGCTGGGACATGGGGTGGGGCTGTTTGTTTTCGTCTGACACTCGAACTCCGATGTTCGTGGTAGTGAATGAATAGGGTTTACGCCAGGCGCCAGTTAACGGTTTCGCCAGCCTTCAACGGAACAATTCCGCCGCCGGCCAGAGGCAGGTTCTCCGGCATGGTCCAGGGTTCCCGCACCAGCGTCACGGTGTCGGTGTTCCGGGGCAGGCCATAGAAATCGGCGCCGTTGAAGCTGGCAAAGGCTTCCAGCTTGTCCAGAATGCCCAGTTCCTCGAAGATATCGGCATACAGGCCGATGGCGCCGTAGGCGGAGTAACAGCCAGCACAGCCGCAGGCGGCTTCCTTCTTGTCTTTCGCGTGTGGGGCAGAATCCGTGCCCAGGAAGAAGCGGGGATCGCCGCTGGCCACGACCTCTCTTAGCGCTTCCTGATGCTTGTTGCGCTTGAGGATGGGCAGGCAGTAAAGGTGTGGGCGAATACCGCCGACCAGCATGTGATTGCGGTTATACATCAGATGCTGCGGTGTGAGAGTTGCCCCTAGGTTATTGCCCTGATGGTTACGGACAAACTCGGCCGAATCGGCAGTGGTGATATGCTCAAGAACCACCCGGAGCGACGGGAACGCAGTCAGCGTGGGCGCCAGAACCCGCTCCAGAAACACCTTTTCCCGATCGAAAATATCGATGTCGCTGTCGGTCACCTCGCCGTGTACCAGCAACAGCATGCCGCAATCCGCCATCGCCTCCAGCACCGGGTAGATATTGCGAATGTCCGTTACGCCGGAGGCAGAGTTGGTGGTGGCGCCAGCCGGGTACAGTTTCGCTGCCACTACGCCGGCGGCTTTGGCTTCACGAATGGTCTCGGCAGTGGTGCTCTCGGTCAGATACAGGGTCATCAGGGGCTGGAAGTCCGTTCCCCGGGCCGCGGCCAGAATGCGATCCCTGTACGCCATGGCTGCGCTGGCATCGGTTACCGGCGGCACCAGGTTAGGCATGATGATAGCGCGGCCGAAGCAGGCGGCGGTGGCGGGCACCACATCGTTCAGAATGTCGCCGTCGCGCACGTGCAGGTGCCAGTCGTCCGGGCGTGTGATGGTTATCTGTCGGGTCATGAGAAGGTATCCGAAAGCGAGCGCAAAATTTCGCGGATTATATCAGAAGCGAAAAGCAGATGTTTTTAACCTGATCGTAAGTTATCCGGCTCAAGTTCCCGGTCGGGTCGCCGTTAACCGGTTAGTTCACTGGTTTAAAGGCTCCACGGGGCATTCCTATGGTTTCACCCAATTGGTTCTTCAGGCAGAGCAGATTGCTGAAATTGCTGGCGACGGCAGGGTTGATGTCATTGCCCTCTGCGCCTGTGCTGTCATCCAGTTATGGTGCCGGTATTGAAAACAGCCAGTGGTATCTCTCCGAGTCGGTCTTTGAGTGTTCCCTTGTCCATGAGGTTCCTGGCTTTGGCCGCGCCGTGCTCAGGCACCGGGCAGGGGAAGACCTGCGTTTCTATCTCGAATCGGATCTGAGTGTGATGCGCCCCGGCCAGGGCCAGTTAGTGGTTGAAGCGCCGCCCTGGCGGCCAGGAGTTCCACCGAGCCCCATTGGTGCTGTGCAGGTAACGGATAGTCCGCGCTCGGTGAACCTGGGGAATCGGGAAGCGGTGTTGATTGCCCAGGGGTTGTCCCGAGGTATGCAGCCGACAGTAACCCGAGCCGCGGTATACAGCGGCCAGCCCGTGCGGGTGCAGTTGTCGAATGTGAATTTTTCCGGCCCGTACGCCGGCTATCGTGAATGCGTTGCCAGTCTGCTGCCGGTTAACTTCGACCAGGTTCGGCGCAGCCGGGTTCCGTTTGCCAGCGGGAGTACCAGCCTGTCACAGGCAGACATGAACTTGCTCGACAATATTGTGACCTACGTGATGGCCGACAGCACGGTAGAAAGAATCTTCGTGGACGGCCATTCCGACAGTATTGGTAGCCGGATTGATAACCGCGCGCTGTCGGAGGAAAGAGCCAACGTGGTGGCCGAGTATCTCAAATCCAGGGGAATCGATGAGACTATGCTGACGGTCCGGGCCCACGGTGATCAGTATCCGGTTTCCCGCCGGCCGGCTGATAACCGCCGCACCACCATTCGTTTGCAACGCCAGGGTGAGCGCCCGGAACTGCTGCAGGCTAACGGTATGGGGAGCGAGTTTTCGGGATAGCCGGAACACGCCATCCCGAGTTTCAATATACTGCGTTCAGGACTTCCAGGTGCGCGGCCACACCCTCTGCCAGGGCTTTCAGGTGATACCCGCCTTCCAGCGTGGAGATGATGCGATCGTTGGAGTGGTCATGGGCGACACTCACCAGCATTTCCGTTAACCATCGATAATCCTCGGTTTCCAGATTCAGCTCCGCCATGGGGTCCAGCCGATGCCCGTCAAAGCCTGCCGAGATCAACACCAGTTGCGGACGAAAATCCTGCAGTTTCTTGAGCCAGGCGGCTTCAACCGTCTTGCGGTACTCAGCCGCTGAACAGTCGGCTGCAATCGGCGCATTGACAATATTGTCGGCCTGCCGGTGCACATGGGAATGCGGATAAAACGGATGCTGAAAGCTGGAACACATCAGTATGCGTTCATCACCACTGACAATATCTACCGTGCCGTTACCCTGATGCACATCGAAATCGACAATGGCCACCCGCTCAAGGTGATGGAAGGTGAGCGCCCGCATCGCCGCCAGGGCGATATTGTTATAGAAACAGAACCCCATCGACTTGGCACGTTCGGCGTGGTGTCCCGGTGGCCGGGCGCAGACAAAAGCGTTGGTTACCTGGCTGCTCATCACCATATCGACAGCCTGCACATTGCCCCCCGCGGCCAGCTTCGCCGCTCTCAGGGTGTCCGGCATCATCGCGGTGTCCGGGTCGGTGAACACCCGGCCCCGGGTTGGCTGCATCAGGTCCAGCTGGTGCAGATAGCTTTCCGGATGCACGGTCAGCAGTTGGTCCCGGGTGATTTCTTCCGGACGAACCCAGTCCAGTTCCTGTTGTAGGTTGGTATCCGCGAGGTAGGCGAGAATGCTTGAAAGACGCTCAGGGCTTTCCGGGTGCTCCGGGCCCATGTTGTGTTTCTTGCAGTCGTCGTGGGAAAAAAATGCCGTGGTCATGGGTAATGCCTGAACCTGAGTATGCTTATTATCGCTTTCATGTTATCAGGGATAACCGAAGCCTGTCGTATTTCTTTGGTCTAATAACTCGTTAGTCGATTTACATCATGAAATCGCCACCTAAGATAAGGTATACACTGATAAGCAAGCCGTTTTATTGAAGTTTGTACATTCCTGTCGCGCACACCACTGGGAGAGCCGCGTTGAGTACCCGCTATCTGGAAAGCCTGTTCAATCCTGAATCCATTGCCGTTATTGGCGCCTCGGAACGCGCTGACAACCTCGGGGGTATGGTGTTGCGGAACCTGCTGGGCGGCGGCTATCCGGGCCGGCTCGTGGTGGTCAACCAGAGCGACTACGAAAACGTGCACGGGGTGCCCTGTGTGCGCAAAGTGTCCAAACTGGATTTCAGTCCGGACCTGGCGATCATCTGTACCCCGCCGGACACGGTGCCGAAAATGATCCGCAAGCTGGGTGAATGTGGCGTGCGTACCGCCATTGTAATGACCGGGGGCATGTCCCGGACTCACAGTAAAACCGGCCAGCCATTGATGTATTCAGTACGCGATGCCGCCCGGGAGACCGGCATCCGCGTACTGGGCCCCAACACTATCGGTTTGATGGTGCCGGCGCGGCATCTGAACGCCACCTATGCCCATATGGGGGCCATTCCCGGCCGGGTGGCCTTCGTGGGGCAGTCCGGCACCATTGCCAGTTCGGTGCTGGACTGGGCCTTTGCCAGGGGGGTGGGATTCTCCTACTTCCTGACCCTGGGTGATGGTATGGACATCGATCACGACGACCTGATCGATTATCTGGCCCAGGACACCCAGACCCGAGCCATTCTGCTGCACATTGAAAACATCCCCAACCCCAGGCGCTTCATGTCGGCAGTCCGGGTGGCCTCCCGGACCAAGCCCGTGATTGCGGTGAAATCCGGACGGGTGCCCGAATCCGAGTGGTTTACCCATGCCTTGCCCGCTGGTATCAAACGCAGTGACCCGGTCTACGATGCCATGCTTCAGCGCGCCGGTGTGTTGAGGGTGGACGGGCTTGGCCAGATGTTTGATGCCCTGGAAACCCTGACCCGGATGCGCCCGCTGCGTCGGGAATCCCTGGCCATCATGGCCAACGGCGTGGGCCCCGGCGTATTGGCGGTGGATCGGCTGGCGGATCTCGGCGGTGAACTGGCGGAGCTGTCGGAAGATACGGTCAGGGAGCTGGGAGAACTGCTGCCGCCGTACTGGACCCGCAAGAACCCCATTGACCTTAACTATGATGCCACGCCCGAGCTATATGGCAAGGCTATCAAGATTCTGGCGAAGGACCCTAACGTGGCTAACGTACTGGTGATGTACGCACCCACACTGATCGAAGACAGCCTGCAGATTGCCGATTCCGTGGTGCAGGCGTCCAAGGGCACCCGCTTGAACATCTTTACCTGCTGGTTGGGGCAGAGCACGGTGATGGATTCCCGGGAAGAGTTTTACCGGGCGGGGTTGCCATCGTTCTTTAACCCGGAAAAAGCGGTGATGGCGTTCATGCAGCATGTTCGGCATCAGCGCATTCAGCGGCTGCTGACCGAGACGCCCGAATCGTTTACAGACCACTTCGCCGACCGGGCCAACACCCGCAAACTGGTCGCCAGGGCCTTGCGGGATGGCCGGCGGCATCTGTCCAACCGGGAAGCCCGGCGGGTGATTTGCGACTATGGCATCAATACCATTGAAACCGTCTACTGTGATGACGTGGAAGAGGTGCTGGAGGTCTTCGCAGTCGAGCGCCGCCCCATTGATGTAACTGTTATCCACGAAGATGTGTGTTATCCGTTCCTGGATCTGAGCCCGACCCAGCGCCGCTATAAGGGCACGGTCAAAAAGCTCAACAGCGAACAGGTGATCATCGACAGCTGCCGCTTCCTGATGGACGAATATCGGGAGCATTTCCCGAAAAGCGGGTTCCTGGGTTTTGCCGTCCAGCGTTCCTACCAGCATGTTGGCGGCATCGAGTTCAGTGTGGGGATCACTCGTGATGAGGTGTTCGGGCCGCTGGTGGTTTGCGGGGCAGCCGGTGCCCAGATCAATATCATGACCGATCGCCAGATTGCGTTGCCGCCCCTGAACATGGTGCTGGCCCGCGAGCTGCTGCGGCGTACTTACATGTACAAACTGCTTAAAGAACACAGCCTGAAGCCGGAAGAGGATATCCGGGCGGTGTCCGAAACCCTGGTGACGCTGTCACAGATTGTGATCGATATACCAGAGATCAAGGGCCTGGAAATCTCGCCATTGCTATTCAATGAGCAGGGCGCCGTTGCTGTAAACATCGCTATTGACCTGGATGAACATCCGATCAAGCCCATTATCCAGCCCTACCCGCGAGAGCTGGAGGAGTGGCTGGTATTGCCCAAATCCGGTCGCCGCGTGATTATTCGCCCGGTGCTGGCGGAGGATGAGCCTGCTCATCGGCTGTTTCACGAGCATCAGTCTCCGGAATCCATCCGTTACCGATTCTTCCAGTACCGCAAGCATTTTTCCCGGGAAGACGTGGCCCAGATGGTGCAAATCGACTATGACCGGGAAATGGTGTTCATCGCCAATGCGCCCCGTGAAGATGGTGAAGGCGAGGAGACCCTGGGTACGGTGCGTACCTGGACCGATGCCGACAATCTGCGTTGCGAGTTCGCCGTTATGGTAGATGACCGGATGAAAGGCGAAGGCCTGGGCGTGGCCCTTATGCAGAAGATGATTGATTATTGCCGTGCCCGGGGCACCATGGAAATGATCGGCAATGTGTTGCCGGACAACCGGCCGATGTTGCAGCTGGCCGAGCATCTGGGGTTTGAAATCAAATACAACCCGGAGGAAGAAGTGATGGATCTGCGACTGGTACTGAACGAGCCGCAGAAAGACTGGCAGAAGGAACGGCTGGGCAAAGGGGGGCATCTGTAGCCCCCCGTTCCTTTACTCCTCGACGATGGCGGAGCGATCTTCTCCGCCCAGGGCTTCCAGCAGCCCGGGAATCAGCCGTGACAGCTCCAGAGTCATGATGGTGAAAGCTGCATCAAACTTGGCCAGGGCGTCGTCGACATCGACGTCGTCCAATTGCTCTTGCAGGGTTTCACCGAATTTCAGCCGGCGTATGCCCAGCTCTTCGTCCAGTACGAACGAGACATTGTCGTCCCAGGTCAGGGCCAGCTTGGTCACCTGCATGCCAGCTTCCAGGTGGTTGCGGATCTCGTCGGCTTTGAGATCAAGACCTTTACAGCGTACCACGCCGCCATCTTCTGACGGGTCTTTCAGTTCGCATTCGCTGCCCAGGGTAATGTTGGCAGGGTGATCAATGCTTTCGTTCAGCCAGCCGGTGAAGGTGAAGGCGGGGGATTGCTCAACCGCCGGCGGTCGCACAGGCAGTGATCCCAGGCTCTTGCGCAGGGTCGAGGCTAGATCTTCGGCCTGTTTCGCAGAGCCGGCATCAACCACCAGCACGCCGTCCTGAGGGGCCAGGTAAGCAAAGCAACGGCGGTTGCGGGAAAATGCCTGTGGCAGCATTTCCAGCATCACCTGTTCTTTCAGTTCGTCTTTTTCCTTCCGGCGCACCTTTCGGCCCTGCTCCAGCTCAATGGCTTCGGCACGCTCTTCCACAGCCTCCTTCACCACCGGCCCGGGCAGGATCTTCTCTTCCTTTCTCAGGGCAATCAGGTGATAACCGTTGGCGCTGTGCACCAGTTGGTCGCCGTGTTTACCCAGGGGCGGAACCCAGCCCTGGCGGTTGGTTTCCTGAGGGCCGCAGGGTTTGAACGCGTCCGCCTGGAGTTTCTCTTCCAGCGCTTCTGCGGAAATATCGAAAGGTTTGGTGAAACGGAAAACACGGGCATTACGAAACCACATGGGTCTGAATCCTTGCGTCAGGTCGGAGCTTGTCGAATCGAAAAAGGGGGAGGGATGATACGGCTACCAGGCGGTAGCCGTAAAGTGACGGCAGGCCGGTCAGATCTGCATAACCTCCACCAACACGGTTTTCACGATAAAGCCGACAACGCCGGCGCCAAGTACGGTAAACAGCGCGATAGTGCCAAATTTGCCGGCCTGGGATTTCTTGGCCAGATCCCAAACAATGAAGCCCATCCAGGCAATAAGGCCGGTCAGAAACACCAGCATGGCGATCTGGGAAAATACTGCTTCGTTCATTGCTACTCCGATATCAACAGATGTCTGAAGGTGTTAAACACAGGTCGGAAAACCGCCTGACTACTGCTCGTCCCGCAGGAAAACCCAGTTGTTGTTATCGGATTGGTCTTCGCTGAAATAGTACCCCTCCAGGTTGAAGCCTTTGAGATCATCAGCCTGGGTAATTCGATTCTGGATGGCGTAACGGCACATCAGCCCCCGGGCTTTCTTGGCGTAGAAGCTGATCATCTTGTACTGGCCGTTTTTCCAGTCCTTGAACTGGGGGGTAACGAGGCGGGCGTCCAGGTGTTTTTTCTGCACGCTCTTGAAGTATTCGTTGGAGGCCAGATTCACCAGCACCTTGTCGTCGCTGGCCAGTAGCTGGTTCAGGGCATCGGTAATCTTGCTGCCCCAGAACGCGTACAGGTCTTTGCCCCGGGTATTTTCAAACCGGGTGCCCATTTCCAGTCGGTAGGGCTGCATCAGGTCCAGCGGTTTCAGCAGTCCGTAGAGGCCGGAGAGAATCCGCAGGTGTTTCTGGGCAAAACTGAAATCCTCACTACTGAAACTCTCGGCATCCAGACCGGTATAGACGTCGCCCTTGAACGCCAGAACGGCCTGCCGGGCATTATCCGGCGTAAACGGTGTGCGCCAGCTCTGGAAGCGCTCGGCGTTCAGTTGCCCGAGTTTGTCGCTGATGCTCATCAGGTTGCTGACCTGATGTGGTTCCAGCTCCTTGAGCTGGTCAATCAGTTCACAGGCATCGTCCAGGAAGTCCGGTTGGGTATGGGTTTCCGTTGCCAGGGGGCTCTCATAATCCAGAGTCTTGGCAGGGGAGATGATCATCAGCATGTCAGAGGATCCTCATTGCAGAAACGTGAGTAACTGGTCCCTGGTGAACGGCCAGTCCAGCTCCGCCCCGGTGTCGTTGCGGCGCAGCACCGGGATGCGGGTGCCGTAGCGCTCCACCAGGGCTTCGGACTGGGCGATGTCCACCACATCCACCGGAATGGGCTCGGGCATCGGGGTGCTGACCAGCAGCGCCTCTGCCAGTTCGCACAAATGGCACTGGGCTGTGGTGTAAAAAAGCAGTTCCATTATTTTTTCGGCTGCGCGTCAATTTGCTGGCCATTAACGCCTTTGCTGTCCCGGCCCATCAGATACAGGTAAACGGGCATGAGCTGCTCCGGGTCCGGGTTTTTCTTCGGATCTTCCGCCGGGTAGGCCAGCACCCGCATGCCTGTGCGAGTCGCGCCCGGGTTCAGGCTGTTTACCCGGATATTGTGGCGCTCGTCGTCCAGTTCGTCGGCGAGTAACTGGGCCAGGCCCTCAACGGCAAACTTGGATACGGCGTAGGCGCCCCAGTATGCCCGTGCCTGCCGGCCAACGCCGGACGAGGTGAAGATCATGGAGGCGTCATCGGATTTGCGCAGCAGCGGAATCATCGCCCGGCTCAGCAGGAATGGCGCTGTGGCGTTCACGTGCATGACCTTGTTCCAGGTTTCCGGATCGTACAGCTCAACCGGGCTGCGAGCACCCAGAATCCCGGCATTGTGCAGGAGGCCATCCAGGCGACCGAAATTGTCTTCCAGGGTCATGGCCAGTTCTTCATAATCCTTGACCGCCGCCCCTTCAAAGTTCATAGGCACGATCGCGGGTTTGGGGTGGCCGGCGGCTTCAATCTCGTCGTAGACTTCCTCCAGCCGCGAGACTGTGCGCCCAACCAGGATGACGGTGGCGCCATGGGCAGCATAGGCTTTGGCGGCAGCGCGTCCGATACCACTGCCGGCACCGGTTACCATGACAATGCGGTCTTTCAGAAGATCGGCGGGTGCCTGGTAATCTTGCATAACCTGTCTCCGTAAATCAGGCCAGACCAGGCCTTGGCCGGGTCGGTCGAAAATAATTGGGCGCTATTGTAACAGCTTTGTGAGGTCGCTGACGGAATCGGCAATCCGGTCGGCTTGCCACAGGTCAACCGTCTCAGGTTGCTCTATGTAGCCGTAACGCACCGCGATGGTGTGCATTCCGGCGTTCCGGCCGGCTTCAATGTCCCGTTCATGATCACCGACATAAACAGATTTTATCGGTTCCACCTGAATCTGACGGCAGGCCAGTAGCAGTGACTCCGGGTGCGGCTTGCGTTCAGCCACATGGTCCGGGCAAATCAGGGCGGCACAGCGTTGCGCCAGGCCCAGGGCTTCGATCAGGGGCACCGCGAAGCGTGCGGGCTTGTTAGTGACAATCCCCCAGGGAATGCCCCGGCTCTCAAGGCTGCTCAGCAACACGTCCATGCCCGGGAACAGGCTGGTTTCAACGGCCACACCGGTTTCATAGAGATCGAGAAAGGCCGTGTGCTTTTCAGGATAACCCTCGTGTTCGGGTTCCAGCCCGAATCCCACCCGAATCATCGCCCGGGCGCCATTGGAAACCGAGCGCCGGATCTGTTCTGCGGGCAGTGCCGGCATGCCGTGTTGCTGTCGGAGCTGGTTCAGGCAGCGGATGAAATCCGGGGCGGTGTCAATCAGGGTGCCGTCCAGATCGAAGAGCACCGCCGCCGGTGTCTGTTCAGTCTTCACGGATATCCCGGGCATGCATCAGGTAATTGACGTCGACATCCCGCCCAAGCTTGTACACCTTGGTGATAGGGTTGTAGGTCATGCCGGTGAGCTCGCGGACTTCCAGCCCGGCATGGCGAAGATGGTCGGACATCTCCGATGGGCGGATAAACTTCTTCCACTCATGGGTGCCCTTGGGCAATAAGTTCAGAACGTATTCGGCACCGACGATGGCAAAGAGGAACGACTTGGGGTTGCGATTGATGGTCGACACGAACAGGTGGCCGCCGGGTTTCAGCATACTGGCGCAGGCTCGAATAACCGATGCCGGGTCGGGTACATGTTCGAGCATTTCCAGGCAGGTAACCACGTCATACTGGCCGGCATGTTCAGTATCCCGCGCGAGTTCCTCAATGGTGGTCTGGCGATAGTCCACCTTCACGCCGGATTCCAGGCCATGGAGCTTGGCCACCGATAATGGCGCCTCGCCCATGTCGATACCGGTAACATGGGCGCCCCGAAGTGCCATGCCTTCGGACAGCAGACCGCCGCCGCAGCCAACGTCCAGAGCCCGTTTGCCGGCCAGCGAGACGCGCTCGTCGATGTAATTCAGTCGCAACGGGTTGATGTCGTGCAGTGGCTTGAACTCGCTGGTGGGGTCCCACCAGCGGCTGGCGAGCGCCTCGAATTTGGCAATCTCGTTCTGGTCTACGTTGTGGTTGTTCATGTTCGGGGTTACTCCGGATAATCAGCTGAGAATCTGTTTGCGCCATTCGTTCACCCGCAGAACCAGATCTGGTACGTCGATGCGGGTTAGTCTGCCATCCTGTAATTGTGGTACGCCATGAATCCAGCTGTGGCTTACTGCCCGGCCGTGGTTGCTGTAGACCAGGTGCGAAGCGGGATCGTAGACAGGCTGCAGATAGGGGTCGCTCAAGTCGACGGCGATCAGATCTGCCAGTTTGCCCGCCACCAGGGAGCCGATGTCATGATCTCGCCCCAGGGCACGGGCACCACTGAGGGTCGCCATCTCCAGCGCTTTGTGAGCCGACAGGGCAGCCGCATCGTTGGCCACAGCCTTGGCTACCATTGCGGCGGTTTTCAGCTCGCCAAACAGATCCAGATCGTTGTTGCTGGCGGCCCCATCGGTACCGATGGTGACATTGATATCGTGATCCAGCAGTTTCTGTACCGGACAGAACCCGCTCGCCAGTTTCAGGTTGGACTCCGGGCAATGGACAACATGGGCGCCGGTCTTTTTCAGATGAGTCAGGTCGGATTCGTCGATCTGGGTCATGTGTACACACTGCGTATTGGCTCGGAGAACACCCAGGTCTGCCATACGCGCCAGTGGTCGCTGCCCGCTGGCTTTTACCGCTTCCCCAACTTCAAAGGCGGTTTCGTGCAAATGCAGTTGAATGGCAGTACCGGTTTGCTCCGCTAATTCCACGGCGGCGCCCAGAGGACCGTCGGAAACGGTGTAAGGGGCGTGGGGCCCAATGGCTGGCATGATGTAGTCATCCCGCAGCCATTGTTGAATTAGGTCCGCACCTTTGCGCAGGTATTCTTCTGGCCCTGAACCCCATACCGTTGGCATATCCATCAGAGGAAAGCAGATCTGTGCACGCATGCCGGTGTCGTGGGCTGCCTGGGCAGTCACTTCCGGGAAGAAGTACATATCCGAAAACGTGGTGGTGCCGGTGCGGAGCATCTCTGCCATGGCCAGGCGCGTGCCGTCTGCCACGAACTGCTCGCTGACAAACTTGCCCTCTGCAGGCCAGATATGATCATTCAGCCAGGTCATTAATGGCAGGTCGTCAGCCAGGCCCCGGAACAGGGACATGGCGGTGTGGCCGTGCAGGTTGATCAGCCCGGGCAGGACAACATGATTGTTCAGGTCGAGGGTTTCCCGGGTGCGATAACTCTGGTCTGCCTCAGCCTGTGGCACGATCGCCAGTATCCGGCTGCCTTGAAGGATCACGGCCTGGTGTTCAAGGATAACCCCGAAGGGTTCGACGGGAATCAGCCAGCGGGCGTTGATTCGGGTATCGGCTGCGGTGATGGTTTCTGCCGTCATTAACCTGCCTTGCGGGTTCGGGGCACCGGAGGCGCCTTGAAATTCAATGGGCAAGTATAACCAGCGCGGTCAGGCAGAACTACCCCGGTGGCGGCCGCTGCGCTGCGATTTTCCAGACATTCATCAAGCCTCTTCAAATCAGGGCAGTCAATCTGGTTTGATAGGGCTATACTCGCTGTTTTTCTTTGGTTCGGGAGTTGTTTATGGCAGGTCGATCTTCCAATCGTTCCATCGGGACGGTAGCAATGCGCTGGCACGGAGACCGGCTTGAATTGCTGGATCAACGCCTGCTCCCGGCGGAGGAGCACTGGATTGTTGCGGATGGCGCGTCGGCGGTGGCCCAGTGCATAACGGATATGGTGGTGCGCGGGGCACCAGCCATTGGCATCAGTGCTGCCTACGGGGTGGCCCTGGCAGCCCGCCACGCAGGCGGAGGCGATTGGCAGGCCGAGATCAAACAGGCTATTCGAGTGTTGGCGAAATCCCGGCCTACGGCGGTGAACCTGTTCTGGGCGCTGGAGCGCATGGAAAAGGTGTTCCACGCCTGCCATTCTCTGGACGAAGCCACTGATCGGCTGGCGGCAGAGGCTGTTCGTCTGCATGAGGATGACCTGGCGGCCAACCTGGCCATGGCGGATTATGCGCTGGAGGTGATGAATCCCGACAAGCCTATCGCAGTGCTGACTCACTGTAACACCGGTGCACTTGCCACCGGAGGATACGGTACCGCGTTGGGGGTGATTCGCCGTTTGCACGAGGAAAAACTGTTGAAGCGGGTCTATGCCGACGAAACCCGGCCCTGGCTTCAGGGCAGCCGATTAACCGCCTGGGAGCTGACCCGTGACCATATTCCCGTTACGCTCAATGCCGATGGCGCGGCAGCGGCCATTATGGCTTCCGGCAAGGTTAAATGGATTGTGGTGGGCGCCGACCGGATAACCGCCAACGGTGATGTGGCGAACAAGATTGGTACCTATAACCTGGCGGTTCTGGCGCGGCATCACAAGATCGGGTTTATGGTGGTGGCTCCCTCCAGTACTGTCGATATGTCGCTGGAGTCCGGCAAGGATATTCCGATCGAAGAGCGGGAGGGCACCGAGGTTCGTGAAATCCGCGGGATTCCCCTGGCGCCCGCCGGCGTTCAGGTCTTCAATCCGGTGTTCGACGTGACACCGGCCAGCCTGATTGATGCCATCGTGACCGAGAAGGGCGCAGTGCGTAACCCCAACATTACCGGAATGCGCGCGCTGTTTACCTGATATTCCGTTTTGCCCCGGAGCTGGTTGCCGGCTTGTCCGGCGCTGGCCCGGCGGTCTTCATGCCAGCTTTCAGTTCTGCCACTTCCTTTTCCTGCTGTTCTATAAAATGCAGTGACATTTCAAAGCTCTGGCGGGTGAATTCCAGCACTCTGCGGAAGCCTTCATCCGACAGGTTTCTGGCATCGTCGTGCCGGCGGAAGATGTTAATGAATTCCCGTTCCCGCTCGAACTGGAGCGGAATCCGGCCTATGCCCCAATCGTTGAGTATCTGCCACACCTCGGGGTTGTAGTTACGGGTGGTGCGCATGATAAACGGGATCGGATCGTTGCGGGCCACCAGGGCGGCGAGTCTCAGGATCAGCTCGAAGGAGAGGGTGGAGGTGCCATTTTCAATGGCTTCCAGCAAAGACTTGTCTTTGAGGTTCAGGGCTTCACTCATTTCCGAGAGCGTGAGGCCCGCAACTTCCCGTATGTCTTTCAGCGATTGGCCGGCTGTCAGCATGGCCCGCAACTGATCCTGAGAGTTAATCAGGGCCCGACCGACCCGCAGGGAGGTGTCGGTTGCCCGGGCGCCCAGACGAAGTGCCGAACCCGTCAACCCGGCTATACGTTCCAGCATACCGTCTGGGGTTTTATCTTTCGGGCCAGAGGATTCCAGGCCCTCAGCTTCGTCCATGGAATACATGGCGTGCAGGGCGTCCAGTAGCATGTCCCTGAACACCCGGGCACGCTGTTGGGTACTCTGACCGCTTTCCCCGGACGGCTGCCCAGCCATGATTTATGGTGCCTCAGTCTTGGCCGCAAACTGGGTGGGCATCAGAATGGACGCCATACGTTGATCCAGCTCCAGCAAGTCGGCCATGATGTGTCCGCCTTCCTGGATGACGAAATCCAGTTCTTCGTCGGTGTTGTCCAGATCTGCCGCCTGTTGATCCTGCCAGTCTTCCAGAGCTTCCAGGTCTTCAAACGGTTCTTCGCCTTTCAGTTCCCTGCGGGCATTGGCGATGGTCAGGCGGGTCTGCTCGATCTGGTTGTGCTGGTTCTTGCGCTCGTCCACGTTAAGGCTGACGTAATCCATCTGTCGCTGGCGATTAAGGAACTCGATTTCCTTCTGCAGCAGCTTGAACTCCGGGTTGGTGGCGAACCGCTCTTCGTGGCGATTCCGCAGTTCGTCAATCACGCCGGTAAAGTCGAAATAGCGGGTATGGGGAACGGCCTCAATCTGGTCCCACGGCAGGGCGTGGTCCAGAGCGTCCTCACCAATTCGGGTTTTATCGATGCGCGACGGGATTTCGATGTCTGGAATCACCCCTTTGTGCTGGGTGGAACCGCCGGAAACCCGGTAAAACTTGGACTGGGTGATTTTCAATTGACCGTGGTTCAGTGGCCGAACGGCCTGAACCGTGCCTTTGCCGAAGGTTTGGGAGCCAACCACCAGGCCTCGACCATAATCCTGGATAGCGCCGGCGAAAATTTCAGAGGCGGAGGCACTCATCCGGTTGACCAGCACCACCAGAGGGCCGTCGTAGACCACGGACGGATCCTCGTCTTCCAGTACCTGAACATCGTTGTTGGCGTTACGGATCTGGACCGTGGGGCCTTCGTCGATAAACAGGCCAACCAGGTCGTTGGCTTCGTGCAGTGCGCCACCGCCGTTATTACGAAGATCCATGACCACGCCATCCACGCCGCTGGCCTTGAGTTCCTCAATCAGTTTACGCACGTCGCGGGTGGTGCTTTTGTAATTTGGATCGCCAGCCTGCATGGCCTGGAAATCGGCGTAGAAGGTGGGGATATTGATGACTCCGATACGATAGGTCTCGCCGTTTCGGTCCAGTTCAATCACGTCTTTGCTGGCGCTTTGCTCCTCCAGCTTCACCTCGTCGCGCTTGATGGCGATGGTGCGCGTGATGGTCTCGTCGCTGGCGTTGGCCGGGATTACTTCCAGGGTTACGGTGGAATTACGGGGGCCGCGGATCAGATCCACCACCTCGTCCAGGCGCCAGCCGATCACGTTTACAGGCTTTTCATCACCCTGGGCAACCGAGACGATGCGGTCGGCTGGCTGCAGCTGACCTTGCTTGGAGGCCGGGCCACCGGGTACCAGACGCACTACCTTGGTGTACTCGTTATCGGATTGCAGTACCGCGCCGATGCCCTCCAGCGAGAGGCTCATGTTGATATTGAAGTTCTCAGAGGTTCGGGGCGAAAAGTAGGACGTGTGAGGGTCCCACATACCGGTAAAGGCATTCATGTAAGCCTGGAATGCATCTTCGCTGCGGGCCTGGTACGCGCGTTTGAGTTGCCCTTCATAGCGGCGGCGCAGCGTCTCTTCGATCGCTTCATCGTCAGCGCCGTTCAGTCTCTGGGCCAGAACCGCGTTTTTAATACGCTTCGTCCAGAGCTCGTCCAGAGCGGCCTGGTTTGCCTCCCAGGGCGCCTCGGAACGGTCGACGCGAATCCTGTCATCGGCAGCGAAGTCCAGTTGCTCAATACCGTTGTCAATGAGCCCCAGGGCGAACTTCAGGCGTTCGATAACCCGCTGTTGAACCAGGTTGTAAATATCAAAGCCCGGCTGGAGTTGGCCGGTTTTGAGCGCTGACCCCAAGTGTTTCTTGACCCGGGAGAGGGCGTCAATGTCTTCCTGGGTCAGGTAGATTCTCTGGCTGTCCAGGTAATTCAGGTAGGCATCGAAAACATCGCCGGACAGTTCGTCGCTGATGCCGAGATTGCGGAAATGCGTGAACTGCAGCTGCCGGGCAATCAGAATGTTGGCGCGGGCCTGGTCAATAGTGGGCGCAACCGGCTCATACCTGGCGGAGTCATCAATCTTTGCGTAGGCGCCGGAGACAAGGAGGCCCAGGGCCAGAGCCGTGACCGCGCCTGCTTTCCGGGTGAGGGAAGTCAGGGAAGGGCGCTGCATGGAGTTTTCCGCAATGGTCATAAATGCATACCTGAAGCTGCTGGGAATCGCCACCAATGACAATGGGGGTGAATACCCGTGACTGTTCAATTTATTGTAGGCAACCGCTACACCTGTTGCCATAGGCCAGGGGTATAGCTTCGTGACAATATGTCCATATACGTTTCAGCCTGAGGCTAACTATGGGGGCGTGTGACCGGAAGTAAACTGTCGGCAGTGTGAGGGTAGAGGTGGCCGGAGGGTTTGGGCCCTCCGGCCGGCACGGTCAGCTGAAGTTTTCGTTGCGTTCGGCTTTCTGAAGCAACAGGGATGGTGGTGTGAATCGCTCACCGTACTGATCTGCCAGCTGCTTTGCCCGCTCCGCAAAGGCCCGAACGCCATACTGGTTGACGAACTGGGTGGCACCGCCGGTCCAGGGCGCGTAGCCAATACCGAAGATGCTGCCAATGTTGGCGTCTTCTACGGTTCTCAGCACTCCCTCCTCAAGACAGCGGATGGTCTCGATGGCCTGCATGAACAGGATGCGATCTTTCAGATCCTGCAGCTTCACACGGCGTGCCTTGTCCTGGTCCACGAACAGGTTTTCCAGTTCCGGCCACAGGTATTTTTTGCCCTTTTCCGGATACTCGTAGAAACCGGCACCGGCGGCTTTACCCTTGCGTCCGTGGGTATCCACCATGGCATCGATGACGGCTTCGGCTGGATGCGGCTGCCAGGTGCCGCCGGCGGCTTCCGTGTCTTTCTTGCTTTGGGCGCGGATGTGCTGCATCAGGGTCATGCTGACTTCGTCAGAGATGGCCAGCGGTCCTACCGGCATGCCGGCCAGCAGTCCGGCATTCTCGATGCTTGAGGGGTGAATGCCCTCGGCCAGCATGCTGATACCTTCGTTCACGAAGGTGCCAAATACCCGAGAGGTAAAGAAGCCGCGGCTGTCGTTCACCACAATGGGAATCTTGCCTATCTGCTGCACGTAATCGAACGCCCGGGCCAGGGTGTCATCGGAGGTTTTCTCGCCGACGATGATTTCCACCAGTTGCATCTTGTCCACCGGGGAGAAGAAGTGCAGGCCGATAAAGTTGTCCGGCTTGGCAGAGGCCTGGGCCAACTGGGTGATGGGGATGGTGGAGGTGTTGGAGGCAAAAATGCCGTTAGCGACCATTTTCGGCTCGGATTCCTGGGTAACCTTTGCCTTCAGATCGCTGTCTTCAAAGACTGCCTCGATGATCAGGTCGCAACCTTCCAGGTCGTCGGCAGAGGCGGTGGCGTTGATGCGGGCCAACACTTCGTCTTTCTGGGCTTCGGTCATGCGGCCGCGACTGACTTTCTTCGCCAGGAGATTTTCGGAATAGCTTTTGCCTTTCTCGGCGTTTTCAACCGAGACATCCTTCAGCACCACCTCAATGCCGCGGCTGGCAGTGGAGTAGGCGATACCAGCGCCCATCATGCCTGCACCCAGTACGCCGACTTTCTTGAAGCTTTCCTTTTCTACGCCATCCGGGCGACTGCCGCCGGCCTTGATGGCGTTGAGCTGGAACCAGAAAGTGCCCGTCATGTTTTTGGCCACCTGGCCGGTGGCCAGCTCGGCAAAGTAACGGGTTTCAATCAGGCTGCCATTGTCGAAATCCACCTGGGCGCCTTCCACCGCTGCTGCCAGAATCCGTTCCGGTGCCGGATAGCAGCCTTTGGTCTTCTGTTTGAGCATGGCCGGTGCAATGGCCAGTTTCTGGGCCATGGCCGGATGATGCGGAGCTCCGCCGGGGAAGCGGAAGCCTTTCTGATCCCAGGGTTGCTGGCACCTGGGATTGGCTTCGATGAAGGCCCGGGCCTTGGCGATCATGTCTTCCGGTGAGCTGGCCAGCTCATCCACGATACCGGCCTTCAGAGCGGCTTTTGGATTTACCTTCTTACCCTCCATCAGGAACGGGAAGGCGGCTTCCAGGCCAATCATCCGGGGCAGTCGCTGGGTACCGCCACCGCCGGGCAGCAGGCCCAGGGTGACTTCCGGCAAGCCCAGTTGGGTCCGGTCATCATCAATGGCAACGCGATGATGGCAGGCCAGGGCGAGTTCCAGGCCACCACCCAGAGCGGTGCCGTTGATAGCCGCCACCACAGGTTTGCCACAGGTTTCCAGCACCCGCATGTCGGCCTTCAGGCCGTTGACCATGTCTTCAAACTCTTTGGCCTGTTCGCGGGTCACTGTGTATAGCTCATTCAGGTCGCCGCCGGCAAAGAAGCTTTTCTTGGCGGAGGCAATGATAATGCCTTTGACATTATCCAGGTCGCTTTTGACCTTATTGACGGCTTCGGTCAGTGCAGTTCGAAACTCGCCATTCATGGTGTTGGCGGACTGGCCCGGCATGTCGATGGTCAGGGTCAGAATCTGGTCTGAACCCAGGTCGTATTTGATGGCACTCATGGTCGGTTCCTTTTATATGAAAGTGGTGTTCAGACGCGCTCGATGATGGTGGCAATGCCCATGCCGCCGCCCACGCACAACGTGGCCAGGCCGTAGCGCAGTTCACGGCGTTCCAGTTCATCCAGCAGGGTGCCGAGGATGATGGCGCCGGTGGCACCCAGTGGGTGGCCCATGGCGATGGCGCCGCCGTTTACATTCACTTTCTCGTCCGGAACGGACAACTCTTTCTGGAAGCGCATCACCACTGACGCGAAGGCTTCGTTCACTTCAAACAGGTCGATCTGGTCCACCGTCATACCGGCTTTCTCCAGTGCCTTGCGGGCAGCCGGGGCAGGGCCGGTGAGCATAATGGTGGGGTCTGTGCTGGTAACCGCAGTGGCAACGATGCGGGCGCGTGGCTTGAGGCCGAGCTCCTTGCCCTTGGCTTCGCTGCCAATCAGCATGGCGGTGGCACCGTCGACAATGCCGGAGGAGTTGCCGGCGTGGTGCACGTGGTTGATCTTCTCCACGTAGTGGTATTTTTCCCGGGCGACTCCGTCAAAGCCCATCTCGCCCATCATCTGGAACGAGGGCTTGAGGCCTGCCAGGGATTCCACGGTCGTGTTGCCACGCACGTGCTCGTCCCGGTCCAGTATGACCACGCCGTTCTGATCAGTAACCGGCACGATGGATTTGGCGAAATAACCCTTTTCCCAGGCGTTGGCGGCTTTTTGCTGGGACTTCACGGCAAAGCCATCGACATCTTCACGAGTGAAGCCTTCCAGAGTAGCGATCAGGTCGGCGCCGATACCTTGAGGCATAAAACCTGTATGCAGGTTGGTTTCCGGGTCGGTCGCCCAGGCGCCTCCATCGGAACCCATGGGTACGCGCGACATTGCCTCTACACCACCGGCAACCACCATGTCTTCCCACCCGGAGCGCACTTTCATGGCGGCCAGGTTCACGGCTTCCAGGCCGGAGGCGCAGAAGCGGTTCAGGGTTACGCCGGCGACTTTCTCATCCCAATCAGCGGCCAGTGCCGCCGTCTTGGCGATATCCGCGCCCTGGTCACCCACGGCGGTGACGCAGCCCATGACGACATCATCTACCTGAGAAGTGTCGAGCCGGTTACGCTCTTCCAGAGCCTTGAGCACGGTAGTGAGCAGCGTGATCGGCTTAACGCTGTGCAGTGAACCATCTTTCTTGCCGCGGCCGCGGGGGGTGCGAACGGCATCGAAAATGTACGCCTCGGTGGTCATATCTGTTCCTCTGATTGTTATCCGGGCTTGTTTTCAAAGAGTGATAACCATAGCGGTTCAGTGTAGTCCCCGGTAATGACAGCCGCTGCCAATCCCATTGGCGAAATTGCTCAGGGACAATGACACAAACGCTTGTGACTTCTATCTTGAATAAAGATTGATCCTATAAAGCAGGCAGGTGTAACCATGTCTCTGAGAGATGCTATCGATAATTTCTACGAAAGGCTGGTGCTGGATGCGATCGATGCAACCCGGGAGGAGTCGGACACAGCGGATTATCTGACCGACGTGATGTGTGTGGCTCTGAATCGTTTGCCGGCCAGGTACTATCGGCACACCATCGATATGATGTTCTACCTTGCCGATGAGGAATTAAAGGAGATGAAAGAAAAATCCCTGGCTGCGGTCAGGCAAGCCAGGGATTTTGTAAGGCAGCATCAGAGAGAATGATGCTTTAGTGCTGCAGGCGGCTTTCCAAAGCTTGAACCAGTCGACCAGCATGTTCTGCGCTCTGGTCGTTCATCTCCGGGTGCAGGCACCAGAGTGCGATCAGCCTTTCCAGTTCCTGCTCAGGTGTGGTTTGATCGCCACCACCCAGACCTTCGGCCAGACGCTGAACCTGGATTTCCATACGCCGTCCCTGGTCTGAGTCCGGAGTCTCCTGGCCGGCAACGATCTCCGCCCTGATCACCAGGTCTCTACCTGTAAGAGAGGTCGCGCCGTTAACCAGATTCTGCCAGTTTGAAGGAACCTGTTCCGGGGCAAGGGCGCCACCCACACGCTCTTTGATCAGTGTCTTCCAGTTATCGAGTCTGGCTTTCAGCTTTTTGCGCTGCCCCAGCTCTGTCAGATGCTGACGGAGGTCTTGTACTTCGCCCCTAACCGGTCGTGAGAGCGGCATATCGGCTAACGGCTTGAGCTCGGTCTTGGCTTCATGGATCAACGCATCGTCAGCCTCTGTTCCGAGATCGCGGTACTTGGCAACCACTGCGCGAGCGTCGGCGTCAGCCTTCTCAGTCGCTTGTTGCTGTGCAGACCGCTGGGCATCGCGTCGCTCGAAGATCTGGTCGCAGGCTTGGCGGAACGCCTGCCAGAGCTTGCGATCTTCGCGGTGCCGGGTGATGCCGATACGCTTCCATTCCGATTGCAGGGCTTTGGCCTGATCCATGGCCTCCTGAAGAGGCTCATGGTCAATCAACGCCTGAGCCCGCTCGACAATCGCCTGTTTGGCGGCCTCGTTCTTCTGTCGCTCCTCGTCCAGGGGCCGCTCCAGGTTCTTCAGCAGGTCGTCAAACCGCTTCTGTACCTGCCGGTTATCCCGGAAGTCTACCGGCCAGGCTGCTTTCCATTCCTGACGGGCGGTCTGATGAATCCGTTCGGCACCTTTCCAGTCAATACTGGTCCAGTCTGCCTTCGCGAGGAATCGTTCGAGTTCCTCGCAGATGGCTTCCCGTTTGTGCAGGTTGGCCTGTTTGAGATCGGCTTTTGCCTCGAAGTAGGCTTTGCAGGGCTCATAGGCCTGATCGGACGCCGCTTTGAAACGATTCCAGAGGGTTCGGTCGGACGAGCCACCAAGTTCTCGCCATTCGTTCTGCAGTTCTTTTATTCGCTCTGCCTTGGCCTCCGGCTCCATCGGTTGTTCCGCCAGATATTCCATCTGTTCGCACAGAGAGACCTGCTTGGGCTCGGTGGCGAATCCCTGCCAATCGCTCAGTTCCCGGAACTGGCCGGCAAGTAACTGCATCTTGGCCTGGACGTTCTTGCGGTGGCGATCATCAAGCGCCTGAAACTGGTTCTGGGCTGTTTTAAGGAGCTGGCGGGATTCACGGAACTGTTTTGCTTCCAGGGCGGCTTCCAGTTTGGGCAGTGTGGTATTGAGAGCGGCCGCATTTGCTTGCTGCTGTTCCCGGGTTCCGTCTGACGTGGGCTGGGCGCGCGGCTTGCCGGCCAGGGCCCGCAGTTCTGCAAGGGCCTGGGGTAGCGGGAAATCCTGCGGCCAGGCCACTTCCTGAAGCAGTGCTTTTGCGACAGCCTGAGGGCTGTCGATATCGTTGCTTTCCAGCTCACCGATTTGTGGTCGTGCCAGATTCAGGCGCCGCACCGCACCAAGGTAGTTGCGCAGAGCCAGCATGGCCTGTTCGTATTGCTTCTGCTCCTGTTTGTCCACCTGGGTGTCCCGCGTGGCTTCGAGCCATCGGTTTTCCTGGGTTTTCTGCAACGCATCGAGGGCAGATTCTGAGGGAAGTCCAGAGGGCGCTGCGGCTTTAAGCTGGTTCAGGGTTTGCTGCAGCAGTTCCAGCGTTTCCTGCCGTTGCTGCTTCTGATCAAGGTGCCGCTGCTCTTCCTGGCGCGTCTCATCCAGTTGCTTCTGGCGTTCACGAATCTGGTGGACCGCTTGCAGGAATTGTTGGGTCTGCTCTGCGCTGGCCTTGTTTTCAACGCTTTGCCAGTGGTCCTGGAGAGCGTTCAGTCGGGCCTCGTAGAGCTTGGTGTCTTCGCTTCTGGCCTGCTCCTGTGCCTGGCTGACCAGTTCAGTGATGCGATGCTGGATGGCCGCTTCGCTGGCCTGTTGTTCCTTCAGGGTTTGAAGTGACTGTTTGACAGTCTGGTAAACACTTTTATCGCGGCCTTTTGCCTGTTTCAGCACCGCCTGTAGGTGCTCTTCCTGGTTAATCTGGCTCGCTGCCTGCAATCGAATGGCGGAGGTCACACCTTCTATTGCCAGAGCCGCGAGTTCCGATTGTTCAGGGCTGGCATCAAGCTGGCGTTCCTGCTGTTGGCGCAACTGCTGTCGGTTGTCTTCTTCGGTTGGCTGGTTGCTTTGCTGTTTTTCGGATGCCTTGTCGCTTACGGATGAGAGGGTTTTGCGGTTCTTGAACAATTTCTGAATGAATGCAGCCATAAACGGTATCCTTGGGATTGCAACCAGTTTGCGGTGGCGGCAGAGTATCTCCGCCTTCCGGCCCGATCAGGTGTCTGTTTCGGGTAGTGTGTTTGCGGGGGTGCCCCGGGACGCTAAGTCTATCGTTTTGCAAGTCATCGCGGAAAGGGCCTGTATGGCAAAAGATCAAAAACATGACGATCCGGAATACCAGGCTCGTTCGGTAGCGCTGCGCCTGCTGGCCCGCCGGGAGCACAGCCGGTATGAACTGGCGCTCAAGCTGCGGCAGCGCAGGATTCCACCGGATGTTTTTGACCCGGTGCTGGATGAGTATGAGTGTGAAGGCTGGTTGGATGACGACCGGTTCGCGGAGATCTATACCCGCCAACGCATCGAGGCGGGTTACGGGCCGCTGCGAATACTGGCCGAACTGCAGCAGCGTGGAGTGAATCAGACTCCGGCGTGTCTGTCGTCCGTCGCAGAAGAAGAGTGGTGCCGGAGAGCGGTCCGGGCCCGTGATAAACGGTTCGGACTGGCTGATGTGCAGGGGGATCTGCCTGAAAAGCTCCGCCAGGCCCGATTTCTGGCCCGGCGTGGATTTTCATCATCTCAATCCGAGCATGCCTTGAGCGCGGGACCGGATGATGACTGATTCAGAGTGTCGGCGGTATCAACCGTAGTTCCGGAGGCAGATCAGCGCGAAGATCCGGCTGAGACTCGCTGGCCGGGGCATCGGAGCCAGCTTCGTTGTCGCCAAGCCAGGCCAGTTGATCTTCAAGCCCGGGCGCTGAAGGTGCGTCCGGTTCGGTAATCCGGACCAGAACGTCGTAATACCGTCGGATATTCTGCACGTAAACCACCGGTTCGTGCCCGCGTGCGTACCCGAACCGGGTTTTGGTGTACCACTCTTTCTGTGCCAGCAGCGGCAGAAATTCCTTCACATCCATCCATCGGTCCGGGTCTTTTCCGGCGGATTCAGCCAGGCGTCGGGCATCTTCAAGATGTCCAAAGCCGACGTTGTAGGACGCAAGCGCAAACCAGGTGCGATCCGGCTCCGGAATTCGTTCCGGGATGCGCCCGTGCACCATCCGGAAATACCGGGCCCCGCCCTCAATACTTTCCTCGGCATCCAGTCGGTTATTAATACCGATGTAATTGGCGGTAGTGCGGGTGAGCATCATCAGACCGCGAACCCCGGTGGGGGAGACGGCGTTGGGGCGCCAGTGGGATTCCTGGTATCCGATGGCGGCCAGCAGGCGCCAGTCCATGCCGGATTCCTCGGCATAATCCTGGAACAGTGACTGATAGCGGGGCAGGCGGTTCTCAACATGGTGCATGAAGGTTCGGGCGCCGACGTAATTCAGTCTGTCCAGGTGGCCGTAGAACCGTTCCGCGAGCTGGGCCATGGTGCCGTTGTTGTTCATCCTTTCCATGAAGGCTTCGGCGGCCTGCACCAGGGTATCGTCCTGAGCGGTTGGAAACAGCCAGACAAGATCAGTGGGCTCGTTCAGTGCGAACGCTTCGTAAACCTTTGGGAAGAAGACGTGGTTCAGATCCAGCTCATTGGAAGCCACCGCCGCATAGCCGAATTCCCCGCTTCCCACCCGGGCCAGAAGACCGGCAGCATCCAGCCCCGGGTGTTTCTGAATGATGGGGCCAGCCTCGTTCCCGGGATCAGCAACAAGGTGCTCATGGTTGCTGTCGGCCAGCATATGGATGGTTTCGGAAGCGAGATCTTCCAGTGATTCCGGTGCAGGAACTTCTTTGTTATAGACGATAACCGATTGCGCGGCGACACCTATGGGCACCGAGTGGTACTGCTCGCCAAAGTCGGGCCGTTGTGTCAGGCCGGCCAGACCGATGTGCGCGTAGTTTCTGGACAGGACAGAGAGGATCTCAGAATTATCGTCGGCGACCCGAACCCGCAGTTCAACCCCGAGTTCGTCGGCAAACAGTCTGGCCAGCTCGTAATCGTAGCCGGTGTCCTGTTCCCGATCCTGGTAATAGATAGAAGGCGCAACCCGGGTGATGACGTGCAAAACGCCTTCTTCCCGAATTTCCTGCAGCGTTGTGGGCTGCGAGCAGCCTGTGGCAAGGAGAACTGCCAATACAATGCTCAACTGCGCACTACTGCGTCGGAAAGTGCTGATAAATCGTGACAAATCCCTGCTCTCCGCTACACGCTCAATGGTCAGGATGGTCCGGGAGGTGCTCCCATGCTCCTGCTTTTTGATGCTTCTTGCTTTCCATGCATAGTCTCAATGATCACTGCTGAGGGCGAAATGGTCAATTGGTCTGGTTAATAACTGTGCAAAAGAATGTCAATTTTACACTGCGGAAAGAGGCCAGCTTCCGCTGTAACCTGAAGTCGGTTTCAAGTATCATTGCGGCCTTTCAGACGTCCCCCGATTCGCGCGATACAGGTTGATATCATGCTTGAACTTCGCGGCGCGCCAGCGCTCTCGCCTTTTCGTTCCCGCAAACTGCATTCCCGTATACAGGAAATGGTGCCGGGTGTAGAACATGTGTATGCCGAGTTCATGCACTTTGTGGATCTTGATGCCGACCTTTCCGATTCGGAACAGGCCATCCTGGATCGCCTGCTTACCTATGGTCCCAGTGTCCAGGTTGAGCAGCCGGATGGGATTTTATTCCTGGTGGTTCCGAGGCCGGGCACGTTATCGCCATGGTCCAGCAAGGCGACGGATATCGCCCGTAATTGTGGCCTCCGGCAGATTCGCCGAATTGAGCGCGGCATTGCCTACTATGTAAAGGCCAGCAAGAAACTTGGCCTGGAGCAGCGCGAGCAGATCGCAGCACTTCTCCACGATCGTATGACTCAGAAAGTGTTCCACGAGATGGGCGGCGCAGAACTTCTGTTCAGCCACGAAGAGCCTCGCTCTCTGGGACGGGTACCGGTGTTGTCTGGTGGCCGGGATGCCCTGGTGGAAGCCAATGGCCGGTTGGGCCTGGCGCTGGCGGACGATGAGATTGATTACCTGGTCAAATCCTTTGTCGGCCTGGAGCGGGATCCGACGGATGTTGAGCTGATGATGTTTGCTCAGGCCAACTCTGAGCACTGCCGCCACAAGATTTTCAACGCGTCCTGGGATATCGATGGGGAAGGCCAGGAAAAGTCCCTGTTCGCGATGATTCGCAATACCTTCGAGATGAACAGCGAGGGCGTGCTGTCGGCCTACAAGGACAACGCCGCGGTGATCGCCGGCAGCGAAGCCGGTCGCTTCTTCCCGAATCCGGACACGGGTGTCTACGGCTATAACCGGGAGCCGGTGCATATCCTGATGAAGGTGGAAACCCACAACCACCCGACTGCGATTGCCCCCTTTTCCGGCGCGGCCACAGGCTCTGGTGGCGAAATCCGGGATGAAGGCGCGACCGGTCGTGGTTCCAAGCCGAAAGCCGGTCTCACCGGTTTCACCGTTTCCAACCTGAATATTCCCGGCGACGAGCAACCCTGGGAAATCGGTTATGGCAAGCCGGATCGGATTGCCTCTCCCCTGGATATCATGATTGAAGGCCCCATTGGTGGGGCGGCCTTTAACAACGAATTCGGCCGTCCTAACCTGGCCGGTTACTTCCGGACCTTTGAAGAGAAGGTGCCTGGCGCCGCCGGTGAAGAGGTCCGTGGGTATCATAAGCCGATCATGATTGCCGGTGGTCTGGGCAACATTCGCGAGCAGGACGTAGAGAAGGGCAATATTCCGGTCGGCGCCAAGCTGATCGTGCTGGGTGGTCCGTCCATGCTGATTGGCCTTGGCGGGGGCGCAGCCTCTTCCATGGACTCCGGTTCCAGTAATGAGAATCTGGATTTCGCTTCGGTACAGCGCGACAACCCTGAAATGGAACGGCGTTGCCAGGAAGTTATCGACCGTTGCTGGCAGATGGGCGACAAAAACCCGATCTGCTTCATTCACGATGTCGGGGCCGGCGGCTTGTCCAATGCCATGCCGGAGCTGGTCAAGGACGGTGGCCGTGGCGGCAAATTTGAGCTTAGGGATATTCCCAGTGACGAACCGGGCATGTCGCCCCTGGAGATCTGGTGTAACGAGTCTCAGGAACGTTACGTTATGGCGGTTGCGCCTGAAAACCTGGATCTTTTCGATGCTCTGTGTCGTCGCGAGCGCTGCCCGTATGCAGTGATTGGTGAGGCGACCGAGGAACATCATCTGGAGCTGGGTGATTCCTACTTCAACGACAAGCCCGTGGATCTGCCGATGGAAGTGCTTTTCGGCAAGCCCCCACGCATGCATCGCAGTGTTAGCCGTTCCTCCTTTACCAAGCCGATTTTCGATTCCACGAAAATTGATCTTCACGATGCCGTTCGGCGGATTCTGCGTCTGCCCTCGGTTGGTTCCAAGAGTTTCCTGATTACCATCGGTGACCGGACTATCACCGGGCTGGTGGCCCGGGACCAGATGGTGGGCCCCTGGCAGGTTCCTGTCAGTGATGTGGCGGTAACCGCAGCATCTTTTGATGTGCGCACCGGTGAAGCCATGGCGATGGGTGAGCGCACACCGCTTGCGGTGATTGATGCGCCGGCGTCTGGCCGAATGGCTGTGGGCGAAACCATCACCAACCTCGCGGCGGCGCCGATCGCAAAGCTGTCGGATATCCGGCTTTCCGCCAACTGGATGGCTGCTGCAGGTCATCCGGGCGAGGACGAGAACCTTTACGAGACCGTTCGCGCTGTGGGTATGGAGTTGTGCCCGGCGCTGGGTATTACCATTCCAGTGGGCAAGGACTCCATGTCCATGAAAACCGCCTGGGAAGAAGATAATGGCGAGCAGAAGAGCGTCACTGCGCCGCTGTCGCTGATCGTCAGCGGTTTTGCTCCGGTGACCGACGTTGCCCGCACCCAGACACCTCAGCTGCGCACGGATGCCGGTGAAACGGATCTTATTCTTGTTGACCTGGCCGCTGGTCAGAACCGTCTTGGCGGATCTGCGCTGGCGCAGGTTTATCGTCAGGTGGGTGCTGTGGCGCCGGATCTGGACGACCCCGAGGATATCAAGGCATTTTTCGCGGTTATTCAGGGCCTCAACGCCGATGGCAAGTTGCTGGCCTATCATGACCGTTCCGATGGTGGTCTGTTCGTCACCCTTGCGGAAATGAGCTTTGCTGGCAGAACCGGTGTCGATATCAAGCTGGATGGCCTCGCGGAAGACGAATCCCAATTTGCCCGCGAACTCTTCAATGAGGAACTGGGTGCGGTTATCCAGGTGCGCCGTGAAGACACTGATTTCGTTCTCCAGCAATTCTCCGGTGCCGGGCTGGGAGATCACACCAGTGTCATTGGTACTCTGAATGACAAGGATCGGGTTCGGTTGTTGTTTGCCGGAGAGCCGGTTCTGGATGAGGCGCGCACAGATCTGCAGCGCCTCTGGGCAGAAACCAGCTACCGCATTCAGTCTCTTCGCGACAATGCCGACTGTGCCCGGGAAGAATTCGAGAACCTGCTCGATGCCGAGGATCCGGGGCTGAGTGCTGATCTGACCTTTGATCTGAATGAAGACGTCGCGGCGCCATTTATCAATACCGGCAAACGGCCGAAAGTGGCGGTGTTGCGGGAGCAGGGCGTAAACGGGCAGGTTGAGATGGCGGCCGCCTTCGATCGCGCAGGCTTTGAAGCGACGGACGTTCACATGAGTGACCTGCTATCCGGTCGCATCAGCCTGGAGAAGTTCCAGAGTCTGGTGGCTTGTGGTGGTTTCTCCTACGGTGATGTGCTGGGTGCTGGTGAAGGCTGGGCCAAGTCCATCCTGTTCAACGACCGGGTGCGTGATCAGTTTGCTGCGTTCTTTAATCGCCAGGATACCCTCGCCCTTGGTGTCTGTAATGGTTGTCAGATGCTTTCCAACCTGCACGAGCTGATTCCGGGCAGTGAAGGCTGGCCGCGCTTTGTTCGAAACCAGTCCGAACAGTTTGAAGCGCGCCTGGTAATGGTTGAGGTTACTTCTTCACCATCCGCCTTCCTGGATGGCATGACTGGCTCCCGTATGCCGATCGCGGTTGCCCACGGTGAGGGGAGGGTTGAGTTCGCTTCCGGCACGTCAGCCAAGGCGCTGTCGGATAACGAATTGGTTGCTCTCCGATATGTCGACAACCGTGGCCAGGAAACGACCCGTTACCCCTATAACCCCAACGGTTCAGAGTCTGGTATTACCGGTATTACCACAAGGGATGGTCGCGTGACCATCATGATGCCCCATCCGGAGCGGGTGTTCCGGGCCGTTCAGCACTCCTGGCGCCCGGATGGCTGGCAAGAAGATGGTCCCTGGTTACGCATGTTCCGCAACGCCAGAAAGTGGTTTGGATGATTCGCTGAATCGCAGCTGAAAAGAGAAGTGAAAAGCCAGCCTCCGGTCTCTGTTTCCAAGAGAGTCGAGGCTGGCTTTTTTTATTGTAGGTTGGTTAAGCCGGTACCTTTGATGTCAACCCCAAATTCAACCCCTGATGCCCTAAAATAGTCTGTAAATTTGCTGTCTCAGGGCTTGACTAGACAACTTTATGCACATTTCCGGTGCCGCCATGACCGTTCTGTGAGCAAACATTGAGAACTAAGTTTAGTTTTTGTGCGAAACCTTTAACCTGTTGATATTAAAGGAAATAAAATCATGGGTGAAAATGTCGGCAATTTAAGAGAAGTCCAGTATTCATGGGGCTTGGGGGGCGATTCCCAAAAACTTTCCCCAGAGTTATCCACAGAATCTGTGAGTAAGTTTGAATTCTCTAATGCTGGGTGATATTTGATCAGTCAGGGAGGTGTCCGTGTATAAATTTTGCTACTTCGTACCCGAGAGTCATCTGGAACAAACCAAGCAGGCACTGTTCGATGTTGGTGCCGGAAAAATTGGAGAATACGACAGTTGCGCCTGGCAATGTGAAGGCCAGGGACAGTTCCGACCGCTGGCGGGAAGCGATCCGTTTCTGGGGCAGCAGGGGCAATTAGAAACGGTGCGGGAATATAAAGTGGAGTTAGTGTGCGACGACAGCCTTATAAGAGATGCGCTAGCCGCATTGAAGGAAGCACATCCTTATGAAGAGCCGGCTTATGAGATCTTTCGGCTGGTTGATCTTTGACGGCCGGTCAGGCTTTTTTTCCCATTGGGTGGCGGATATCACTGACGTGAACGCCAAACCGCTCTGTCTCCATATCGATAAGAAAAAGCTCAAGGGTTTTGCGTACGGTTGGAAACGATATCTCGTCCCATGGGATCTCGCCGGGGGAGAAAAGGCGGGACTCCAGGGATTCTTCTCCGGCGCCGAATTGCCCGTCTATAAGGCTGGCGCGATAGAACATGTGAACCTGGTTGATATGCGGCACATCGATGATGGAGTAAAGGCCTTCGATGGTGACGTCGGCAAGGGCCTCTTCCAGCGTTTCCCTCGCTGCAGCCTCAATGGTTGTCTCGGCATTTTCCATGAAACCGGCGGGCAGGGTCCAATAGCCGTAACGGGGCTCGATCGCGCGCCGGCATAAAAGTATCTGGCCTTCCCAGACCGGAACTGTACCCGCCACAATCCTCGGGTTCTGGTAATGTATGGTCTCGCAGCTGACACATACGTAGCGGTGCCTGTTGTCACCCTCCGGAATGCGTTGTTCGACCGGATGGCCGCATGTGCTGCAATACTTCATTAGTTTCCCCGTATACTGAGTGTCTGTTGATGATCAGTTTAACGATCCCGGCTGTCTGTGTCTCATGCAAAATCGGGATGCCACTGGAGTAGCGAGTGCGAGACCTATTAACTAAAAAATTATCCAATTATGCCCCTCGACAGCTGGCACTGGATTATCCGGAAGCCGGTATTCTGGTGCCGGTAACGGATGATGAAAATAATCCGGAAATGATTTTCACCCTGAGGTCTGCCAACCTGAAAACCCATCGTGGCCAGGTGTCTTATCCGGGCGGCAAGCGGGATCCCGAAGATTCGTCGCTTGCGGCCACTGCGTTGAGAGAGACCCATGAAGAAATCGGGTTGCCTCCCGACCAGGTGGACGTCATCGCACCATTAAGCCAGGTCATGTCACGCTACGGCATTCTTGTAACACCCTACGTAGGGGTTGTTCCAGGCGATCATCCGGTGGTGCCCAATCCCTATGAAATAGAAAGCGTGTTCCGGGTACCGCTTTCCTTCTTTCTGGAAGACAGGAGGGAGCGCACCGATGCCCTCAGTTTTCTGAACCACACCTTTTATGTGCCCTGTTATCGCTGGGAGCGTTACCAGATCTGGGGGCTGTCCGCGGTTGTTCTGGTCGACTTTATGAACGCCGTGTACGATGCCGGAATCGATCTGCTCGAACCCCCTCAAGGAGGCTGATATGTTTTACGAGCTCGAAGACAAGCGCCCCCAGGTAGTTGGCGATGGTCAGTTTGTTGCTGAAAACGCCGTTATCATTGGCAATGTCCGGTTGCTGGAGAAAAGTAGCGTCTGGTTTAACGTGGTTATTCGGGGCGACAACGAGTGCATCACGGTTGGTCCTGAATCCAACGTTCAGGATGGATCGGTGTTGCACACCGATCCGGGGCTGCCTTTGACCATCGGCCGGGGTGTTACTGTCGGTCATAAGGTGATGCTGCACGGATGTGACATCGGCGATTATTCACTGATTGGCATAAATGCGGTGGTGCTTAATGGGGCAAAGATCGGCAAACATTGCCTGATTGGCGCCAATACGCTGATTCCTGAAGGTATGGAAGTACCGGATGGTTCGATGGTTGTGGGCTCTCCTGGCAAGATCAAGCGTGAACTGAACGACAATCAGAAGAAAATGTTGGAAATGAGCGCGGCGCATTATGTTCAGAATGCCACGCGTTACCTGGAGAAACTTAAAGCGTGTGATCCGGAGCAGAAATGAACAGGGCTGATCGGGTGCGCTCACCCTGCGTAAGCGTGTGCGCCTTAGACGAGAACGATGTTTGCATAGGGTGCCATCGTACCAGTGACGAGATTCTTCACTGGACTCGCATGACAGACGATGAACGCCGAGAAGTTTTGAAACTGGTGGCAATACGTGAACAAAAGGTAGCTCTATAAGATGACCGATAACACCAAGACCAGCGTCAGATTGGGTACACCTCTTAAAAGCAACTCGTTCCGGGTACTTTTTTGTGGTTCCGGGGAATTGGGCAAGGAAGTTGTGATTGAGCTCCAGCGCTTCGGCGTTGAGGTGATCGCCATTGATCGATATGCCGATGCACCGGCAATGCAGGTGGCCCATCGTTCCCATGTTGTCGACATGCTTGACCCTGTGGCTTTGCGGAGCGTCATCGAGAAAGAGCGCCCGAACCTGATTGTTCCGGAGATAGAAGCTATTGCCACCCCGGAGTTGGTCAAGCTCGAGCAGGAAGGTTATCGGGTGATACCCAGTGCGCGGGCGGTGAACCTGACGATGAATCGTGAGGGTATTCGTCGGTTGGCTGCGGAAGAGCTCGGGTTGCCAACGTCACCGTATCGGTTTGCGGGTACGCGGGAAGAATATTTGCAGGCGGTTGCGGAAGTCGGGATTCCCTTGGTGGTAAAACCAGTGATGAGTTCGTCTGGCAAGGGGCAAAGTACAGTAAAGACCGAAGCCGATATTGAAAGAGCCTGGGAGTACGCACAAACCGGAGGCCGAGCAGGAAAGGGCAGGGTAATCGTCGAAGGCTTTGTCGATTTTGACTATGAGATTACTTTGCTGACGGTGGGGCATAAAGAGGGGGTAACCTTCTGCGAGCCCATTGGTCACAGGCAGGAAGATGGTGATTATCGCGAATCCTGGCAGCCGCAGCCGATGAATGACCTGGCATTACAGCGTTCAAAAGAGATCGCCCGTGCTGTGGTGGAAGATCTCGGCGGTTATGGCATCTATGGTGTTGAGCTGTTTGTGAAGGGTGAGAACGTCTGGTTCTCGGAGGTCTCACCTCGCCCTCATGACACGGGACTAGTCACGCTTGTATCCCAGGACCTGTCCGAGTTTGCTATCCACGCCAGGGCCATACTGGGTATTCCCGTTCCTGTTGTTCGACAGAATGGTCCCAGTGCGTCGGCGGTCATTCTGCCGGAGGGAAGCTCCACAGAAGTTTCCTATACCGGCCTGGAAGAAGCCCTGGCACAACCGGGAACCCAGCTACGCCTGTTCGGAAAACCGGAATTACAAGGCAGGAGGCGAATGGGGGTAGCGCTGGCGGTGGGTAGTTCCATAGAGGATGCCCGGGAGAAAGCCCGCACTGCAGCAAGCTCTATAAAGGTCGAATTCTGAAAGCCTGATCCCTGAATCCATGGTGAGGGGTGAAAATCCGGGTGATTTTTGGTCGTTCTGGTTGTATTCTGAACAGCTCGATAGGTGGAAACCGAAGCCCGG